>DUGE01000085.1 GCA_013331595.1 Microcaldota archaeon | reverse complement strand
AAGGTAAACGCACGCCCAGGCAATGTCTTCAGGCTTTCCAGAAAACTGCAGTGGAATTGTTTTAGCCGTCTGTCTGACGACTTCGTTGCTCATCCCCACAGCATGCACTCCCGGCGTGTCTATCAAACCGGGGCATACGGCGTTCACGTTTATTTTCAAAGGAGCTAGTTCCAACGCCAGCGCACGCGTGAAACCCAAAACCGCGGCTTTCGTCGTGCAATAGTGCACCAACCCAGGGTATCCTTTGACTGCTGCAATGCTCGAAATCGTTATTATCTTCCCGCCTTTGCCCTGTTTTTTCATTTGCTTTGCCGCGGCGAGAGTGCAGTTCCTGACGCCCTCTACGTTTACGGCCAAAGCCTTGTTCCAAGCCGGGTCGCCGAAATCCTGGTCGAGAAAATTCTTGAACGGATAGATTCCCGCGTCGTTGACGAGAATGTCGATTTTTCCGAATTTTTCAACTGCGGCCGCGACCGCTTGCTTCGCGTGGCCCGCGTTGGAAACGTCGCACTCTACTGCGAGAGCACCCAAGCCGATTGAAGAAGCGACTTTCTTTGCTGTTGCAACATCCACGTCCGCAATAACGACTTTCGCGCCTTCCTTCGCGAAAACGCGGGCGACGCCTTCGCCTATGCCCTTGCTCGCGCCCGTAATAAGTGCAACCTTGCCGCTGAGCCTAGCCATTCTTATCAACTCCTCCCCCACGATAACGAGAAGGCAGGCAAAGGATTTAAAGTTTTCAAAACCGCGCGCGGAAGGGGTTTCCTTAAAACTAGTCTTTCAACAAAGCGGCGATTTCGCTTTTGCTCATGCCCTTCTCACATGCGGGGCAAACCGGGCTTATGCCGCAACAGTCGTAAAACACTTTCTTGCACTTCTTGCAAATCATCCACAATCCCCTCACATGAACCCGCCGTACAGGATCAGCAGCCCGAACAAAATCATTATTGCCCCCAATGCGAGTTTGTACGCCTTCTTGTGCTTGTGCTGGAAACGCTCTATTCCGTCGATCACCTTAGGGTTGGAGGCGAACAGCAAAACAAAAGCCAGGGGCAAAACGAACATCAAATTGTAAAGCACGAGCAAAGCCAAACCTTGCATTGCGGTGGTTTGCGCGTTCAACAAGCCCAACACCGCCACGTAAATCCCGCCAGCGCACGGAAACGCGCACAACCCCACCAACAGCCCGGCGACTAGCGCCGCGGGAAGTGTGGCTTTTTCAATGGTTTTGCTGATGTGCGGGGAAGCGAACTTCGGGATTTTAAGCGTGCTCGTCCCGGCGAAAGCGTCCTTCAAGTCAATCAAGCCCACGAGAATGACGAGGTAAGCGCCGAGCTTGGAAATAAAGTGGGGGGTGAAGAAAGTGAACACCGTCAAAATTCCCAGTCCGATGAGCAAATACGTGGCGAAAACTCCGAAAATGAACGCCGCGCCCATCAACAAGATTGCCTTCCGCTGGTGCTCTAACGAAAGCAGGAATGCTATGAAGAAAAGCAAAACCGCAAAACCGCAAGGGTGCAAGCCGTCGATTACTCCAGAAACGGCCACCAGCGGAATCAGGGTTTCGAAACTCATTTTATCACGCCCGAATAAAGCAAAACCAAAACCACTAGCGCAACGCCCAGCAGAGCTAGGACTAGCGCGTTCGAATCAAACTTCACTTTCAACACGTCCAGCCCGGCAACGCTTTTCCCCGCGTGCGAATCGCATTCGGAAATGGGCTGGCTTATCGGGCATTCCTGAATCACCCCGTCCTTCAGGTGGAAGTACGAATCTACGTCTCCCATCGAATCCTGCGTCACGACCAGGGAATCGAAATCCTGCGCTTCATCAACCAAAAACTTTTTCATTAGTTCAAGCGGAAAATGCCCTTCGAACAAATACTTCCCGTCCACGACAGTTAGCAAGTGCCCCTGCAGTTCAACCGGAACCTTGAATTTATCCTGGATTGACGCCACGTCCCCCCTTGCCTCTTGGTCGCTCAAAAAATCCTTGATTTCAATCTGCTTAACTCCGATCGAATCGAGCGTTTGGTAAAGGCTGGAAATGTAGGAAGTGCAGTGGCCGCAAGCCTCGTTCTTGTAAACTATCGCGCTTTGAGGCGCGTAGGCGAAAACGAGGCCGCTCAAAACCAACAATGCGAATAACAGCATCTTCACTGGCAAAACCAACCTTTTTTCTGAAAAAAATAGGGGGCAGGCAGACGGCATTGCGTCAACAGCCGCCTACCATGTCGGGCGCGCTCAAAAGTCCGGCCGGAAGTTGCTGCCCGCTTACCTGGCTTTGCTGTCCGGACGGGACCGAGTAAGACTGAGCGCCGTATGAGTTCATTCCCTGCACCCTGCCGCTCAACTCCACAAGCTGGAATGCCTGGAAGACGCTCACTAAAACTAAAATCCCTATCAACGCGGCCAAAATCGTCTGTTGTTCCATGTTTCTCCACCTCAGTTTTATATTTTATTTCAAATTCAGCATCCGCCGACCATGTCCGGCGCGTTCGCAAGCACGCCACCAGCGCTTCCTGAACTGGTGCTTTGCTGGACTCTTGCGGGGATGATTCCATGCATTTCGTAATTCATTTTCTCGTCCTCCGACCAACCGCTCGTATCGATTGAGCCTGATGATGCAGGGCTTCCGGAAGACGTCGAAATTGCGGATGCCTTGAAATCACGGAATTTTTCCGAAGTCAAGTCTATCGTGTTGATGTTGGAATCCAACCCGGCTGAAGCGAAGGAAATCGCCTTGCTCAAAACCTGTTTCGGGAAGAACAGCGTCTTCCATTTCCCCATTTCCGCTAGAATCTGGACGTCGGTCATGTCTGGATGGTTTATCAAAAGGTACATAGCCAACCCCCTCATAGCAGCCGAATGCTGGCAGCCGCAAGCAGGCTGGCCGTTCGGAAACACCAGGGCATTTGCACCGCAGCAGTATTCGCACGCGATCATCTGGCCCATAGCCACATAGCGCTGTTGCGCCTGGGCATTCAACTGCGAAAATTTCAGTTTCCCGCCGGGATTCAAGTCGCCGTCGAGCAGTCCGAGAACGGTCAGGCTTCCTACCGGATCATCGTAACTCACTCCAAGCTCGGTTCCGTAAACAGCCGGAACGCCGGTCGGAATTACCCGGTCGGCCAGGGCTTGAAGGTTTATGTTTGAAGCCTGCGAGGCAACCCCGCTTCCCTGGGGTGAGGAAAGGCGGGGTGCCGAATAAAGGGAAATCTGGCTGCTCACGGTCGCGAGTTGATACTGGTTGAAAGCAAGGATCATGACAAGAACCGCAATAGCAACGTAAACCAAACTCTGCACGTTCTCGTCCTTTTCGTGTTCAGCCATCCAAAACCACCATCCGCTTTTTTTACACTTACAGTTTTTGTAAAACTTACGAGATTCTCGTGTTTGAAGTGGTTAATAAAGTGGTGCAGATGTTGTAAAGCTTTAAATATTCCGGGGGGGCAGTCTTGTTTATGGTAGACGTAACTGGCTTCCGCTTCGAGAAGAAGGGTTCCAAAACCAAGGGGCTGAAATCGGTTTTGAGCCCGCTTGAAAGCGAAGTTCTGGATGTATTGTGCAATTGCCACGAGGCCAAGGTTAGGGAAGTCCACAAGAAGCTGCGCGGAAAATGCGCGCTTACCAGCGTAGCGGTCATACTCGACAGGCTGCACGACAAAAAACTGGTTTCACGCAAGGCCCACTACGGCAGGGGCGGGCAGCACTACGTTTACAGCGCAAAAGCATCGAAAAAAGATTTGGAATACTCGGTTTTGGAAAACACGGTGAACAAGCTCATGGAAAGTTTTGGGTCGACTGCAGTAAGCTATTTCAACGAGCGTTTCAAGAAGTAATAGGGAATAATCATGTTTGAAGAGCTAATGCTTCCGCACCTTTCTAACGCCATAGGAATATTCTTGTCCAACCCGTTCAACGTAAGCATTTCCGTCGCAGCCATGGCTTTGGCATTGCTTCTGCTGACCAAGCTTACCGACAAGAGCCTTTCGCAAAAAACCAGAATTACACTGATATACGTGCACCTGGCTTTCCTATTCACTCCGCTGGTTTTGTTTGCAGTATCCCTTTCCTGCCAGTCCGTATCGCTAACCTGCGCAGTAACCCTTACCCAGCTCTTGATCTACTCGATTCCGATAGTGGTAATGGCAGCCCTGACTGCAGGGCTAGTCCTCGTGCCTTGGTACTACGAGAAGGCCAGCTCCAAGTCGGCCAAAAGCATACAATCATTCGTCAACAATGAATCCAGGCGCATGGGTCTCGCGAAAACGCCCCAGGCATTCTCCTTCGATTCCGGAAAGCCCTTTGCGTTCTCCACTTCGTTCTTCAAACCCCGCATTTTCATCAGCGTAGGAATGCAGGAGGTCCTGACGAAAAAAGAAATGCAAGCCGTACTCCTGCACGAGCTGGCGCACGTTAAAAACTCCTCAGCATGGTTCAAGTTCTCATCTTCAATGCTCAAGATTTTCTCGCCTTTTGCCGCGGTACGGGGTTTCGGCTTCAGCATCGATGCCGAAGAGCAAAACGCCGACGCTTACGCAATAATGCGGCAAAAAACGCTCAGGCACATAAACTCCGCAAAGAAAAAAGTCTCTATAAAGTGACCGCGGCTCCACACAAAACTATTTAAATCAGGACCGGCAATTACTTTTACAAAAGTTGTAAAGGTAAAAGCATGGCGCGCGCGTTTTTGGCATTCTTTTGGAAACGGCCTTTGCTGGCCGGAATAGCCGGAGGGCTTTTCCTGCTGGCCGTATTCTTCGGGCTCATGCTTGCAACAAACCCGTGGAGCGTGGCGTTGTCGGAATTCAACCGCCTGTTTCCGTGGATCGCCGCGCTTGTAACCGGTTTTTCAATCCAAGCCTACCTTTACGCGGTGCTCAAAAAATCCATTGCCAAAAAAGCGGCTCTGGCAAAGGCAAAGGGCGGGGTTGCAGCCGCGGGAGGCATGTCAACAACCGCAATGGTCGCCTGCTGCGCGCACCATTTTACGGATTTCCTGCCCTTCATCGGGCTTGCTGCGTTCGCAACCGTCCTGGCGCAATACCAGGAATTCTTTTTGCTCATAGGCGTGCTTTCGAACACGGTTGGAATAGTGATGATGCTAGGGGTTTTCAAGAAAATGGGAATAGACGGGAAGTGCCCGATAGTCCGGCATCTCTCCGCTTCGCAATGGGATGTCGCGTTCAAAGCAAGCGCGGTTGCTAGTCTTGCGATAATCGCCGCTTACGCGGCCATATTCCTGTAAAAAAAGAGGTGTTGAACATGACCGGAAAAAAAAGAAGGGGCGGATGCTGCTGATGAAAAACGAGTATTTGGTTTACGCAATGCTTTTCGTCGGAGTGCTCCTCTTGGCTTGGAGCGCGTTCTCGACTTTCGCTAAACCGCAGCTTGACAGGGATGCGAGAGGACTGCTGTTGGAAACGCAGGCGAACGAACAGTATTTCCAACAACAAGCCCTGCAGGTAGGCAACGAGTGCGGCAACCTGAACGACGAGGCAAACGTCCAGCACCTATCCCACCATCCAAGCCAGTTTGCGGATTGCTTGAAGCAGGTTGACCCAGCGTTTTTGCAGAAAGCCACCGGAAAAACGCTCGGGCAGATAATCGGATAAAAAGCAAGGGGTAAAGCGCATGGCGACATTCAGGGAACACTGGACAAAACTAAAGGAAAACCATTTCGCAATGATGGCGTTGTGCTGCATCTTGCCCGTAATCATAATCGTGGCCCTTCAGATTGCGGGGTTTGGAGGCGCTTGGCTGTACACGATCGTGATTGGCGCATGCATAGGGGGACACCTGTTCATGATGCATTCCGCCTTAAAAGGAGGGAAAAAAACATGCCACTAGACTGGAGAAAGCTGACCGAAAACGCGTTCTGGATGGCGGTTTTCAC
>DUGE01000012.1 GCA_013331595.1 Microcaldota archaeon | reverse complement strand
TATTGGCAGGCGTTTTTTTTGCACAGCCTTTACTATGGGCCTGAAAATGCTTTCAAACCCAAGGCCGTAAATCACCACGGGCCGCAAAATCACGAAAGGCACTCCGCTCTCTTGCATTGCCTTTTCGGCCTCGAGCTTACTCTCACCGTATGCGTTTCCAGGCGAAGGCTCGTCATCCTCTTCAAATGGGAGTTTTTTCGGGTTGTGGTATAAAGAAGAGGAAGAAATTTGCACGAACCGGTTGAACTTCGAGAGTTTTTTGCATGCCGTGGCAAGCTTTGCCGCCGCTTGGACGTTGACTGCAAAAACAGTTTCCCGCGGCAGGGCCGAATCCATCAACGCAGCTAAATTCACTATCGCATTGACTCCCTTAACCGCAGCATCGAAAGCAGGAGGCTGAGCTTGGGCAAGGNNCAACAGGCATGCCTTTGAAAGCTTCAATCGCATCTTCAGCTCGCTTGACTACAACACGAACACCATAGCCTTTGGCAAGCAAAGCTGGAACCAAGTGCTTTCCAACGTGCCCTGCACCGCCGGTAACCAAAACCTTCAACCAAAACACCGTTCGGACTGATAAAACGACAAAGCTGAATTGCGCAACAATTACAGTTGCAGGCTATTAAAAACAAAGGGTGTTCTGAATGGGCTAGGCAGTTCAAAAAATCGTCGGGATTATCTAAGGCCCCTGAGCCAAACGAGTGAAAAAAGCATTTAAAAATTCACAGCACCAAATTGGTTGCGTGCAGGGGTAGCAAAGCCTGGCCNNTTTTTCTTTTCTAGAAAAGAAAAAACCTTGGAAAAAAGAAAAGCCGCTAGTGAAATCCATTCTCTTAGGAGTTCGTGGGTTCAAATCCCTCCCCCTGCACTACGTTTTTATCTCGGCATGCGGCCCTTTTGCAACACGCGCCACCAACAACATTTTTACCGCTGGTTACCCGGAAAACTGCAAGAAGAAGATTGCCAGCAGGTAGGCAGCATAGAGTGAAAGCATAAGTACGCCCTCCTTTTTTTCGAACCTGCTTTTCACCGCTGCGATGTAGAAAAAGTACATGTTCGCCACCACCGCGAACAGCAGGGCGGCAACGAACACTTTCAGCTGCACCAAAATGGGATTGATGGCTGCAGCTGCGCCAAGGACAAGCGTTAGGTTTACCATGTTGGAGCCCAGGGCATCGCCAAGCGCAAGCCCATATTGTTTTTTCCTGATTGCCTGCAGGTCGATTGAAAGCTCTGGAAGCGAAGTGCCTACGGCTATAAGGGTAGCGCCAATGAAGCTTTTTGCAAGCCCTGCGTTTTCGGCAAGAGCCACGGCCGAGTTAACCACGAATTGCGAGCTGAGTATCACGCCAATGATGCCTCCACCGAAGAGAAGGAAGGATTTGAGCCCCTCTCGCCTGCTCATTTTCTTTTCTTTTGGCATTTGCTCGATTTTCTTTTTGCCAAGCAGCCTGTTTGCATACCAGGCGAAAAGCAAAAGCAACAGCACGCCCTCATGGACGCCAAGCGCGCTTCCAGCTACTTGGGAGTGGTAAAGTATGTAAGCGGAAATTACGGTAGTGAAAAAAAGCACCAGGCCTATTTCCGTAAGCGCACCCTTTGGAACGCGGAACCCGAACAGAAATGCCCCTATGCCGAGAATCAGAAGCAAGTTCGCAATGTTGGAGCCGAAAACGTTTCCTGCGGCTATTGCGCCCTCGTTGGCGGTTGACGATGCGACTGAAACCGAAAGCTCCGGAAGGGAGGTTGAGACGGCAATCAAAAGCATTCCCAAGGCAAGCGTGCTTATTCCGAAGAAAACAGCAAGCTTCTGGGCGTTTTCAACCACCACCGAAGACGATTTCGCCAGTATGGCAACGAAAATGACGAGCGTAAGAAGCTCAACTAAGACCATAAAAAAAATCACCTAAAACGATTGTTCACTGACGAATTCAATAAAGCACGTCTGCAAGCCTGTTTTGCTTCGCCGCGATCTTCAATTCCGTTAGTACGGGATTAAAGGCTTGCAATTGCCTTGAGGAGTTTTTCGTGCCCGTTTATCAGCTTGTTAAAATTAGCCAGTTCGATTGCCACTATCTGGTAGGCCTGCTTATCTTTTGAATTCCCTGATTTTGCCATGTTGAATCCACTCTTTGATTTCTTCGTTTGAATAATATCCTTCCCGTATTCCAGTCATTACCCTGGCTTGTGAAGGGTCGTCTTTGACATTAAAGCTTACGCCGTTTTCGATTAAAAACGCTTTTGTAACTATAAATGCAGTGCGCCTATTGCCGCTTGCAAACGGATGTTTTCGTATTAGTGACGCGAGCAAAAACACGGCTTTGTCGTAAACATCGCCATTTAGCGTCTTGCATTCTTCCAACAGGCTAGCCAATCTCTCTTTGCTGAGTACTTGTGCTTTGTCTCCTTTCTTCGCTTTTATCAAGCTAATGGCTAGTAAGTTGTATTCAATTATTTTTTCCACGCTAGGGTAAATTACGGATTCCAAACGGTCAGTCATAAAGCTCGCTCCTCCTGAACGAGCCCACGCCCAGTTTTTTGGCCTTCCGCGCCTCGCCCAACAACTCGTCATCCAGCCGTTCCCGCCTGCCAGGTAGGGGATTGATCCAATAACGCCCTTTAGGTCTGGTTTTCTTACGCGGCGATTTTTTCTTTGTAGATTTAATTCCTAACGTCCTATGAATCTTTCCTAAACTGCCACTAGATTTTAGCCGGTTACAATCCTTATGCGACAACGCTAACCTCGTTCCACCTTTAGAATAAGCTTTTGTGTGATCTAATTCCAAATCCGATAGTTTAGTTATTTTTTCATGACAAATACTACATTTTCGGCCATAAAGCTTTGGCCGTTCCCAAACAAAAATTCTTTGCGCAGGAGTTAGGGTTTTTCTTTTCTTTTTAGAGGGTTTGGTTTTAAGCAATTCAAAACCAGAATCAAAAATACTTGGGTCCATATAAACTCCCCCGAACCGTTAGTACAAAACTTCATCAAGCCGGTTTTGTTTTCCCGCCAGCTTCAGCTCGCGGGCGATGCGCCTGCCGGTGGACATCGGCTCTTTGAATAGGTAAGCGGAGAGGAAGGAGCCCATGGGGTACAAGTTCGTGCCTGCGACGATGCGCGCCGAGATTTCAAAACAATAGGGCGTCAAGTCTGGAGTGACGACCATCTCAACGCAATACGGGCCAACTATGCCCCCGAAAAGCTTTTTGCTCGTCGCAGCAACGCGCTTTCCAATTGAAAGCAATTCAGGCATCATCGACTCGCGGATTGTAATGGGGGCGTTGCCCGTGACAACGTAAGTCGGGTTGATGTCCAATTCCTGCAGTGTTCCGGCGGCCATAATCCTATAGATTTCGTCAACGTTGCTTTCCAGCCGCTTGTCCATGCTCAACAATTCCGTGCGCTCTTTTTCGCCTTTCCGGTAACCCATCAAGACCGATTGGAAGTAGTGGGGGTAGTAGCGAACGCCGTTAATGAACTCCTGGATATTGGGAGTTTCAGCATCTTCCTTTGAAACCAGCCCTTCTGCAATGCGTTTTTTCATTTTCTTCTCGAAATCGGCGGTGGAATTAGCGAGGAAATAGCCCCTGCCTCCCTTGGCGCCGTTGAATTTGACTATCACAACGCGGTCGATTTGCGACGGAGTTTCAAAATGCCGGGGAATGTGGCAACCAGCCTGGTGGAGCCACGACATCATTTTCTTGCGGTCTCCCTCCCACTTTAAGCTCAAGCGGTTGCCGAACATGGGAACTTGGAAAGAGTCGCAAATGTTTTTTTCCCCAACGTATTCAACGAAAGAGCCGTGCGGCACTATTACCGCATTCTTGCGGAGAAGCTGGGACTGAATTTTTTCCGAAAGCACATCGGAAGGCTTGTTGACAATGATAAACTCGTCGGGCGCGGCGAGGGGGTAGCTTTCGTAAAGCTCGCGGCGGTCTGGAGTGCAAATGCCTATTGTTCGAAAGCCTTCTTGTCTCGCGCCGTGGAAAATCTGCAGTGCCGAGTGAGAGCAAATTGTGGCAATAGCAAGTTTCTTCTTGTCGTATTTTTTCAGTTGTTTTGCAATCTCTTCACGCGAAATCATTTTTCCACCAGTCTTTTTAAGTTCACAATGGTTTAGTAAACTTTATCCGTTCAACTTTTCCAAAATCCTAAAGCCAATCACACGCGGAATTTCCAAACATTACGCTCAACAAACATTTTGTTTCAAATCATTAGGTCACTATTTTCTTTAACTCTCCGCTTTTTGCAGCTTGCTTGACTTCCATGGCAATCCTCCTGCCGATTGAAACGCTTTCGCCATAATTATAGTAAGTGTAAGGCGTGGCAGTTATGCCTGGCGAGCCTGGAACGCGCAAGCTCACATCAAAGACAACAAGGTCTTCCTTGCCCTCTTCGCTGACAATGCAGCCTTGGAGGGCGAAAGGCCCGATTATTCCGGGTGCGTATTCTTGCCTGCAGGCTTCAACAAGCCGCTCGGCAGCATCAAAAGCCTTTTCCAAAAGCGATTCTCGCAGGGTTGCAGCAATATGCCCCACTTCAATGTTTGAAACGCGCACGTGC
>DUGE01000059.1 GCA_013331595.1 Microcaldota archaeon | reverse complement strand
AGATTTCGCTTCCTTCAGAAAGGCGTTTTGCCATGGCGTGCTCGCGAGCCCCTCCGCCGACGAGTAGCGCTTTCATGTAAATTACCTTGAAGTGTCGCTGTATTCGCCGCTTTCCACGCTGCCGTTTTCCTTGAATTCGTCTGTTACGAGATCGCGGTCCTTGCGCCTTGCATCGCGCAACTGGCGCTTGTACTCTTCAGTCACTTTAGTCGGGTATTCTCCCGTAAGGCATGCCGTGCAAAGGGGAACGCCAATGGCTTTCTTCAAGTCTTCAACCGTTGCATACGTCAACTGGTCTGCGTCCAGTTCCTTGCGTATTTCCTCGGTGCTTTTAGTGTGGGCGATAAGCTCTGCCTCGTCCGGGAAATCGACGCCGTAATAGCACGGGTTGATTATTGGCGGGCAGGTGGATACGAAGTGAACGCTTTTCGCGTGTTCCTTCACTAGCCTCACTATCTTGCGTGACGTCGTGCCGCGCACGATGCTGTCGTCAACGAGAATGACCTTCTTTCCGTTTACAACCGGCTTGTTGACGTTAAGCTTCACCCCAATCGCCTTGTCCCTCTGCTTTTGGGTGGGCATGATGAATGTGCGCCAGACGTACCTGTTTTTGATGAGGCCCTCTTCATTGGGAATGCCCATGGCATTTGCAAGGGCATATGCCGAAGGCCTTGCCGTGTCTGGAACAGCAACAACAACGTCGCCCTTGTCCTTCAGCCTCTCCCCTATCGCCTTTCCTAAAGCAAGGCGCGTTTCGTAAACGCTCTTGCCGTCAATCTGCGAGTCCGGGCGGGAAAAGTAAACGTACTCAAACATGCAATGCTCGGCAGGCTTGACGTCGATTTTCTTCTCGTGCATTTTGCCTTTCAAGTCTATGAAAACCGCTTCGCCGCCGGGAATGTCCATGGCGAAATCAAGTTTCAGCGCGTCGAGGGCAACTGTTTCAGATGCGAACGCAATTGTTTTGCCGTCCTTGCTCTTGCCCATGACTAGCGGGCGTATGGCTTTAGGGTCGCGAAATGCCAAAAGCCCGTTTTCCACTATGGTGACAACGCTATAGGCCCCGTTGACGCGTTCGAAAACCCTTTTGACCGCCTGGAAAATCCCTTCGCTGTTGCCGTTGCGGGTTTTTGCGTATTCCTCGGCAAAAACGTGGAGTATGACCTCGACGTCGCAGCCTGACTCGATTTTTGGGCCGAAGTAAGCTTTAAGCTCGTCGTAATTCACGACATTGCCGTTGTGCGCCATTGCCGCGTTAACCGGAACCGATACGTTGAACGGCTGGGCGTCACGCTTGAGCGAGCCTCCCACTGTTGAATAGCGGACTTGCCCGATTGAAATGCTTCCCTTCAGCAAAAGAAGGTTTTCTTCGCTGAACACTTGCGAGACAAGGCCCACGCCTTTCTTCAAGTTGAGCCTGGAGCCGTCAAAAGAAATTATGCCGCACGAGTCTTGGCCCCTGTGCTGCAAGGCCAATAGGGCAGTGTAAGCTTGCGTGGAAGAGTCTCTGCCGTCCGCATTGAGAATCCCAATAATCCCGCACATTTACCCATTCAACCCCGTCAAAACAAATAGAAGACTATTTCAAACTAAAGACTTTTTAACCTTGTTTTTATTCCCCCTGTTTTTCAACCGCGTTCTAGTGCCTAAAGTGCCGCATTGCCGTGAAAACCATGGAAATGCCGTGCTTGTCGCACTCGTCAATGCTCTCCTTGTCCTTAATGCTCCCGCCAGGCTGGATTATTGCGTTAACGCCTAAATCCGCAGCCTTCTCTACGGAATCCTTGAATGGGAAGAACGCATCGCTCGCCATTACGCAGCCGGAAGTGTTGAAACCGAATTTTTTGGCCCTCTCGCCCGCCATGAAAACGCAGTCAACGCGGTTGGTCTGCCCCCCGCAAATGCCTATGGCCTGCAGGTTTTTCGCCAGCACTATTGCATTGCTCTTCACGTGCTTGCACACCGCCAATGCGAAGTTCAAGTCGCGCTTTTCGCCTTCGCTGGGCTCGCGCTTGGTAACCGCCTTGAATTCCTTCAGCAAGGAGTTGTCCGCCTCCTGCCACAAAAACCCGTTCAAAACAGTCCTGCCGTCGAAAGCCTTCTGCTTTCCAACAAGGGCCTCGGCGTTAATCACGCGCAAGTTCTTTTTCTCCCCGAGAATTTCCAACGCCCCGTCGGCAAAGCCAGGTGAAATGACGACTTCAAGAAAAAGCTTTGTCATTTCCCTTGCAGTTTCAGCTTCAAGCGGCCTGTTGAACGCGATTATTCCCCCGAAAGGCGAGATTGTATCTCCAGCGAAAGCCTTCTGCCATGCTTGCAGTTGGCTTCCCGCCAGGGAAACGCCGCAGGGGTTGTTGTGCTTGACTATAACGCACGAGTGCATGCCGCTTGCAAGAGTGTTGGTCAAAGACCATGCCGAGTTGACGTCCAGGATGTTGTTGAAGCTCAATTCTTTCCCGCCTTGCACGAGCAAGTCGGAAAAAGCCTGCTCGCCGGGAGTGCGGTAGAACGCCGACTTCTGGTGTGGATTTTCCCCATAGCGAAGTTCAATGGCCTTTTCCCAGCTCAACACGAGCTTTTCAGGAAAACTCGCGCTGCCCTTCTGTTGCTTGGCGAAAAACGCGGCAATGCCCGCATCGTAAGCGGCAGTGTGCTCGAAAGCCTTGCGCATCAATTCCGCGCGCGTGGCGTGGGAAAGCTTTTTGTGCTCCTGCAGCTCGTGCAAAACGTGCTCGTAATCGCTTGGGTTAACGACAATCCCGACTGACTCAAAGTTTTTCGCCGCTGCCCTTACTAGCGATGGCCCGCCGATGTCGATGTTTTCGATAATCTCCTCGAAAGAAACAACGCCTTGCTTGGCAATTGTTTTCTCAAATGGATAAAGGTTGACGGCCACGAGGTCGATTGACTTGATGCCGTGCTTTTCCTTCGCTTCCTCATGCTCTTTATTTCCCCTTTTGTAGAGGATTCCACCGTGAATCTTGGGGTGTAGTGTTTTCACGCGGCCGTCCATCATTTCCGGAAAGCCCGTGTAATCAGAAACTTCAGTTACGGGAACCTTGTTTTCACGCAGGGTTTTTGCAGTTCCACCGCTGGAAATAATCTCAAAGCCCAGCCCGTGAAGTCCCCTGGCGAAACTGACGATTCCAATCTTGTCGAAAACTGAGATTAACGCCGCTGGCAAAAAATCGTCCTCTTGGCTGTGTTTCTAACTTAATGCTTTTTTACTTCCCCGTCGGTCTGCTCGATCTTGTCCTGTGCTGACTTGAGGAAAACGCGAACTTTGCCTTTAACTGCCGGGTCGTTGAAGCCGATGATTTTCGCGGCCATGAGCGCCGCATTCTTCGGGTCCAAAACTGTAGCATGGGCCACTCCCGGAGGCATTCTCAAAGAAGACATCAAATCCTCGGTATTTGGAGGGCAAGTGATTACGGGAAGCGTGCTTATACCTGCAAGCATTCCGCTCAAGGCATTGCTTAATCCAACAACGGCGATAATCACGGCGTTTTCCTTTTCAAGGTCTTCAACCAAGCCCATTACTTTAGCGGGCGTCCTGTGGGCTGAAGCAACATGATATTCGAAACCAATGCCGAGTTCTTTCAGCATCGCCCCGATTTTCTCGGCGTGCGGCAAATCGCTCTTCGAACCCATGAGAATTGCAACCTTGTTTTTCATGAAATCACCCTTTTTTGTAAAAATGATTTAAGTTTTTGAAACCCGGAAAAGCTTTAAAGAGCCGAAAGAATAATTTCACCTTTAACTCTCGAAAACGATACTGTCTGCCCGTATTTTATTCCAAGCTCTTTCATCCAAGCCTTTGGTATGGTAATCTGTCCTTTCGAATTGACTTTACTTATGGCAACATCCATCTTTTATTACCTGAATTTCTGGCCCGTGATTTGCTCGAACAATTCAATGTAAATGCGGCTCGTCTCTTCAACCTTGTCCTGCGGCAAAGGCGGGATTTCAGGCTCGGTCAAACCGCTTTCTCGTGCATCGTACAGCGCCTTGTGGTAGCCGCTTTCCCTGTAGTATTGCCTCACGAACTCCTTGCTTTTCTCGGCGTAATTGCCCTTGTCGAACTCGGCCTTGTCCCAAAACCTGTCTTCATCAGGAGTGCCGAACGTGTCGACCACCATGAGCGCGCGGTCTTTGTCGAAAGCGAATTCCTTCTTGCCGTCAACGTGAACGAGCCCGCGTTGTTTCACGCGCGGGTTGATTTGCTCGTCGATTTTCAGCGTGGTTTCCTCGAGTTCCTTATACTCTTGCGGCGTGAGCCCTGCGATTTTTACTGCTTCTTCCTTATCCAACGGCCTGTCGATTTTTTCCAGTTTTGTGGTGACCTCGAAGAAAGGTGAGGGAAGCGTTTCCCCCTTGGCAATCTTGTGGCCTGACAGAAAGCCCAGCTGTTCCGGCTTTACCTTGCCGTCCAAAATCCTGTCGTACAGCGAGCCGTACGCGTAATAGCGCACGATGACCTCGAGCGGAATCAAGTAATTGCGCGTTTGCGTGTTGATTCTCGCGTTGTCGCGGATTACTTCCACGCGCTTGACGCGCATTTTGTTGGGCGAAGGCATGGAGAGAAAGTGGGTTTTAATTCCTGCGTTGCTGCAAATCTTGAACCAGTACGCGCTCGTCCTGCAAAGCGTTTCCCCCTTGAACGGAATGTCCGAGGGGATGATTTTGTCGAAGACCGAAACCCTGTTGGAGAATTCGAATTCGAGTTCGCTGTCGCTTACGGCGAAAACGTTTTTCACCTTTCCAGCGTGAATGAAATCCATTTTTTTTTGCACCTTAATGATTTACGAAAATCGTTTCTTCCCGGGCGGGCCCGAGCGAAACGGTTTTCGTGGGGATTTTCAATTCCCCTTCGACGAACTTGATGTATTCGAAAGCGTTCTTGG
>DUGE01000018.1 GCA_013331595.1 Microcaldota archaeon | reverse complement strand
CGCTTGGCAGGAGATTTTGCTTTCGCGAACGGCCGTGACTTGATTTCGCGGGACGACGTTTTGCTAGCGTTCAAAAGAGGGCGGAACGTGGAAGAGCAGCTGCAGGACAAGTACGGGAGCGTATGGAAGGCAGGAGCAAGCGAACTATCGCGCGAAAAGAAGGCGCCTCAAAAGGAGATAAGCTGATTTTTCTTTTTCAACGAAGTAAAAAACCGAGAGGCAAGCGATGTTTGAAAAATTCTCTACCGAATACCGCTACTTGAAGAAAGCGGGCGTCATCAGCCTGGCAAGGCGGTATTTTGTAATGAATTCCTTCGATGGGATTCTGACCACCATCGGGATTCTCGCCGGCGCGCAAATAGGCGGAATCCAGGATTCGCGCTTGGTTTTAACAATGTGCATTTCCGCAGGGATTGCAATCGCCTTCAGCGGCGCCTGGGGCGCGTTTATGACCGAACAGGCGGAAAGGGCACTGGTGCTTAGGAAATTGGATGAAACTATCCTTGAAGCGGACGAAAAAATCGCCTTGCGCAAAGCCCATAAAAGCGCGTCTTACCTCGTTGCCTTCGTTGACGGCTTTTCACCGCTAATGTCCACGCTGATAGTTGCAAGTGCCTTTGCGTTCATGCCCGCAAAAGAAGCGTATAACGTTGCATTTGCCGTTGCAGCAGCCTGCCTGTTCCTGCTCGGGATAATTTTGGCCAGGATAAGCAAGGAAAACCTCATCGTTTCCGGGGCAAAAATGGTTTTTGCAGGAATTGCTGCGGCTGCAGTCAGCTTTTTCATACTTGGCTCTTGAAAAAAAGACAGAACAAATAAGGGGATTTAATGACAGCAGAACCTCGAGTTTTCGTTAAAGTTCAACTTTTGCACATGCCACACCCAAATTACCCTGAGATTTTGCATGAAATAGAATTTGAACTAACAAAATTCAAAGGCTTTGCCGTCGGCCGCGACCCTCAAATGGGCATGCCGCTTTTACAAGGGCAAGGCACCCCGCCGTTTTCTCAAAAAATAGAGGCAAGCCTTCGGGAAATATACGGCTTGCCCCCTGAAGCTCCGCTTCACAATGATTTGCTTAAAATTGGTCTTTGCCAAGGATTGTTTTTCATTAATAAAGAGGGCGGAGTTAGTTATCGTCATGTTGATGCCAGTGGGCATACAGGTTATCGTGCAGGTTCAAAAGGATCAGAAAGAATACAAAAACTTAGGAAAAACCACAGCTGTAAAGTAAATATTGATGACGAACTTCACCTACCAACGGAAAGAAAAGTTTTATTGCTGAAAATAGTTGGAATTAGAAAACAGGAATAGGTTGAAGACATGCCTAGGGTTGAAACAGTTCGCAGAGGCTGGTCTCGATTACGAGCAATATTTACAAAGCGCTCAGCAACCCAAATACAGGGTAAACCTGAAGAAAAAGCAACGGAACCAGAACTTTCACTCGGACGGAAACTTAAGTACTACAGGCCGCGGCCTAAACATGAAAGCAAGCCTTTAGACCCGCTAATCCAGCAGTGGGTGGCAAGCCAAATCAGCAAGCACCAAGGCAAGATTGCCAAAGGGCAGACGAAACAAGTTTATCGTGCGGCAGTGCGCCTTTTTAGGAGGATGACTCCTGAAAGCCGCAGCGTAACCGTTGCTGCATTGAAACATTTCTTTGCAGACTCATACGAAATCCGTGCAACCAATGGCGGGCTTAAGGCGCACATGGGTAACAACGTAACTTTGGGGCTTGAAGCTTGGCATTGGCCAGGAACAATAACGACTGAACGAGTAACGGGAAACTTTGCACAGGAAGAAGAATTATGGAGCAGAACCGGAAGAAGTTATGGCAATTACGGGGATCAACCGAACTACACAATAATGGTGAGCGGCGAGCCCACGCCAATTCTCGAGAGTAAAGTTCGAAGGTTTCGCAAGGCGTTAGATAAAGTGCCGGCCTTCGACCCGGTTAGCGGGCTGCCCTGGGGTTTCCTGAGGGATTAAAACCCATTCATGGGCGCAAGAAATTTATTTGCCTATTTTTTATTAAAAATAAAATCCAGATTAAGAGGTGAGGCAAGTGAAACGCCCGGGAAAACGCTATTTCGACCCATTCCGGATGTGGCTCGACTTTGACGTCCCGCTGCCTGCGCGCATGGAAAAGTTTTGGAACGAATTCTCACGCCCGTTCGTTGATTCCTTCGAGACCGAAGAGGAAATAGTTGTTACTGCCGAACTGCCCGGCATAAAGAAAGAGGACGTCAAATTGCGCGTGGACGAGAACGGCTTGAGCATCAAGGTCGAAGAGAAGAGCAGGCACCACGAGGAAAAGAAAAGGGAAGGCGTGCAGTACAAAGCTTACTCCGCGCGCTTCAAGGGCTACAGCGAGTACATAAGCTTTTCAACAGCAGTTGACGCTTCAAAGGCTAAAGCCACTTTCAAAAACGGCGTGCTTGAAGTTCGCATACCTAAAATCGCCAAGGCCAAGGGCCGCGAGCTGCGCGTTGAATAGGAACCGCGGGCCTAGCGCGAGAGGGCCATTATTGCAATAAACACTAGCGCCAAGGCGTAGTCTGCCTTGAAAAGCGCGAAAAGGAAAAAAGCGAAAGCAATGAAGATTGTGGTGTTCTTGAACCCCAAGTACATTAGAGTCATTTCTGAAACGAATCAAAACGCGCTAGAATAAAAACGTTTTTCTTGGCTACATTGTGGGGTCATTCCTCGGGAATTGGCCGCGGTTCTTCCCTGGAAAAACGAGCACTATAAGCAGGAACACTAGGACNNCCAAGGCCAGCAAAGCCAACAGGGCTAAAGCGCCGGCATTTTGAAAGCCGCTTGGCATTACATACATGCGAACCTCCGCATAGGCAAAAAGCCAAAAGTCATTCTGCCGCTAAAAAGGGAAAAGGGGGAACGCCTCCTTGGGGTTGCTTCAAGACGCCGCCTTTCCCTTAACTCAAACCACCTCTATTTTAACCAATGCGTTAATAAAGATTCTCGTGTTTTTTTTAAACAAAAGGGCTAAATCAAGGTGAAAAAATGAACAAAAAGAAAGAAAACAGCCTAGAAACTGCAGTTAATGTTAAAAAAATTAAGCTGGACGACCTGGATAACGGGATACTTGAGGAGCTGAAGGCAAACTGCAAGCAAACCTGGCGGGAACTGGCGAAAAAACTGGGAGTTTCGCCGGTCACAATAATGAACCGCACTAAAGCCTTGGAAAAAAATGGGGTTATTAACGGCTATACTGCCCGGGTGGATTACAATAAAATGGGGTTTGAACTGCTTGGCCTGGTGGGAATAACCGCGCCAGGAACGGTCTACGAAAAAATAGCTGAGGACCTGATACGCCTGCCGGAAATAGATTCAGCATATGCAACGACCGGCGACTACGATATCATTGCAGTATTCAGGGCAAAAGACAAGGATGAGTTTTACAGGACGGTGCAAAAACTATACCGCATGGCCGAAATCCACACCAAAACATATTTCGCTGTTGCCCTGAAAGAAGGCTATTTCCCCATTCCAGGGGCGCAGGAATTTAAACTCTGAAGAAAAACAATTCCCATGGTAAAAAAGTTTTTTCCCCGGAAATTCGGCCCGCTTGCTATTCAAGGAGCCGAAACCGCCAGAAACCTCGTTAGGAGGGTTTTCCTGGGAAAACCGGAATTTGAATATTTTCTTGGAGACCGGCAGGCGTTCAGGAAAATACGCAGGGAAGCACTCAGCCTGGGCGGAGCTGCAGAAATAGTAAAACCTAAAACGGCCAGGGACAGCGGCTGGGTTGCACGAATGGCACCGGCAGGAAAAACGATACTATGCAGGGTGAAAGGCCTTAGCGGTGAAAAAGAATTACAGTTGAGGAAAAAATTCAAGCTTTCGCTCGCGCCCCTTAGAACTTCCGAAGAAAAACTAAGGCAGGCGCCCAAGGGCATAAGCATAGAACCCGCAAGCCAGGAAGACCTTGACGAGCTGCACGAAGTTGAGCGGAAAAGCTTCTCGCCGGAATTCCAGGCGCCAATTGAAGAACTGGGAACACGCCTTCGCGATGGCATGGTGTTCAAAGCGGTTCAAGAGAGAACTGGCAGGATAGTCGGGATGCTATTCACGTCACCTAAAAGGTTTGAAGGGCTGAAACGCTTGATGGACTCCACGGTTGCAAGAACGCGTGGAGGCTCTGTTTTTTCCCCGCACCACCACATCATAGACTTGGCGGTGCTCCCGGAATTCAGGCGCAGCAACGTGGGGGGAGCGTTGATGAACTACGGGCTAGCGCAGGCGAAAGAGAGGCGTGCCACCAAGGTTTTCCTGCACGCGGTCACCCCTGAAAACTTCAGGTTTTTCGAGCAGATGGGCTTCCTTTTGCACGAGCCTACATTCAGCGCAGAGGAAGAAAAACGGAAGGCCGGGAAACCGACTTCGGGCAGCAGGATTTACTGGATGCCGCTCGCAACCGGTGAAACGGAAAAGCACTATAAAAGACTGCATGAAGAAATGCAAAAGAACCTGCAGGCAATGGCAACTGCAGAAAACGAAAACACAGGGAAGCGCCTCGGGGTGCTGGCCGGCTGGCTTGAACCACACCTTCCAGAACGAATTCGCAACGACCCGACAGAAAAGGCAAGAACAATAGCCCGTTTTCTCGCAAGAGAACTGATCTCAACAAGCTCCATAAAGGAACTGGAAGGGCTGCCCCTGTTCAAAAGCGACAGGCCACTCAACACGTCTAGAATCCAATGGCAGTTGGAAAATAGGATACGGAAACAATTCGAGCTTGATGAACTGAGCGAAACAGAATGGCACAGGCATGAAAGCAGAGCGCGCCTGGGCAAATGATTTAAACAAACACCGGCACTAATTAGTTTTTCAAACAAATTGCGTGAAGGTATATGAAAGACGAACACATCACCAAAATCGGGGAAGTGCTTGACGGCAAGGCAAAGGCGAGCGTCACCCTACGCGGGTGGATACACCGCAAGCGCGTGCAAGGCAACCTGATTTTCTTTTCCCTGCGCGACTCAAGCGGCGTAATACAACTCGCCATCAAGAAAGATTCTGTCAGCGAAAAGGAATTCAAGGAAGCGGACAAGGCGCTCATCGAATCGTCAGTAGTGGTTGAGGGCGACGTGAAAAAGGACGAGCGGGCGCCAGGCGGTTTTGAAATCCAGGTGAAGGGCTTCAAGGTAATCCACTTTAGTGAAATATTCCCCATAGGCAAAGACCAGAGCACCGAATTCCTGCTCGATGTTAGGCACTTGTGGCTGCGCTCGACGCACTTGACCAACATCATGAAAGCCCGGGCTGAAATTGTCAAGGACTTGCGCTTGTTTTACGACGAGCGGGGTTTTGTCGAAGTTGCGCCGCCCATGATTACCACCTCTGCCTGTGAGGGCGGAAGCACACTGTTCGAATTCGACTACTTCGGGCAAAAGGCGTACTTGAGCCAAAGCGGGCAATTGTACAACGAGGCGTTCATCACCGCACTGGAAAAAATATTCATACTCGCGCCTTCATTCCGCGCCGAGAAATCGCGGACAGTAAAGCACTTGACTGAATACTGGCATTTCGAGGAAGAGGCTGCGTTCTTCGACAACGAGGATAACATGCGCCTGCAAGAGGAAATGATCCAGTTCGTGACGCAAAAGCTTGCAAAAAACCCTGTGCTAAAATACTTTCAGCGCAAGCCTGAGGAATTGGCTGCGGTTAAAGCCCCATTCCACAGGCTTAGTTATGACAAGGCAATCGACAAGCTGCAATCGCTGGGAAACAAGATAGAGTGGGGCGATGATTTCGGCGTGGAGCACGAGCAGCTCTTGACTAAAGGCCTGGAAAAGCCTTTGTTCGTTTACGAGTGGCCGAAGAAAATCAAGCCGTTCTACATGGAGATTGCCGACGACGGAGAACACGTAAAGAATGCCGATGTCCTTGCGCCAGAAGGCCATGGGGAAATCATCGGTGGGAGCGAAAGGATTTGGGAGTACGACAAGCTCGTGCAGCGAATGAAGGAAGAAAAACTCAACCTCAAGGACTACGAGTGGTATTTGGACTTGCGGAAGTACGGCAGCGTTCCCCACAGCGGCTTCGGCCTCGGCATTGAAAGATTCGTCAAATGGCTTTTGAACCTGGAACACATCCGCGATGCAATTCCCTTCCCGCGAGTGATAAACAGGGCTTACCCATGAAGGTAGTATTATGACCATAAGACTTTTCGTTACAGGCGGAACATTCGACAAGGAATA
>DUGE01000044.1 GCA_013331595.1 Microcaldota archaeon | reverse complement strand
TTGAAAAGCATGCCTAGACCTTTCCAACAAACCAGGTCAGCTAGGGAAACCATAATGGGCAGGAAGCCCGGACTGGCCCTGTCGAGAATTGCAGGGAAAAGAATCAGGCAACAGCAAGGCTATTTGCAACGCCATGAGGGCATTATTCCATCAAGCAAAAACCCAGCGCATTTATCAATGCTTTACAGGTTGAACGGGCTTAGGCAAGGCTATCTCCAAGAGTTAAACGAAATAAGCCGTTCACTACCGCCAATGCACCCGAATTGCAAGCTAAGCGTCGTAATTCCGGCACACATGGAGCAGGAAAACATCAGCAGGGTGCTGGAAGGTTGGACCACCAGGCAGCACGAGGCCGACCCAACCGCTTTCGAATTAATCGTTTTAGTCAACAGGCCCACCTACAAAAAACCGTGGGACAATACCGCGGCAAGGATAGCGGAATTCAAGAAAAAACACCCGCAATACAAAATCCACGTGGTGCAAAAAACGTTCAATTTCCCAAAAGAAAACACTAACCTGCGCCGCAATGGCGTTACAGCCAAGGTCGACGCAGGCGTCAGGATGGGGCTGATTTTCAAGCTCGCCTCAGACTTGAGTTTATACCGGAATCTGGAGAGGCGCAATAACCCGCAGGCAAAAGCGAGCGCCATTGCCAACCACACGATTTTAACGAGCGGCGCGGACGTTATTGGACGTCACCCGAAGTTCGTCAAATGGATGACGAAAACCATCGAAGACAGGCCGGAAATAGATTACATCAAACCGGGATACGGCTATCCGCCTGCAGTTGCAAAAATAATGCCCCTGCTTTGGGCATTTCACGATTACAGGAATGCTTTCGCCGATGCGTATCACGGAACCAAACCAAGAAGGCACGGGGCCATACGCTCATTTGCATACGCGGCCATAGGTGGGTTCAAACACGGCCAAGACGTTGCCGAGGAAATAGAACTTGGAAAAAGCCTTGCCATGCTCCACCCGCAAATATTGCAGCAGCCGTTTACTGGAGTTTTAGACAATCCCAGGCGGTCGCTTGAAGCACTGCTAGCCGGAAAGTCGGTGGTCGGGGAATACCGCGATTTCGGTATAAAAACATTGATGAAACTATCCACTGGAAGGACGTCGCAACTTCCGGCCACAGCCCAATTTACTGAAGCAAACCTTTCCAGGGAAATCACATCACACTTGAACGCGTACCTGAAAAGGCAGCCCAACAAAACGGAAAAAACACGGGCAGTCTCACTTGCAAGGAAAGCCCTTGAAAACATGGGCTTACGCCCCGGCCAATACGAAATCACCGGGTCAGGTGAAGACATGCAAGTCAGGATAAAAACATTAGAACCGATCAGGAGAAGAATCGAAGAATACTCCCGAATCCCGAAGGCAACTTGGCTCGCCCAGGCAAAGGTGGCATAAATGGCAAGCAAAAGCGGTTTTGAAAGACAAGAGCACGAAGGGGAAAGGCTGAAACAGGAAGCCCAGCGGCTGGCAATGGAAAAAACGCCAGAGTCATTCAATCGATTAATCAGGTTACTAAGCCATCCAAGCATGACGGTCAAGATTTGGGCGGCTGCAGCCCTCGAAGAGCACAAAAACCCTAAAGCAACGCCCCACCTTATCAGGGAACTGAAACACAAAAACCAGTTCGTAAGAATGAGCGCAGCTTCGGCCCTCGGCGAATCAGGCGACTCGCGGGCAATAATACAATTAGTCAGAACGTTGGATGACCAGAACGAATTCGTGAGAAACCGCGCCCACGAGTCAATAGTGAAAATAGGAAAGCGCCTGCGGGCAAAATACCCGAAACCATCAATCGAACATCCGGCTTTCCCATTCAGGCTAATTAACCCCGAGAAAAACCCCCGCGCTTTCGGCAGGCTGGTGAAAGAACTGGCGGACAAAAGGCACGGCTTGAAACCCATCGAGTGGTGGAAAAAACACTGCGCAACCCTCGTAAAAATAGAGGCGGAAATAAAGAAAATTTAAGAAGACGTTCAACGGCGGCGTCGGTCGTCACCAGCCTCACTCCAGGCAGCCAGCTCTTCTTCAAGCGTCTCGAATCGTCACTTTCTTGAAAGTTTTCCCCTGCGCATGCCAAGGGTAGGCGGCTTGATAAACCTGCGCAAAGTCTTCAGGTTTTTGCCTCAACCTTTTCAAAACTTTATGGTATAAAGGCTCGGGAAGAACCAAAGTGTAAGCAGTGTGAGAGCCATTACGATGGTCGTACCTGCGATCTTGAAAGTGGAGTCTTATTGCAAATAGTCTTGCATACTTCGGATTTGAAGGATCTTCCCGCATGGGAACTTTTTTAATTTCCTCAACTTCCTTTGGAACATTCACTTTAATTGAAGTTCTAAAAAGCCGTTTTCTTTCCTCGGGGACAAAAATAGTTTTCTTCTTCACCACGCTTCTGACTATCGGGCCATGAATAATGTTTCCCAAATCAGAATCGCCGCCTAGAGGGTTCGCGCCAGAAGAATCAATGTCCGTTTCAGTAAAAAATTTGGGTTGGTGGGGTGAATCAATAAAAGAATCCGGAGGAACACCCAAGGTGGAATGCAGAATGTAATGGCCATATTGACGCGGCGAACAGCCAAACAGTTGATGTTTACTTCGGTCACTCATAACAACATCAAAAGGAAAACGCCTAGAACGCGACAAGAATGCCTTTAAGCTCCCTTGAGATGCCGTGGCTTCACGCAGCATCTGAAAAGCGGCTTGAGGATTTTGAAAGTTTGCATGATGCTGTTCAGAAAACCGCATTGCTGCCGTAACCGCTGCATTGCTGGTCTGGCCAAGAGATTTAATCCGTTTGACTAAACCATCCACCTCCGAAAAAGGAATGCCGTTCAAAAAATGTGAACCCCGATCATGCGGATTAAAGGATACCCCGTATTTCGCAAAAAACCTTGCTGCGTCCTGCGGGGAAAAAGGCTTAGTAGTTGCCATTAGGTTAGACCACGAGTTATTTTTTCTTTTGAAGAGCGGATAAGGATTCCATATAAATAGCGCGAAAACGGTTTTGCTGGTGCAAGAAAAGTAGGAAAGAATCAACGGCCGCACTTCTTTTTTCTCTCGGAATGCCGCTAAGGAGTTCCGAAAACCAGGCGAAATGAGTTTCAGCCGCCCTATCCTTCGCCTCAATGGCGCCCATTTTTTTAGGCCTATCATCGCTTTCAAGTACTTTCCTATGCACCTTAATCAGGCGCGCCAACTCCCTATTGGTGACGATTACCTCCCTATGAAAGCGCACAATGGCAACTGCAGAATGCCCCTTCAAAATCGCGTGCGGTTTAAAATCCTGCATTGCCCATTCAACCATTTGCAACAACCTCACAAATTTAAATAAATAATGATTTCAAGGTAATTCTCCACTGCGAATTTGCACAGGTTTTTTCAAAGCCCGAAGGTAAAGCGCATGCAGGCGGTTCTCGTGGTGCAAAAGGTTGAGGAAAGCATCGATTGCCGAATGCCTGCTTGCTTTAGGCAGGCTTTTCAAAGCAAGGACAAACTCGCCAAAAGCGAAACGCGCGCCTGAAGAATCAGAATGAAAGGAAGGCATTTCCTCGGGAAGCAACGGGTTTTCAACCAGCTCCGCGCTATGGCGCCGGACAAGCTTTCCCAGCTCCTTGTTCGTCAAAATAACATTCCTACGAAGACCAAGGAAACTTTTTGCCCTAGCAGCAGTCAAGTTTTCAGGATGAATGAAAACCCTCGAAGCCCAGTTTAAATCCATTCCATCAAGACACAAAGTTCAAGCTTACGAACAGCTAAGACTCAGAGAAAGTCGCCATCGCGGATTATTGCTTCCTGAAGGCTTTTTGCGAAAGCGGCATGAAAAACACGCTCATGCTCGAGAATCTTCAAATAGGAATCTATGGCAGGTGCCCGCCTGTGCTGCGGGAGGGAGGACAAGGCAGCTGCAAACGGGGCCAATAATTCGTCATTCTTAAGGGAACTGGGATTTTCAATCAAATCTTTCCGTTTCGAGCCGATAAACCGTTTCAAATTTTTTCTTTCCAAAATAGCACTATTGTTTTGCTCAAGAAAACTCAGGGCAGCAGAATGAGTTCGCGGAACCATAAACGCCTTTGAATTCAGTTCAACCAAAACATCACCCATTCCAAATTACAGACTAACAAACTTCCTGCAATAGCTTTTAAAACTATATTCTTCAGAGTATTTCCATTGGTGGTTTTGAGCATGGCCGGGAAAGGCAAGTTCAATAGTTTTCCATCAGCAGCCACAGGGGAATGAAGATTATTTTTCCCTCCCTGCAGGGAAATTACTTGAAAAAGTTTCCCTATGTGAAAGTACGCTCCAGGCCGATAGGCTAGAGTAATTGCGGGCCTGCGGAATACCGGGCTATAAGGTTACATAGCCCATCGGTAACTTTAAGCAAAAAGCTACCGGTATAGCATATAACTTTGAAAAACGGCTTTTGGGGGCAGCGCCGCAAGAGCGTTTGCGTCTACCGGCATTAAGCCGCCAACCATAAGCTTTTAAAATCTAAGTTAAGTATAGTTAACGTAGAATCGATTTTGTGGTGATTGGAAATGTCGGAAATTAAAGAGGTTTTGTTGGAGCAGAACCCCTGGTGGAAGGAAGAGTTTGCGTTAGAGTTTAAGCCGAGGACGGTTTTCGGCGAAATGCGAAAATTTCTCCCTTTGCCCCAAATGATCGCGCTGACCGGGCTTCGGAGGGTAGGAAAAACGACTTTGATGCTGAAAATCGCCCAGGATTTCATTGCAGGGGGCGCGGACGCTAAAGACGTGGTTTATTTTTCCTTCGACGAGTTCCCGAAAGTAGAACTCAGAAACGTCTTGCAAACTTACGAGGGATTGGTTGGAAAAAACTTGCGGGAAGGCAAGCGCCTGGTTTTGCTTGACGAAGTCCAAAAGCTGGAAAACTGGGAAAACCAAGTGAAGGGCGCCTACGATTCTTTCGGAAAAAACAATAAAATAATCCTTTCCGGTTCGGAATCGCTGTTCATTCGCGGCAAGTCAAAGGAAACGCTGGCTGGAAGGCTCTTCGAATTCAAAGTGGCGCCCATTTCGTTCAAAGAATTCCTACAGTTCAAAAATTCGCGCTTGGAACCGCCGGGGCTTTACGAAAAGGAAGCGCAGAAGCTTTTAGCCGAATTTGCCTTGACTTGCGGTTTTCCCGAACTCGTTGGAGTTAAAGAAAAAGAGGTCGTAAGGAAGTACGTCGTCGAGGGAATCGTGGAAAAAATTGTTTACAGGGACATCCCCCAGCTGTTTAATGTCGAAAACGTTTCCCTTTTGCGCTCTTTGATCAACCTCATTATGGAAGAGCCGGGCAGGATTATTGAAATCACAAAGCTGGCTAGCGACTTGAAAGCGTCCAGGCAAACGATTTCCGCATATTTGAATTACCTTGAAGAATCGTTCCTAGTGAAGAAACTCTACAATTTCTCCAAAAACCAGGGGAAGGTTGAAAGAAAACTAAAAAAATACTACCCGACCGTGATTTCGCCAGAATTGCTCTTCAAGGAAGACGAACTTTCAAAATCGAAAGTATTTGAATGGCTTGCCGTAACCCAGCTCGACGCAAACTTCTTTTGGCGAGACCCTTACAAAAACGAGGTGGACATCGTGCTTCCGGGAAAAAACCCGCTCCCAGTTGAAATCAAGTTCGGAAAGCTTGAATTTCAAGGCATTCTAGCCTTCATGAAAAAATTCAAAGTTCAAGAAGGGCAAATTATTTCTAAAGACATTGAAGAAGAAGAAAAAATCGATGGAAAAACGATTTCAGTAACGCCATTGCACAAGTTCCTTCTCGCAACCGATAGCAAAACTCGACTTTGATGGGCATTTTTCTGTCCACCGCATAAACTATTTTGAATCCATAGCAAAAACGCGATTTGCTTTCCTGAATTGCGCCCGACTGGTCATTCAGCCTGTTCGTCGAACTGCGTTTTCCCCAGTATCTTAAGCACTTTAGCGTAAGGGATTCCCGTAGTTTCGCTAATCTTGCGTATTGACAAGCCCGCCTTCCTGGCCTGCAAAACCGTTTTCTCGTAGACTTCCTCGATTAGATACTGCCTCGCCACCGTGGCCCTCGTGAGATAATGCTCTTCAGCCTGGCGGTCTAAGTACGCCACTATTTTTTTCGGCAGGGTTATGTTCAAAGTCACCATGTCAACCATTATCCAAATCACCTCTTTTTCAAACGCTCTAAAACTCCTGCGATGAGGCTTTTCCTAAGATAAAACTTCTGCAAAAGCTCCAAAAAAATTATTACCTCTTCCTTTCCGAGCAATTCGGCCTTAGACTCGAGAAAGTGCGGCGTGTCGATAACTTTAACTTTCTCCAGCCGCGCTTGACCCGTAAGCTTTTTGTCGTCCGTCACGAGCAAGTAATTGCCTTCCTTGGCTGAATTCAACAACTCCAAGTCCGTTTGGGAAAGCCACCTTGAACCCATACTGCCAGTTTTTGGCTTGACTGCCTTCGCCTCGTTCAGACTTAACAACATTTGATTTGCAATATGCGCCGGAACAATATAGCCTATTTCCTTCAATACTGAAGACGTTGTTGAAACGTCCAATTTCTCCAGAAAGCCAATCCCTCCCTCAGAGAGGTAAACTAAAAACGTGGCATCAACCAACACTTTCATCAAATAATAATATTTCCTATATTAATAAACATTTTGTTGAAATCTCGGCGCAGCTTAGCTTGGATAGTTTGCGCTAAAAAGCTTTAAAATCAACGGACTGCAGAGTATTTCCATTGGTGGTTTTGAACATGGCGGGTGAGGATATTCTAGCATTGGCAGTTGTCCTGATTTTGGGCGTTAACGCGTTTCTTTATTATCGCTTGAAGGACTTGCGAGAGCAGCACGGCGAGCACCACAGCGACAAGCGCGTCAAGCACGTTAAGGAATACGTCTCGAACTTTTCGTGGTACGACGAGAACGAAGGCACAACTGGCCAAAGCCAAGCTAAAGCTGGAACAAGAAGCGAGGGCAAATTTTCACAGGCTGTGAGGAATTCACTCTCGGAATTGAGGACGGCCCACGAAAACTTGAACGACATTCACAACCGCATTTACCAGTCGAAAACCGCCTTGGCAGGCGAGGAAACGGCAATAATTCCCAATATTCCCGGAGAACCAACCGGCCCGGAAAATCCGGAGGGCGACGGCGGAAACGCCCCCATAAAATTCTTCCCTCAAGACGCTTGAAGGGGCAAAACTCAAACGAAACGCTTTTATTTCCCATTTGCCAGTTTTATTATTACTGCCAAAAATAAAAAAATGGCAATTTGATTGAATTTGGTAATAGTTGAAGTTGGTGATTGGGATGGAAATGGTCGTGCACATAGACAAATTAGGCAGAATGGTCTTGCCCGCAGCAATCCGAAAAATGTTCAAGACAAGTAGTTTCTTTTTGGTTGCTGAAGGGAAAGAAATCAAGCTGAAACCCGTACCGTCATGGGAAGAGATGCGCGGCAGCATCAAAGGGCTCGATTCTAAAGCGTTCCTAAAGGAGAGGCATGAAGAATGGTAAAACTGCTGCTCGACTCGTGGGCGTGGATCGAAATCATTGAAAATGGCCCGCTGGCGCAAAAAATCCTGGAGCAGGTGAACGGGGCAAGCGAAATTCTTACTACCGCCATTAACATCCATGAAAGCGGCTTTAGAATACTCAAGAAAAAAGGTCGGATAAAGGAATTTGAAAAAGCGGTTTCCTTCATGAAGGAAAAAGCCGTTATTCTAGATATTGATATCAAAACCGCGTTGCTTGCAATTGATTTGCGCGAAAAATACAAAATGCACGCTTCAGATGCGCTATGCTATGCAGCTGCACTGTTGAACGATGCGCTAATAGTCACAGGAGATCCGGATTTCAAAAATCTCCCGAAAGTAGTATTCATAGGATAAATCAAAAGGTGGTTTTTAATGTCTCTAGAAAAAACGTTCGTGATTCTCAAGCCAGACGCCATGCGCAAGCACGTGCTGGGCAAAGTCATTGAAAGGCTTGAAAATGCGGGGCTGAAGCCGGTTGCAATGAAAATGGCCTTGCTGCACGACGCGATTCTTGAAGAGCACTATTCGCACTTGAAGGACAAGCCGTTCTTCCCAGGCCTCGCGAAATTCATGAAAGACACGCCCGTAGTGATGGGCGTGTGGGAAGGCGAGAATGCAGTTGCAAAAGTGCGCGAGCTGTGCGGCCCAACGGATTCCAAGAAAGCTGCAAAGGGCACTATTCGCGGGGATTTCGGCAAGGACGTTCAGGAAAACATCATCCACGCTTCCGACTCCATTGAAACGACCAATGCAGAAATAAAGCGCTTTTTCAAGGACAGCGAACTCTTCGAATGGCGGTAGGACAATGGCTATTGAAATAATGCCAGTCAGAAAAGAGCACTTGCCCCAACTGGAAAGAAAGATTCTGGATTACAACCAAGCCCACGCTGACAAGCCTCTTGCCGTTGACACGCACTTGAAGGCAGCACGAAAATCGCTTAGAGACGAAAGCAATTTGTTTTTAGTGGCAATCGAGAAAGGAAGTAGTGAAATAGCAGGCTATGCGTACGCGGAAACGCTGTATAGAACGCCTCACATTGCACTAAGCCATTGGACCGTTTCACTGTGACCTTCACTTCCAGGACGTAAGGGATCAGGCATTGGAACCGCGCTGTTGAAAGAAAAACTATTAACCTTAACAAGACGAGGTGTTTCAACCATCCATGGTGAAGCAAGAAGCGAAGCTGGCAAGACAATCCTTAACAAGGCATCTGCAGAACTAGGCTTGAAGCTAGAACAGGACGACCCTAAAAACAAGGAAAAATTCGTTTTGAGGGTGAATGGAAAATGATTTTATCCAAGCAGGAAATCCTTGATTTGATTGCCAAGGAAAAGCTGGTTGAAGACTACGTGGATTTGAAGCAACAGCTCCAGCCGGCTTCGTTCGACTTGACGCTCGCCAAGGTTTTTGCCCTGGAAGGAGAAGGCACTGTTGATTTCGACAATTCCAAACGCGTGCTCAGCAAAACCCGCGAACTCGCGTTCGAAAACGGGGTTGTTGCGCTTGAACCGGGAGTTTACAAGATTCAATTCAACGAGACCGTCAGGCTCCCTGCAAATCTTTCAGCACTTACGACAACCCGTTCCACACTAGCAAGATGCGGCGCTTTTGTGCACGTCGGCTGGTGGGACCCCGGCTACCACGGCAAGGGCGAAGCTTTGCTGAGCGTTGGGCAAAAACTGCGCTTGGAGAAGAACGCCCGCGTGGCACAAATGGTTTTCATGCGCCTGGGTAAAGAGGCAGGAGAGCTTTACGCGGGCAAATACCACAAGGAAAATATTTGAACTGAAACGCGGTTGAAAACTCTTTAATTAAACGCCGTACAGTAGAATAATGAATTCAAGGTGTTAGCAATGCTCCGGCAACCAATAGTTGTAGTTATGGGCCACGTAGATCACGGCAAAACCAGCCTACTGGACGCCATACGCCAAAGCGGAGTTGCAAAACGTGAACATGGTGGGATCACACAACATGTGGGCGCGAGCGAAGTGCCCCTCGACGTCGTGCAGAAAATCTGCGGTCCTCTACTGCAAAAATTCAACACTGAATTGACTATTCCCGGACTTCTTTTCATCGACACGCCCGGCCACGAGGCCTTCACTAACTTGCGCAAGCGAGGAGGGGGCGTTGCGGACATTGCCGTGCTCGTTATTGACGTTACTAAGGGCATTGAAGCGCAGACAATAGAGGCAATAGAAATCCTTCGCGAGTACAAGACGCCGTTCATCATTGCACTGAACAAATCTGACGCGCTGAGCGGATGGATTTCAAAGCCTGGTGCAAGCGTGAGCGACTCTCTCGCGCAGCAAAGGCAGGACGTTGTGAACGACTTGGACGAACGCATTTACAGGCTGATTGGAAAGCTTTACGACTTCGGCTTCCAGGCCGAACGCTTCGACCGCGTGAGCGACATGACCAAGCAAATCATCGTAATCCCGTGCAGCGCTAAAACCCGCGAAGGCCTGCCTGAGCTGTTGATGTTCGTGTCTGGCTTGGCCCAAAAGTTCCTCAAGCAGCGCCTTGAACTCCATTCTTCAATAGCAGGCAAGGGAAGCATTCTCGAAGTGCGAGAGGAAATAGGCTTGGGAAAAACCCTTGACGTCATACTCTACGACGGAACCATTTCGCAAGGCGATGCGATTGTTTTTGCAACTGATGAAGGCCCGAAGGTTTCAAAAGTAAAGGCGCTGCTGAAACCCAAGCCTTTGGATGAAATGCGCGACCCGCGCGAAAAGTTTTCAGCAGTGAAAGAAGTTGTTGCAGCTAGCGGAGTGAAAATCTCCTGCGAATACGCGGACCAGGCGCTGGCAGGTTCAGATCTCGTCGTCATAGGAGAGGGAGAGAGTGAAGAGCAGGCAATCGAGGAGATAAAACGGGAATTGCTGGAGCTCATGGTTGAAAAAGAAGAGGAGGGCGTCATAGTGCGAGCCGACACGCTGGGAAGCCTTGAGGCAATAGCAAAGCTTTTCGCGGCCGAAAAAATCCCGCTTAAAAGCGCGAGCATCGGCAACGTTTTCCGCAAGCACGTGATGCAAGCCTCTGCAGTCAAGGACAACGACAAGTTATTGGGAGTGATTTTTGCCTTCAACGTCGAGATAGACGATTCTGCTAAAACCGAAGCCGCGAGCACTGGAGTCAAGATTTTCGACGAGAAGATAATTTACAACTTGATAGAAGGCTACAAGCAGTGGAGCGACGAGGAGAAAGCAAAGGACAAGCGCGAGGCTTTCGCCAGGGTGTCGTTTCCAGCGAAAATATTCCTCATGCCCGGCCACTGCTTCCGCGTTTCCGGGCCTGCGGTGTTTGGTGTTGAAATAATTGAAGGCCGCATTCGCAAAAACCAGGGTTTCATGGACGACAAGGGCGAGAGCATAGGCACAATAAGGGCGATACAGCACGAGAAGGAGGAGATTGAGGAGGCGAAGAAAGGCCAGCAGGTGGCAATTTCAATGCCAGAGCCGTTCTACGGCAGGCAAATCAAGGAAAAACAGACGCTCTACTCCGATTGTTCCAAGGACGACATTAAAATCCTTGAAGTCAAGTATGCCTCTTCGCTTTCGGAGGAGGAGAAGGCGCTTTTGAAGGAAATAAAGAAAATCAAGGGCTACTCGAGGTTTTAAAGCCTGACGAAAAAGGATAAAAAAGGCCCCGTGCAGTATTAATTTCCTGATTCTTTGAATCTAGACTCTAGTGTTTAAGGTGGTTTTGCAATGAAAATAGTTTTCAGCGAAGGCAACAGAAGCTTCCAGAAGGAATACGAGGGAAAAGCGCTCGTGGGAAAGAGGATTGGCGAGACTTTCGAAGGCGGGCTCATCGGCCTTGACGGCTATAAGCTCAAGATTACTGGCGGCTCTTCCAAGGAAGGGTTTCCAATGCACTTTTCAATCTCAGGCCAACAGCGCGTAAAGGCAGTGCTCGGAAGGGGTGCTGGCGCAAGGGGCTTGGCCCGCGGCCAGAAAGTAAAGAAAACGATTGTTGGAAACATCGTTTCCGAAACGATTTCGCAAATCAACGCCCAGGTTGTCGAGAAAGGCAGCAAGTCGCTCGGCGAACTCGGATTTACTCCAAAGCCTAAGGGCGAGAAGAAGGCTGAGGGAAAGAAGGAAGCGCCCAAGCAAAAGAAGAAAAAGTAAGCTTCTAGCGCCCGCTTAATTCTTTAAGCACGTCGTTCGGCGCGTGGGAATTGATTACTACTCCGGATCCCAGCTCGAGCCCGGCCCACACGCTCTTTCGAGGGTAGAACTCGACGTGCAAATGCCCAGTCTCGTGAAAAACGAAATTGTAAGACTCGACAATCTTGCAAGTTCTCCTCACGCACTCTTGCACTGCCTGCAAAAGCAAAACGCCTTCCTTTTCATTCAAATCTTTCAATCGCAGCACGTGCTTTTTCGGGATTACCCACAGTTCATAGCCGAACCTGCCGAACTCTGGAGCAACGACTTTCGCGAAATCGTTTTCAAACAAGGCCTTTTGCCCACGCACGAAATCACAGTAATAGCATTTTCCTTTTTGCTTTTTGTGCCAAGCCCAGAAAGCCTCTTCCTTTTCCAGCAGAGGCCCTTTGAACGGCAGGGTGAAAATTTGCGAGTGCTCGTGCGGGATGCTCGCACCACCAGCAAGGCCGTGGTTCTTTATCAGGAGGACGGTGCGGATGCCCTTGCGTTTTTTCAGGCGTTTTATTGAGGCAACATAAGTTTGAAAAACCAACGCCACTTGCTCGCGAGAATAGTTTTGGAACAGCTCGTCGTGCTTTGGCGTTTCGACAACAACCTCGTGCTCGCCGAAAGCCGGGCCTGGAATGCCTGAAAAACTTCCTTTAGGCTTGAGAGCCGGAAAAGCGTTTTCAAAAACGCGTGTTTTCCAATGTTTAGCATTAGGCAAGGCAAATCTGGTTGGTGGAGTCATGAATTCACTGCCCGGACAAAAAGGACAAGCGGGCTTTTTGTCGCCAGAAGGCTTTGCAGTGAGCCGCGGGCGTTTGGAGCGTTTTGCGGCAAGAATAATGATTTGCCCTTTGGTCGGGTCTGAAATGAATTTGTTTTCTCCAGCCATATGCAACTACCCTTCCCTTCCGACGTTCAACGCCCAGCCGAGAACAAGAAACAGGACTGCCATGGTGAACCCGCCCTGGAAGCTCACGTCGCTGACCAAAACGCTTGACAAAAGGAAAATAAACAGGAGGGTAGTTGAGAGGGTGAAAAGCCCGAGTTTAAGGAGGTTCACCCTGCTTTCCTTAGGCGCCATGTTCCCGGCCTCCGTTTCCAAAGCTCCAGCCCCGCGCGAAGGAAAGAACTGCCAGCGCTGCAAGAGGCAAGTTAAACAGTCTCCATTTTGAACATGACTTTCATGCCCTTGAGGGTCTTGTGAACCTGGTCTCCGAAAGACAGGACTTCCTCAACAGAAGGCGAGTGCACCCAAGGGTAGGCGAAATCGTACTCCCCGTGGACTGGCTTGAAGCCGAGGGAAGTAAGCCGGTCCGCAACCTCCTGCGGCGCAGAACCCTCGGAACTGAATAAAACCATTAGATAAGTCTTCATTTCAAACCACCTTCAAAAAGCGTTAAGGAACGCGGATTTAAAACGCTTTCAAAACCCGGTGGTGAATCTCACCATTGTTCGAATTTGATTTTATCGTCAGTTACGCCGAGACCCTTTAGAATGGTGAAAACGCCGTGCGTGTACGCCGGCGGGCCGCAAATGTAATAGTTGAGCAGCGGCGCGTCCGAAACGTGCTTTTTCACTATCTCTTCAGTCAAGTGCCCTTCTTCTTTCAACCCATCCCAAGGGCTAGATTCGGCAGGCCGGGTTACGTCCAAAACGTACTTGAAATCCCGGTTTTCGCTGGACAATTGCTTGAAGTAATCGAGAAAAGGGGAAACTTGCACGCTCTTGTTAGTGTGCATGAAAATCATTTTCGCCGGCAGTTTCTTCTCGCGCACGTGCTTTATCATGGAAAGCAGGGGGGCAGCGCCCACGCCACCGCCGAAGAAAACCACGCGCTCCGCGGCGTCGTTGTAGACGAAAGTGCCGTAGGGCCCGAAAAACCCGACTTTCGCGCCAACGCCGAGGGTCAAAAGCTTGGTCGGAAAATTAGGCGTAATCCTGAAAGTTATGGAAATGCGGTTGCCTTCAACCGGCGCTGAAGAAAGCGAGTAAACCCTTCCTTCGCCGAAAGTACCGTCCGGCTTGAGGAGAAAGAACGTGCCGCACTGGCCTGGCTTTGGGGCTACGGCTTCCGAAAGCTCGAATTCCATTGTTTTGACGGTCTCGCACTCGTCAACAACGCTGACTAGGGTGGCTAACTGTCTTTTCATCACGGCCATTGGGATTTACACCTAAAAGCAATAGGCAACTCAAAAGATTTGCTTCTGCCGGCTTTTAAAACTTTATCGCCGCCAAAACGGCAAACGAAACAGTTTTAATAACGCCGACCAAATTCTTTAAAATTGCCTTTAACCAGAGCTTTTCAAGGCGCTACAGAAAGGTGTTTTTTTGGCGAAATACAAGATAGTTTACGAGAGGGTCAACTGCATTGGGGCGGCCGTGTGCGTGGCCGTAAACTCCAAAAGGTGGGTTTTGGACTCCGACAGCAAGGCCAACCTCATCGGAAGCATACAAACCGGCGACGTTTTCGAGATTGAGCTTGACGAGAGCGAAATAGGGGAAATGAAGCAGGCAGCCGAAGGCTGCCCGGTAAACGTCATCCATATTACAAACTTGGACACCGGCCAAAAGATAATTTAAGGGAAAAAAAAGAAGTTTTCTCATGGCGCACCTCCGGCATAGCAAAAAACTCATTCTCGGCGCCATTGCGCTAACAGCCATTGCACTGGTTGCATACCAGCTGTTCATCCTCAACCCCCAGCAAATCAAAACCGGCGGGGACGAAGAAGAATACCACGTTCACGCCGATTTTGCCGTATTCCTCAACGGAGAGCAGTTGAATTTCTCGCAAAAGCAGTTCATGCACGAGNNGACTTGGACCAGATTCTCGTCACCTACGGGAGCGAAAGCCAAGGCTTGGTAAACGCACAATACGACTCGATAACAAGCCAAGCGTGCATCTATTCCGAAAAATGCGACGCCCCGCCCGGCTTCGTCATCACGCAAGAATCCTGCGGCAGTTGAGGGAGACCATGCCAATTGCCCTGAAGATGGCAGCGTCCCAAATAACTTCAAGATATCTCCACACGCCGAGACTTTCTTCTGCCGGAGTTAGGAAAGGACGAAAATTCGTATCCCTAGTATACGACACATGGAGGCAATGCTCAGGGATTGGCCTACGGGAAGCCAAGAAAAAGGGATCTTTCGAATTAGTTGCTCTGGCAGAAAAATACATTTCTGCAGTTGACAACTTGTTTGACAACGCAACAAGAGAAGGCAAAGGCAGGACAGACTGGCCTGGATATAAAAAAAATCCAAGAATCGAGGCTTTTCTCAGGGCAACCATTGAAAGTGGAAGAGAGAAGGTTAAACCGGAAAGATGGAGAAGCCTCACAATAAGTGCCAATTCATTTAGGGACAAAGCAGCAAGGGCAATATACAAATTCGAAGGCAAAAACGGCTTACACACGGTTCAAGAGCTGAAGGAATACCGTGCCGAAACAACAGGAGCAATGGGAAGAATTCTAGCAAGACTTGCAAACGAAGTACACGAAATACCAAGAGAACAAGCTGAAACAATAGAAGAAGCGTTCCNNTGACTTCAACGACCTACTACTGGATGCACGAAACAATGATTCAAACATAGTAGGTACTATGCTCAGAAATAATGGAGAGCTTGAAAAAGTAAATGGATTTTTGGCAGGCGGAAAGCGATTAACATTTTCCAAACTTAAAGCAGTAGCGCCGATAACTCATGGGAAAATCAAAAAGGAGGTTGAAACGCACGAGAACGTAATAAGGGATTTAGCGGGAAAAAACAAGGGAATAAAGGCAATGTCCACGCTCGGCACATCAATACTTTTACAGAGTGCAGTAAGCCAAATTCCAAGAACGGCACGACAATAATCAGGTTTAGACTATAGTTTTTTCACTATTCCTTTCGTAGCGTCCACTTCAACCATGTCGCCGTCCTTGAGAACGCGCGTGGCTATTTTCGTGCCA
>DUGE01000043.1 GCA_013331595.1 Microcaldota archaeon | reverse complement strand
AAAGCTAGTTATGCAACAGAGCAGAAATTACGCCTTCGTCACTCCGCTTTTCTATAGTGTGTACTAATTTTCTTTTTCTCAATATTGGCATGAAACAAGTTAGCAGCGCGTTAATTAAATTCTTTTCAACCCATTATTTAGCGTAAGCAGGGGTAGCAAAGCTTGGCCAAAAGCTTTTCTTTCTTTGTAAAGAAAGAAAACCTTGGAAAAGAAAGAAACTTTTCTGCTGGCTTGATGCGATGGGTTTAGGCGGGTTTCAAGAAATTGAAATTCCTAGAAAACCCATTCCCTTAGGGGTTCGCCGGTTCAAACGGGCTTTTCTTTTGTAAAAGAAAAGACCCGCGGAAAAGAAAACCGCGGTTGCCTGAAAATCCGGCCCCCTGCACTGACATCCCTTTCTTTTTGCGAAAAAGAAAGGTCTGTCAACCCCAAAGAAAACCGTGAGGCTCGTCATTCCAGAAAAGAATGCGTTGAGCCAGAAAATCCGCCTGTGCTTTTCTGGCCATAGCTTGTTTCTAGAGTTATAGCAAACCAATAAAGTCTTTCTGTTGAATTTTCTCGCTTGCAGAACGCGAAGCGTTCTGCGGCGTGTCGCAAAGCTCAGCTTTGCAACATGGTTTGCGGCTAACTGGCGAAAGCTCGCAGGCTTGAGCTGCTCGCGGCCTGCAATCTCGGCAAAACTCCGAAATACTTTTCGAGATTGCTATACTCCCCATTTGTACGCTGGTGTAACGGCAATTTTGTTCCCTTGCAGGGTCAGCGTGTCCTCCTGGTCTAGCGTGATGATGAGCCCATTTTTAATTCCGAGTTTTTCCATTGCTTCTGCAAGCCCAGCAGTCTCGCGTTTTTCGTTGTCATGGTCGAGTGAATAAACAACTTGAATTGCCAGCGTGGCTTTGTTCTTTTCTTTTATTATAAAATCACACTCCCTGATTCCCTTGTAGAAGAAAACCGAGTCTTGCCCGTACCGTTTGCGCAGTTCTAGGTACGCCGCGTTTTCGAGCATTCGACCCCGGTCTTCGGTGAATGTTGCGGAAAGGCTTTTTGCCAAACCCGTGTCTACCGCGTAAACTTTTTTTGGGCCCACTAGCCGTTTCTTGTAAGAGTAATCGAATTTTTGAATTGTGAACAACAAGAAAGAATCTTGGAGGAAAGACGCGTAATCTATGACTGTTTGCACTCCTGGAATTTCCAAAGTTTTTTTTAGCGAATGGTAGGAAAATTCCATTCCGACATTGGAAACGAGGAGGACTGCTAACTCCCGCAATTGGGCTGAGTTGCGAATGTTCTTCCTTGCAATAATGTCTCTTGCCAGAATGTCTTCGAATAGCCTTTGGAGCACTTCCGAACGGCCTGTTTTGAGATACTCGGGAAACCCCCCTCTCTCAAGATATTTGCCATACGACCGGATTCCAGCTTGTTCTTTGGAAAAGCGCAGTGTTTCTGGGTAACTGAACGGAAACACGTGGGTATCAAGGTGCCTCCCTGTTAGTTTCGTTCCAGTTTCTTGTCCGAACAAGGAGGCGTTCGAACCCGTGACAACCACTTGCTTCTTGGAGTCGAGCAGTTGGCGAATGAACCATTCCCATTTGTCAACAACTTGAATCTCGTCAAAATAATAGGAGTTGCTTTCTCCGTACGCTTCCTTCAAAGCGCCCAGGAGTTTTTGAAAGTCATCTGCTTGGAAGCCAGAAATCCGCGGGTCCTCAAAGTTGAAGTAGTTCCCACCGCCGTTTTTCCTTCGGACTTGCTGCATGAGCGTGCTTTTCCCGCACCTTCTTACCCCGACAAGTATTTTCGCAAAGTGCTGCGCGCCTGAAGCAATTTCCGCCGCTTGGTCTCTGGAAATGCCGTATTCGAAGCCCTCCAGCTCCTTCTTTTGAGCCAACGCCACTTCCTTTAAGTCGCTTGCAAGAACCATAAACGATAATGCATTAATCCCGAATATATATGTTTCTATTAGTAATAGACAATCTTGTCTATTAGTAAACTATAATTTCAAATCTGAGGCCGCCGCATTTTAAAATATCTCATGCTAATTAAAGAGCTTGAAGATTGTTACCCGATATTGGCCAGAAATTTCAGGATATGAAAGATGAAACTAAAACCAGTCATAGCAGCCGAGCACGCGATTAATTGGTACTTGGGCAACTACTTGGAAGATCCTGATAATGCTTTAAGAGACGATGAAGAAATACCGCCTAAATGGCTTGAGGATATAGCGGATCTTAGGAAAGAGTTAAGCGAACAGAAAATGACGCACCGGCAATTCTTGGACTTGGTAAAGGAGAAAGGCATTCACGATAAGTATTACCAATACGAGAAGTACGAACCGCCTTACTGTCCTTGGTGCGATAAATTCGGCGTCCCAAGGTAAGGCCCTAGTTTGTTTCTAGAGTCTTACGATTTGCGCCAATAGGCATATATGGCTGAATTACGCGTATTTACATGGTGATTGCATGCGGACTACACTGGAATTCGAGGGTTTGCCTGAAGTGATTCTTCAGAAGGCAGTTGATTTGGGTATTGCGCGCTCTAAGACTGATGCGTTGCGCATGGGCATTTTCTCCTTGAACAAGGAGTTTCATCTCATAGAAAACCCTGAAGCTGAGCTCGTTTCCCGCAAGCTGGCCGAAGAAGAGCGGGAAATGAAGAAAAACAAAGTCAAGTACTTGAGCGAGAAGGAAGCCCTTTCAAAATACCGGTGAGGCGCTTTGGACTTAATTCCTTACGCTCTTGACTTCAAGCCCGGCTGGGACCGCCACTTCAAAGGCTTCGACAAGGGCGTGCAGCAACAAATCCTGAAAAAGTTCGAGCACATGAAGCAGCCCTTGCAGGCAAGAGGCTTGCGCGGTTCGCATTATCACGTGGAAGAAGTTGGCGGCTATCGCATCGCTTTTATCCAGGATGACATAACACGCGTTAAGCATATTCACTTTGTCGGAAACCATCCTCAATATGAAAAATGGTATTCCGGCAAAGAGTAGCGTCACCAAAAGAAAACTTTGGGAAAAAAGAAAGAACGTTTCAAAAAAGAAAGGTTCATCAAAGAAAACCTTGTAAAGATATTTTCGTGAATAGAATGGTTTTGCCTAAAGCTTTGGAAAAAATCTGCGTTAGAGCTGTGCTCAAAGGCGGTGCTATCGCATCGCGCTATTTTCAAACCGAGTTCCGCACTTCTTTCAAGCATTCAACGCACGATTCAAGCAGCATTGTTACCGAAGCTGATTTGCATTCCGAGAAAGAAATACGCAAGATCATTCGCGGAGCTTTTCCC
>DUGE01000031.1 GCA_013331595.1 Microcaldota archaeon | reverse complement strand
TTACCTTGTCCGACGGCAGGGAAATGGACTTCAGCCATTATGTTGCAGAGTTAATGCTTTCAGGAAAATTAAACCCTGAAGATTTTTTCAATGAACACGAGAAAGCAAGGTTCCGTGAGGCATTATCGCAAATAGACTCCAAGGAATTTAACGTGCTTTTGAAAAAATACGAGTCGGTTGCAGGCAGGTTAAACTTAGGTAGTCGCTCCATCGCCACGTTGTTATTATTGATGGTTGCAGCTGGAAACCTTTCCCTGGCAGCGCACCAGTTCATGCGCGAGAAAAAACAGAAGGGCGGGGTAGATTTGGACGGGGCGCTCAAGCGGCTTACCCGCCAAGGGAAAGTCCCTTCGCCGGCAGAAGTTTTGAAGGAAGCGGGCGTGCCCGCGGCCTACGCTGCGCTTTTAGGTTTGTCGCGTAGCGGAGCGGGCTGGGACGTCAAGAAATGGTTTGCGCAAAATGCTGCAGAATCGGGTTTGAAAGGGGGCACTAGGAGAGACGTGAGGCGCGCCCAGCCCCTAAAACCCGAGCAATTGGTTTCCTATCTTGCTGATTGCATGCTCAAAAGGCAGCGGCCGCTCTTGTATGGGTTTTGGGGCGGGCATAAGGAAAACGAGAGCGGTTTTGCAGACGAGCATGACGAAACGGCTTTAACCAATTTGAAAAAAACTGTTGATGCCATGTCGCAGCAGGGGTTGAAGCCTCCAAAAATGAAGCTTATTTTCGCCGACAAGCACTCGCAGGATTTCAACGGCATACCTAGCGATAAGACTGAGCGCTATTACCGAAGCATTTCCCGCCTTGCGAAAAAACACGGTTTTGAACTGGTGCGCCTAAGCGATTTGTACGGCGACCGGACGTGGAGGAAGTTTGCGCCGCAAGTGCGCGTGTTGTCGGACGAGCATGCTGAACGGCTTTTGAAAAACCCCGAGTTGAGGCGCACCCTTTCTGCAAGCGCGCAAAAACACTCCACTCTAATTGAGGATGGAAAGGCAAGCGTAGACCAAGTGGTTGAAAAGTATGTGCGGGAAAGGGTTTTCGAGGGTTTCATGCTTTCCCTGCACCCCAAATGGCAGGGAATACATTGGACTTATTCCGACCCCAAGTTGAACGAGTTGCTTCCGAGAGTGCCCACCCTATTTTTGCACTCGATAGCGCGCAGTACGAGCGCATCCCCGTGGTTTTTGGACGCCGCGAAACCGGCCAGGCATTCGCCCGTTCAGGAGCGTAGGGAAGCAGCTTGACTTTTGCCCGGCTGTTAAGTGCCTACAGCACTATTAAAAGAAAATAGCCTCCTTTTTGTCTTATGGCTGTTGAAAAACCTGGTGCCGGCAAGCCAAAGCCCAAACCGCAATCGCGGTTTACAAAGGCAGTGCGGCACAAGTCCAAAAAATTATGGAATTCAATGCGCTTGGCTTTAGCGTTCGCACCCCTGGCAGCAGGCTTGGGCTACGTCCACTTTAACCCCCCGGCTGAAATACCTGGAACGCGGCATGTGATGACCCCTAAAGAAGCGGAATCGTATATGGTGGACAGTTGGGCAAGAACGGATCCGATAGTCAACAAGGCCCTTGTTGGAAAACTTACTCCGCGTGAGTATGCACAGAGCCTTAATTATCCTTCAAATTTTGTTGAAGACAACGAGTTTCACACTTTTTTTGCCACTGATGAAAAGGGCAAGGTGGTCTTTCAAATCGATTTAAAGCTTGACGAGCAAACTGCGCCGGAACTTCTCAAGCGCGCTTTTACTGCCGGCCAGGTGGAAGATTTGAGCGCTTTGCGCCAGTCAGTCCTAAAACGCCTGAAAAGCCCGTCTGATCTCAGTAAAATGCCTGGAGACGCTGAAAACGACGTGGAAGTTTTGAAAACTTTGGAGGCAGGCCCTTCGGTTTCAAAATTCTTTTCAAAAGAGTTCCTGAAAAAACTCAGGCCTTATGAAATCGGGGCTTTCCATTCGATAGTCAACAGGACTCCCTTGGACAACGTGAGCGCTTTAGGCCGGCGCTATTCCAAGATAAACGCGATTTGGAACACTGCGCACAAGTCGCTTTCAACTGCCGCTTTTTTGGGCCTGTTGGGTGCGGGCTCGCTTCTAGCTGCGCGCAGCGAGTTGCAAAGGCGGGCTAATAAAAAATCATTAATGCGGACGGCATCAAGGCTCGCCACTTCCGGCAAAACACCTTCCGTATACCGGGTTTTAGCCGAACATGTGGGTTCTTTTTACGCCGGAATGCTGTCTGTTGCAGGCGCTAAGGATGTGCGGCACTTGCTTGAACAACACTTGAACGGGGAAGCGCAAGCCCGTGCAGACCGAGCGTTAGCCGGGGTCACTTCGCAATTTAGGAAAGCGCAACTGAATTCCGATAACCTGAGAAACTACATTACCGGGTGTTATCGCGAAAACACTTCCCCCCTTCTTTACGCTTTTTGGGGCGGGCATAAGGAAACTAAGGAAGGAATTGCCGATTCAAACGATGATGTTGTGCTAAAACGGTTAAATTCTTTGGCGGACAACCTCCGCCAAAGCGGTTTAAGGCCCCCGAGGCTCAGGCTGATTTTTACTGACACTCATGCTCGGGTGAACGGTGCCCCTGGGGAAAAAATAGGCGCCTACTACCGCAGTTTATTGCCTTTGGCGAGAAAGTATGGGATTGAAGTAAAAAAATTGAGCGAGTTGGAGCAAAGCTGGGATTGGAAAAAGGCAGAAGCTGAGGCCGTGAGGGAAATCGGCGACGTGGATGCTCATGTTGAAACTATTTTGAAAGATGACCGGGTCCGCACTACCCTTGCGCAGGGCGCAAGAAAACATTCTTTGCGTTATTCAGCGGGCAAGGCGGGCGGCATTAGTGGCATAATTTCTGATTATGCCAAAAGAAGGCTGTTGGAAGGAAGGGTTTTGGAAAAGCTTGCGCAAAGGAAAGCCGGCGAGTGGCAGGGCATTCACTTGGCTTTCGCAGACCCGCACGCTCTCGGCTCGCTAATCAACCTTCCGACTTTGTTTTTGTATACGATGGAACAGGGGGATTCGCGCACGCCTTGGTTCACCCGGGGGAATCCACTGCCAAAAATAGGGCCGGAAAAAGCCTCGGCAAGTGGCGGGCTTAGGCGTGTTTTGCCTTTTCGATTGCGCCGCCGTCCTGCCGCTTAGCCAAAGCTTCCCAAGTGAAATCGAAGTTTTCCTCGAAAGACTTTGCTACGACCTTGCTTTCGATAATGACGCCCAAGCTTTCCTCTTCAGCCATTGCCATAATGGAGACTTTGTTGCCAAAAATATGGTATGTTACGGGTGAGGGGAACTCTTCCTTGAGGTAGCGGATTTCGGTAAGCCCCATTTTTTCCAGTTCCTTGCCTCGCTTGAACGCCTCTTTCGACAGGTCCACGATTCCCTTAAGCAGGACTTTTTTTGCCATTCGCTTTTTGTGCCACCAGGACATGAAAACCGGCGCGGCAAAAACTATTCCCGGCTGAAGCCGATATATTTTGATGGCCTCGCCTTCCTTTGTGTCTTCAACTTCCTGCGTAAAAATGCTCTTCAAGCCCTCGACTCCGGTGTACATTGTAACCAGCGGCCGCGAGGTTGCAGTATATGTTTTTTCCAAAACCGGAACGAGCTTCAAAACGTTGTCGAACACGCTCTTCTGCCGCTCCTCAACAACAGACTTGAGCCTGCTTGGCTCTGCAGCTTTGAATAGTTTCTTGCTGTCAATGTCGACTTGGCTGACCATGCCTTTCTCCAAAAGCTTTTTCAGCGTGTCGTAGACGAGCGTCCTCTGGACCCCGCTTTTTTCGGCAATGTCCGAGGCGCCCGCCGGCCCTAGGTGGGCTAGGGCCAGGTACACGCGCGCCTCATTGTGGGTCAAACCGATGTTCTCTAAAAGCGCTTCCTCTTCAACTCCCATTTTTCCACTTTGTTCTTAGTATTGTCGTATTTTTAATTACAACAGACTATTTAAATCTTTTTGTAAGTGTTGTAATCTCTCTTACAACAAACTATTATATCTCGTGCTGAATACGTTACTACATTCAAGTTTAAACAAGGTTGTTGATGTGGCTGATTTGGAACACGCTTTGAGGACAAGCGGCATTGGCACGTTTAAGGTCATGCGGCCGGCTGAAGAGCCTAAGTATGACGTGAAGGACCAGGCCCGCGGGCTTGGGAAAAGGATGTCGCCTGATATCCTGTGGCGCGTTTCAACTCGCAAAGAACTGGTAAGTCATTTTCACGCGACTTCCATGGCCACTTACAAGAACCTGGCCATTGCGGTGGTTTCGCTTTTTGCAGCATTCTACTGCTTTTCGCTTTACTCCCAGACGCATGACTTGGCGTTTGCATTTTTCGCAATAGTTTTTGGGGCGATGGTTTCGCGCCATTACACCAAAGCAGTTGGCGGTTACGCTGGCGGTTGGAGCGATTACGAGCACGACCCGGTGCAGGTGTTGCCGCACAATTCTTACGTTTTGAACAAGGGTTTCGGGTTGATGTGAAATGGTTTACAAACCGTACGAATTCACAATGTTCCTGCGCAAGGCTGCGCCTGGCTTCAGCCGCATAGGCAAGCCAACCAAGCTTAGGGACCCCTATGGCCCGCAGCAGTTGAAGGACAAGAAGTTCGTGCAGACGAAGACCAAGGACGAAATCGTGGAAGAGCACTCGCACGTCATGGAAATAGTTTACAAGCGCGTTTTCCAGGCGATTCTCGGCGCGCTGGTGGGCGCTTTCCTTGTATTCCAACTTCTCCAGTCGGGCAGTGAAACTTACTTGCTTGCCGCAATCGGCGCAACAGCCGGGGCGATGTACAAGTGGTGGCATGCCTCGGCTGCTTACTCCAACTACCAGCAGTTCGAGCTCAGGCCGATTCTCGTGCCGATTGAAGACATTCGCGAGCCTGCAATCGTGCCGCACTGGCTTACGGGCAAAGAGCCGCAGTTCACGCCCAGCGGGGAAAAGCACTGATTGCAGAATTGGAAATCGAACTAATGTTTCTAACTGGGATGGGATGAAAATGCGCTTGCTTGATGTTGCAATAGTTTTGGCCTTCGTTGCAATAGACGACTTGCGGAACGGCTTCATTGCCTTTCTTGCAAGCCAGG
>DUGE01000040.1 GCA_013331595.1 Microcaldota archaeon | reverse complement strand
GTTCTGGTAGTCGGTTATATCCTTCCCTGCATGGTCCACAAGATGCATTCCTTCCATCCTGTTGAATTTTTGCAGGACTGTTGGGTTGGTGCGTATAGCTTCCATCTCGTCTTTCAGCTTCTTTATCATTTCTGCTGGGCTTGCGCTTGCTTTTGCTACTTTTAGCATTCTGCGTAGTGTGGTTTTGNNCGCGAATTGTCCTGCGTTGTGGAAAGTTTCCTCTACGTTGTTCCCAACCTCGTCGGTGTTGATTGCCTGTGCGTGCGGAGAGCCTGTTTTCAGGCTGATGTGCTTGTAGGCCATCCTGCGAAGCAATTCGTTCAACGTCATGTCGTGTTCCGGCATGTGTTCAACCGATTCCCTTAATTCTTCTCCCTCTTCCTCGCCTTCACCGTAGGGCCGTTCTTCCTCGCCGTAAGGCTCTTCTTCCTTTTCTATGAGGTCTTTTATTTTTACTCCGGCCCTTCTAAGCTCACCCTTGAAAGTCTTTGCAACCGATGCTTCTGAAGTGACTTTTCCTGCCACTGTCGGATAAATTGGAAGGCGCATGACCCCGTAAATCGGCACTGCGTGCGTGCCTTGGAGTATTGATTTTTGCATCCTGTCGCCCGTCAAGGCTTCTACCACTTCGTCCTTGTGTTCTGCAAGCTTGTTCCTGTCGATCTTTTGCCCTGGTTTTATTGCCCCTGCGTTTTGCAGCATGAGCGTGGTAGAAAGATGCAGCAAATTATCGTCCCCGGCGATTTCGTTTTCAAGCGCGCGTTTTATCCTCGTTTTTCTCGTTGCTTCCCTGCCCCAAAGCGTTCTCACTGCCTGGGTTTTGCTTCCGAAAGGAGTGTGGATTGCTTTCCACGGCCTGCTTCCCCTTATGTCGAGGGACGGCTGGTCTGCCTCTGCAATTTCGTAGGGCGATTCTCCCCACTTGTGTTCGGTTATCCTGCCTCTCTCGTAAACTTGCCTGATTATAGGGCCTCTCAATCCGCGTCCTTTGTTTGCCATCCCGTTCCCCTCCCTATATTTCCAAAAACCTCAGTTTAACTTTTCAATCCCATGTTTTCGGTATTTTCGCTATTGGCGTGCGCAGGAATGCTTTCACCGTCCCCTCGTAGCCTTTCGCGTATTTCCTTAATGCTTTGTTGAATGCTTTTTGGTGCGCCGGGTTTTCCAAATCGCGCGTTCGGTGCGCGAAATACCAGAATGATATTGCTTTTCGCGCGTCCGGGCCGAGTTCTGTCACGTCCCTCTCGCCCGCTTTCTGTCCTAGGCTCGTGATGTTGGCAATGTGTATTTCATTCTGGTGGTCGGTTATTTCCCTGCCGTTTTCATCCACCAGCCTTGTGCTTTGCAACCGGTTGAATCTCTGCAGGACCGTGGGGTTGCTGCCTATTGCTTCTATTTCCCGGAGTTTTTCAAGCATTTCAGCGGGGCTTGCGCTTGCTTTTGCTATTTTCAGCATTCTGCGTAGTGTGGTTTTGAAGTCTTTTCGGTCTGCCTTCCATCCGACCATTGCCGCGAATTGTCCTGCGTTGTGGAATGTTTCTTCCACAGTGTTTCCGATTTCATCAGTGTTGATTGCCTGCGCGTGGGGCGAGCCCGTCCTGAGGCTTATGTGCTTGTACGCCATCCTGCGCAGCAACTCATTCAACGTCATGTGGCGACCGTCTTCCTTCTTCTCTTCACGCGATTCTCCCTCGCTTTCGCCGTAAGGGTGCTCTTCTGCCTCCGGTTCTGGCGGGGTTGGTTCGCGCGGGGGCCTTTCGGGATCTCGAACCGGATCGCCAGTGGGCGGCTCTCGCGGCGGTTCTTCGGGTCCTGGCCTTCGAGGGCCTCCGAAAAAGCCGGGGTTGCGCCTCAAGATTTCAGCTTCCCAAGTTTCAGCAACCTGGCCTCTAGTCCCAAGAATGCCCCAGGTTGTCTGCAAGTACGGGTTTTTCTCGACCGCTTTATTATCGCCTTCAGTGCTGTGCACTAGAATCGCTTCCCTGACTACATGTTCATTCAACGCTTCAACAAGCGTCCTGCGGGTTTCAGGATGGCGTAAGAGTTCATCCACGCGTTCGGCGTGGTCTTCGTGGCCCAAGTTTTCAAAAAGAGTTTTAACAGTGTGCCTCAACTGGCTTTCGTTGCCGCTTATCTCGCCTACTGCCTCGTTGATTTGCCTTCGCCTATTCGCATAGAGCCTGCCGAAAGTCCTGTCTTTCAAAAGTTGTGCTGCTGCTGCGTTGGGACCGAAAATACCGCCGTGCAAGTCTCTCCACACGCGGGTGGTTGGCTCTGGGAAAAGGCTGTACCTGCCGACCACTTCATCAGTCCATCTTCTCCTGCCGTGCTCGTCAGTAACCCTTCTTTGCCTGGTCATTTCAACGTTGTATTTTCCTGGAGCCATTTTTTCATCAGTCCCCTTCTATTGTAACAAATGCACCTTCTATCACGCCTTCAGGCGAGTACTTGTAACTCTCAAGCGTAACCCAAATGTCTTCCTCTTGAGCGAATATCCTGTAGTTGCAGAACTTGCGCTCTCCTTCTCCTATTACCATGTGCTGCACGTCTTTCAAGTGCGTTGCAGTCCAAGCCAGTCCCACGATTCCTACTGTCGTGGCTACTCCTGTTCCAACGGTGGCTCCGGCTAGCCTGCCTAGCCCTGGAATTTTTGAAATCAAGCCCCTGAGTACTCTTCCCACGCTTTGGGCAGCGGTTGTTTTAATTCCGTAAGCTAATCCTCCTGCTGCGGCTGCAGTTCCTGCAACGCCTGCAGCGGGTTGGGTCCAGCTGTAGCTGAAAATGCCGTATTTGCTGATGTCCTCTGGACTCAAGAGCCTGACAATACCGCTATCCAAAGCGCCGATGCAGTTTGTAACCCCGTCGAAAGTTCCGCTGTCAGTGCGAAGTAGAGGTATATCCGCAGCGCCTGTTAGTTTGCAGTCAAGCTGTTCGAATTCGTTTGCAGTTCCGGTCTTTTGTTTTTCAACTCTTACGAACGCCTGGTTCTTGTCAACGTCAATGAGGCCGTAGTCGCACACTGCATCCAGACCAATCCTGTATTTTATGGTTTTCTTGCTAGTGTAGATTACTGAATATCTGTTGTTCACGTCATACCTCAAGTAAACGTTCTTGGCTATTCCGTTGTAGCTGGCCTTGCCTATTGTAACCGTTTGCGTGCCTGTCTTCAACCCAACTTGCGTTGTGCCGTCGGTTATGACTGCGAACGGGTGGTAGTCGAAGTTCAGCGGGTGCGGGACTCCATCTGCCGACTTCCACGTCTTGTCGTCCTTCTTTTCCTTGCTGAAATCGTAAGGCAGGATGTAGTAGTCGTAATCCCCCTTGCTGAATGCCTTGTTTTGCTTGATTGTTCCGTTTGATTGTAAGAAGCCATCGTCAATGGTCCAGCGGTGCCTTTGCGGCCCGTCTTCTCCCTCGTTCAAAAGGGCATTGGGCTTGCCTGCGTAAACGAACGTCAAATCGACTTTGCCTTTGTCGACGGTGTTCTTTATTGGCACTAGGAGGTAAACCGTTTCTTCAGGGAAGACGACGAAGCTTGGAATGGGCGTGTCCGTAAGCGTTTCTGCTTTTGTCGAAACAACTATATCGCCAAGTGCATCCTGGATTTTAGATTTGCCCAAATCCACGGGTGCAGGTTGGACTGCCGTTGGGGGTGTTGTTGTTCCGGGCGGTGCGATGTGGTCGTCCGGCGTGTCGATGAAGCACCAGTTGACTTTCGGCAGGTTGCTGCCGAATGCAACGTGGTCGTCAAGCTCAAGATAATCGTACAACGCCGGGTTCAAGTCTATGCCCGCGCCGTTGGAAAGCAAAATCGTAGAGCCGCTGGCCGCCATCGTATTGTGGCATTGCAGCGCTTTTCCATAGGATGTTGAAAGCAAGTCTGTCCCTTCCCACTCCTCTGCATATGGCCTTACTGTGTCATCTCCCAAAACGTATTCATCATCAGCCTCGCACCACGGGCCGACGCTTAAGACGGGCACGTCTACGGATTTAACCTGCACGTTCTGGCAGTTGCCGCCGCCTGCAGCGCAGACTTTAATCCACCTTCCTATTGCTTGCGTGGAAGGCAAGGCAGAGAAATATTGTTCAGTGGGGCATCCTGTCGGGTAGTCCGTCCCGTCGCAGAATTTCGACGCCTTGATGTTAGTGTGAAGCGCCGTAGTGCATTGGTCTTGAGGCTGGACCGGTGCAGGTGCTGTCCCGGTCACTTGAACGGGTATTTCGAAGTAAACGTTTGCCCTTGCTGAAGTGCAGTAGTCCTCTGAGTTGAGTTTTATTTTCGCCGTTGTCGCGGTTGAAGGAACGCTGTCGCAGGAAACTTTTATAGTAACGGAATCGCCTTTGAATTCGGCGGGTTCGGTCGTTGCCTGGCAGTTTGCATCGGTATCATCGCCTTCGGTCGAGGTTGAAACTGAAACCGACTGGTCCTTGTCCAAGAGCGTTATTACCGGGTCGAAAGTGAATTTCGCCTGGCCAACCCACTTTCCGCTTGACTGGGCGAGGGTAATCGTGCCAGTGCCTTTCACTGTTACAACTTGAACGGGAATCTCGCGGATTTGGCCATATTCATCTTTCTTTATGGTGAGCGTTCCTGTTCCTGGCTTCTTTGCAGTTGCAGTGAGCAAGCCGTTAGAGCATTTTATGCTTGCAACCCCGTTCAGCTTGCTAGTGTCGCACTTTCCTGAAGCGATGCGCGAGTCTTCGTACTGCGCCACGTCTGCCTTGACGCCGTCGCGCATGAAAAGCAAAATCTTTTGCGGGTTGAAGTCGTCCTGGATAACGTCGAAAGGCACTTCGGCTTTCTTTCCTGCTGCCTTGCCCCACGATAGCNNTTCCTGCGGGATAGCTTGCTGCGAATGCGAGCGTAGTGTCCTTCACGCTTGCCTTGACTTTAGGGACGTCGGTGCTTGCAAGAGGAACTCCCTCGGCGTAGTAAGGCGGCGTGAATTCGTATTCAGAACGGCCTTTGCCAGTGCAAATGTTGACTGCCACTAGCGCGGGGGATGGGAATTCCCCTTCGCTTGCCGCTTGCACTAGGGGCACAGGCGGGAAGAAAGGCGCCATGCATTCGGGCGGTATTTGCTGTGGAATCATGATGGGCGGCTGGTAGATTGGCACCGGGTAAGGCTGTGGGATAGGCTGGACTACTGTTGTTTGCGTTGTTGTGGTTTGCTGTTGAGGGATTGTGCCGGAGTATCCAACTGTTATTGTGATGGGCACACGTTTCTTTTCAAGGCCCTTTGAATCGCGGATGATGAGCTCGCCTTTTGCCGTTGCAGGCAAGCCTCCGTTGAAGAAGTACTCGTCGCCCGTGTAAGTCCCTGAAACCGTAAGCTGGTCTTTAGTAATCGAAACGTCGACTTTCACCGGGGATGAAACTTGCTTGTACGTTATTTGCGGCGTGTTTGAGGAAATTCCATTTGGCTGGATGTTTGTCATTTGCCCGCATGCCGACGGGTTGCTGCAAATGTTCGGGTAAGAGCAGGCGGAACCGCCGGTGTTGAAGCCCAATTGCACTTGCCAGTTGGACCCGCCGAATTGCGCGAACCCGCACAATTGCGGCGAGTTGCAGATGTACGGGTACTGGCAGTTTGCAGTCATGCCTTGGGGGACGCCGTAAGAGTACGGGTTGCTCCAAATGTTTGCCTGGGCGTTTCCGAATCCCGCTTGCACGTTATAGCGGAAGTTTTGGCAGTAGGGTGGGAATACCGGCTGGCCTGCAACCAATCCAGGGTAAGCCTGTTGGTTGTAGTATTGCCCTGATTGGAGCTGGTAGCCTTGATAGCGCTGGTATGGGTATTGCGTGCCGTACGATTCAGGCGCATAGCCCGTAGTTAGTGCCGATGGTGCGATGCCGCCGCTAGGCAGGAACGGGTTTTGCAATTCAGGAACTCTAGGCAGGTTTTGCAACTGCTGGTTGTTTGCCGAAGCGAAAGGCGTGTTTTGCGAGTAGTACGGCTGGTATTGATATTGTCCTGCGATTATTGTGCTTAGAGGCTGGCTTACTCCTGCGTATGGCATTGTGTACGGGTTGAATTGGGTTGTTTGCACCTGCGTTTGAGTTACTAATTGCGGTTGGTTTTGCAGTGGCATCATTGTGTTGAATTGCTGGTCCCACACCAAGTCGTAAGACGCGTCAAAGGCGGGCTGGAAGTTCAAGTGCAGGGGGTAAACTTTCCTGTCGTTGCGCAAGTTTGATACTGTCAATGCAACTGCCTGTACGTTGTCAAGGCCGTTGCCGCATACGAAACAACTTTGGCTCAAGTCCGTGCAGGAAAAGCCGCTGACCGCGCGGCATGTTGTTGTCAATCCATTAGCCTGGTCTTGGGTCAAGCACTCTCCTGCCGGAGCGCAAGACGGGAGTGAAGAGGGCGGGATCGTGCCGTTAGGAGCATCGGTATCAATATGTACTGCAAGTATTGCACTTGCCCTTGTGTTTGCGTTGGCTTCCCCAACGAATTCAATGTTGCAGTCTGCCTGCACTGCATCAAAACTAGTCAAGCCTATTGTGAATTGCGTGGAGTCCTGGACGTTTTGCTGTACGCCGGGTATTACGCTCAAGAACGGCCTGCACTGCGCGTCGATTACGGCCTGCACCCTTATTTTAACGCCTTGCAGGCTGTTGTCAACCTGCACTTGCCTTCCTGTTTGCTGGTCGGTCGGGCCTGTGAATGCGATTGCTTCGGGCGTTACTCCGAGGAATGCTTCGGCCGTTGCAGTCAATGCCGGGTCAAGCTGTTTAGTCTCGAAGCCGTCGCCCCTGACTTCAAGGCACACGTCTCCGATTGTTTGTGGGGTAAAGCGGAATTCGTACTGGCCGTCACGGCCCCTTCCCATTGAATTGGTGCCGAGCATTATTTGCGTCTCGCCGCCAAGCACCGGCTGTTCGGCGCATTCAAAGAGGCTGAGCTCGGCGTCAGTGACCGGCCTTTGCAGCTTGTCCAAGACAATTGCCTTGCCGCGCACCGTCTGCCCTATGCTGGCCTGCGAGGGGTTGAAGGAAACCGTGAATTCGTTCGTTCCGGTAATTTGAATTCCGCGCTGGAGCGTTATGGGCTCCCGGTCTGCTGCAAAAACCACTTTGAGGTTGAGGGTTGTCTTGACTGAAGGCTTGAGTGCCTTGATTAGTATTGTTCCCGAGCTTCGGTCTGTTCCAGTTGCCTGGAACGTTCTTTCAGCGAGGCTAAGCTGGCTTACGCTTCCTGCGACTATTTCAATGGTAGGGTCTTCCTCGAGAGTGACGCTGTCTATGCTTTCACCAGGCGCAAACAAGTCGAAGTTGAGGTTGNNGCCTATTTGCACGTCGAGGTTGTTCGCCACGCGCAGCCCGTCCTCCCGCTCGAGAGTTACGCGCGAGCACAAGCCGTTCTTGCAGGCCATGGGCGTGGACTGGACTTTGATTGATGCGGTTGCAGTCTTGGCCTGGCAGAAGACGCTGCGGTCGTGCACTGCCTGCGAGAGCAATTGCGAGACGAGGCTGTCGTCCTGGGGTGAGGTGAACGGAACGCTGTTTGCAAAGCCGCTTGCCCTGTATAATATCTTGAGGGCGCTTCCTGCAGGCGCATTTTGTTTTGCCCTGAATTCCAGGACTATTTCGCTTGCACCCAGCTGTTGAGCGTAGCCGAGCTCAAGCCACTTGAGCGTGTCAGGCTGGGTCTTGTCAACGTCGTTGGCGCAAACGTTTTCCGCAGTCTCTCCGTACAATGCTTTTTTCGGCGCAGCTGCGGTCTTGTAGCCTGTTATTTCAACGGGCTCTGAAGCAAGGTCTGCGCTTTCCCCGGCTTGGAAGAATGCGAACGCGTCGCTCTTTTCAGAAAGCGACAGCATGAATTTAGCATAATATGTTTCGGCCCTCTGGAGTTCGCTAACTTGGTTTCCGGCACGGTCGAAAAACCCGATGAACGCAAGGGTGTTTCTCTTGGAGAGCGTGGTGGGGTACATTCCTATTTGCACTGTTTTCTTTTCGTTCGGCTCAAGCGAGAACGGCGCAGTGGTCGTTTGCATGAATCCCGCTGCAGTTGCAACGGCCCTGTATTCGAGATTTCCCGGGACGAGAATGCTGCAGGGAGAGCTGCATTCCTTCACAATGCTGTTGTCCGGTGCAATTAGGGAAAAGAACGCGCCTTCAACAGTAGCATTGCTAACTAGGCTTTTTGCCTGGAGCGTCAAGTTTGCAGGCGGAGCTTGCACTGAAATGGCGAATTCAACGCCTTCAGCAACGTCGACCAAGTCGCTCCTGCCTATGCTAACTCCTGACCTTGCAGCTGCAAACGCCTTGTAGTTCTTGCCGTCCGCTTGCAAAGGCAAGTGCGTCATGCCAGTTCCGTCTGCGCTTGTCGAGACTGTTGGAACGCCGAGCGGGAATGCGTTTGACTTGAAGAAGCTGACTTCAGCGTCAGGCACCGGGTCGGTGTTTTCCTTCACAACCACGCTCGCCTCGACGAAATTGCCGGGCTTTTCTTTTTCCAGCGTTATGGTTTTCCTGTCGCCCTTCTTTGCCGAATCAACGGCCCCTGGAAGGAACCCGTCTTTGAATGCAGTAATATAATAGGCCTTGCCTGCAACCTGGAATTCAACGCTGCCGCTTGCGTCAGTGGAATCCTCGCCGTAAAGCACGCGCGTGGTCCGGTCGTAAATGCTTACGCTCGCATCGCGGATGGCGTTTCCGCTCTCGTCTTTAACAATGATTGCGATCGCATCTTCCCTGCGTTCAGCCCGGTGCAATGTAACGGTTTCCTCCTGCAGGTTTCTTTCGAATGAAATGGTGGTCGGGTCTTCGTAATTTTCATAGCGGCCTTGCTGGTCTGATGCGGTGATGTAAAACATGCTGTTCAATGCAAGGTGGGGGAACAGCGCCTTGTTGGTTGAATCGACCGCAGCCTGGGCGATGCTTGAGCTCGTGACAGGGTCGACGAGGGTTATTGCGACTCCATCTGCGTTTGCGCCGTCAACGCGCACGATGAAATCTCCGAGGCGCGTTTCAGGCGGCTGGCCGCCCCCTGTTTCGGCCAGTCTTATGGTGACCGTGCCGTCGTCGGTGTTTACCGTTCGCCTCTTGCTTTCAAAACCGTCTGCGGTCACTTCAGCAGTGGCCATGCTCAATGTAGAGCTGCCCACGTCAAAAACCGCATCGCCGAACGCGTCACTGACTCCCTCGCGCGTGGTTCCATCTGAAAACGTGAGGATGACGGCCGCGTCTTCTATTGAAGTGCCGTCCTCCTGCTGGACGTTAATTTTGAAAGACTTTGCCTGGGGGTTGACCGTAACAGGAGAAAGCTGGAAAGTGCCTCCGTTTGTCACCGTTCCACTCTTGGACTGGTAGCCTATTGAGCTGGCCGCCACTTCCAACTCTTTTCCAGCAGGAACTTTCTCGAACGAAACTTTTCCGTCTGGGCCTGAAGGCTGGGCTTCGGAATAGTCGCCTGCAGTGAGAGTGACGCTTGCGCCTGAAACAGGCTGGCCTTGCGCGTTGACGATTGTAAATTCAACTGTGCTGGTCGGGCTGAACAATCCCGGCAGTGCAAGCCACAGCAAGGCAATTAAAATTATGATTCCAACTGCGGGAACAAGAATTCGCGGCGCGGGAACTCCCTTCTCTTCGAGTGATGAAACTAAATTTTCGTAGGACTCCTTGAGGTTTTCAATAAACCCGCCCTCGCCAGCCATTAGAAAATATGCTCCGTGAGCATTAAAAAGAGTTTTCATTCCGCGAATGCAACTGGAACCGATTTTTCCCGCGGATTTGCGCAAGAATTCCTGCAGAAACCTTTTTTAGGGCCTTAGGGAAACATCGTGCTGTATGGTGACGCCCCAGTTGAACATCACCGGCTTTACGGGGTCGATGCGGAACGCCGGGTCGTTATCCACTAAAACAAATCTTTTCTCGAAACTATCCTGGCCTATGTCTGGAGTTCCGCCGTAATAGGCGCAATACTGGTCTGACGGAATGGCCCCCCCGCCGGGCGGAAAGCAAGCTTCAAATCCTGGGCTGAAAGACTGTTCGCCAACTATCCCAACTTTCAAATGGTCGTGTATTGCGTCCCAGTCTGCATTCTCATCGCACCTGTCTCCGGCACTCTGGTCGTTTTCCGCGCAGCCTTCTGGAGGGCATGCGCGCAATTGAACATCATCCCTGTCCGGTGCGTTCTGGAAAAACCCGCTGCGCTCGCAAGCCGGCTTGAAAACCTTGTCGAAAAATATTTCCGCCACAGCTTCCCTTACGGCCGCGTTGTCCTTGAAATCACGGTGCCTGGTCAAATCAGGCCGGTAGCCGTCATCGCGAAAGCCCTGCGAGTCTTCACAAGCGTGTGAGTTGGGCCCTCCGCACTGTCCGTCAGCAACACCTTCATCTTCGCCCTCGTTCCTATTCCCGCCGTCTCCGCTTGCGCCGTAAGCCAGGCGCGAGTAAACCTTGAACGTCTCGTCGTAGTATTTGAAAATGCGCAGGTTGATGGGCAGGTAAAAGTTTTTATCGCCAATGCCGCTGCTGCGCACGGTGTTTCCGGAAGTGTCGCTCGCCTCGACTCGCGGCAGCTTGGGGTAAACATCAACGCCGTTGAACGTGTTTTCGACGTTTATCTTAACGAAGAAATTGCCTTCCTTGCAGCCGGGAATTGTCTTAATGTCGTCAGCGTTTTCGTCAGGAATGTTGTTGCCGTTAGCATCGTGGTCGACGCATTTGAATTTGTCCTGTGCCGGAGTATCCTCACTGGCTTCGGAGAAATCCTTGCAGTCGAAAACGCTGCCCCTCAAAAGCGCAAGGCAATAATTCCTGTACGTGTCGAAATCCGAAGGCTGGGTCGGAAGGAAAACCTTCAGCTGGTCCGGGTTCGACGTCTTGAAAGTAATGCCCTCGAAAACAAAAAGTCCGGATTCTTCACCGGTCCGCTCGCTGAACTTGCTCATCCATTGGGGCAAACCGTACTTGTACTGCGCGCTTTGCGTGCCTTCACCCTCAATATTGGGAATGCTGCAGATGACGTCGCTCGTCAACGCCTTGATGCTCTCGCACTTGCCGTAGCGCAATTCCTTGAGCGAAACGATGCCGTCGTGGTTTTCATCCAAGTCAGGCGACTGTAGCTCGAGGCCAGCAGCTGCATAATTAGTATAGTGGCCGTTGGGGTCGTTGTTCCAGAAAAACTCGCTCCACCCTCGGCTGAGAACGTAATACGCTATGGTCCTGCTCAAGCCCTCGCGGAAAATGCTCGACAAATCGCTCCTGTGCTCTTCGAGCACGCTTGCAACGCGGTTGTGGTACGCGTCGTTCGCAATGCGCAATGAAGACTGGGCTTCGATGTTCTGCAAATTGACTATGAACACTATCGCGCCGAGGAAAATCACCGTCCCAATGAGCGGCGCTGCAATAAATCCCCTTAGCCTGTGCGTTTTTTGTTTTGACCGGTCAGACGCCTTGTTTTCAAGCATTGTTAAATTACTTTCTTTGTTTTAAAGTGGTTTTGGTACTTAGTGTCTGTGACCCAAAAATGTTTTAAGTAATGCGAACGAACTTACTTCATGCCTTTTGAACGAGCTGAACCGACTGCGCTAAAAGCCATTGGCGGAAGTGGAAGCATTCATGCAAATTTAAGGTCGATTATTGGCTTCAAAAGTTTTAATGGCATTTTTGCTATTTCCAAAGAACGAATTGTTCGTCCTGCGCGCAAAGTTTTGGGTATTATACGCGTTAAGCCAAAAAAGGCCGTAGAAACCCATCAAATTCCCGTTCGGTTTGACGCAATGACCATGCGAATTAGAAAAACCGAAGAGGGGCACGCATCATTCGTCCCTAACGTTATTAGTGAGCATGGTTTGCAAAGCCTTACGCCAGGTTCCTGGATTTTTGATGAACTACACCGCTTAACTATTGGAATTAAAACTCCCAGGCCAGGTGGAGAATCGATTATTTACCGGCCAACAAATCCTATCGTTCACACCGCACTTGGCGTTAATGTAGAAACTGCAAAATTGATGGCTGCCAGAGTGCCTGACGGAGAAGAGCGGGATTTGCTAGTTCTTCATCCGCAATGGAAACCTAGCGGCACTGGAGAATATGTTCCTTTAGAAATGGCTCCGCAAGAATTGGAAAAACATGAAGCCCAATTAAGGAAATTAGTTAAGGCTGGAGTCTCTTCAGACCTTAGAGCTCTAATTGACTCGGGAAAGGCAGAAATTTCCTTCTATCGGCAACCTCACAGGGAAGGCAAAGGGAATTATCCTAATAAAATGGTAATCGCCGTTCACACAAAACCTTCCATTTGAACTCTTTTTACAAATCGCTATTTTAATAAATAGCGTGCGAGTGGTAAGCTCATGGGCAAATTTTTGCTTTCTACTCTGGTTATTTTGGCTGCTGGGTTTCTATTTGCCGGATGCGTCAGCGAACAGCAAGCTACGCCCACCCCTGTTCCCTCTTTTTCTTCAACCCCGACCTCGAGTTCCTCGCCTTCGCCAACAATAATCCCGACGCCGGCAGCGTGCGTTGTTTCATGCACCGGCGGTAGCAAAGTGGCATGCGGGCAACCTTGCCCGAACGAATTGACGGGAATATGTTCAACGCGGTTAAAGTTCCAGACGAACTCCACGGTCAAAACAACCGACCAAGCGCGGGTTGCTTTCACCGCTTACACGCAGTACTTGAAAGCCGAAGGGTTGTACGGCGAGAACGCCTCAATCGGCTGGAAGTTCAACTCCACTTCGTTCTACGGCTATTACCAGGGCCACTCGTACTGGAGCGTCAAATTCACCTACTACCAAATAGGCGGCGCGAACAACCCCGGCGAGTACTTCTTTGACGAAAAAGGCCAGTTGGTCACTCTCGTGCCCTGCCGTGCTTGATTGGCGGTCCGTAGTGCCAAATTCCGTAAAATCCTATTATTACTATTATGAGCGTAATGCGGAACAGCAAATCGTGCCCGAGCGGGTCGATGAAAATGATGCTTGCCGCAATGCGCACTGGGTTCAAAACCAAAAGCACGAGCATTCCCGCTGCAAAGCCCTTAGCCCGATAGGCGAGGGTTTTCTCGAAGCTCGCGAAAACAATTCCGAACAAAACAGCTATTTCGATCAAAGCAGAACAGGCTTCGTTCAGCTCTGCAACGATTTTTTCAGATTCAAGGGCATAATTGCCGTTCGCCAGGATGGTTATTTGCATGTGGGTTCCCGCAGCGTCCAGCGTAAAATGGGCCGTTTCAGCCGCAATCCACCCGAAAAACCCTTTCAGCGGGGTGTAGTGCAGCGTAATGTATGCGAGGGAAAACAATACCCCGAATAGCAGGAAGAACTTGGCGCCCTTGCGCAGTTCGCTTTCCTTTTCCTGCGGCGAGAAAAACTTTTCCAATCGTCCCAATGCCTTTGGGTTGCGCGTTTTCTTTTTCACGAAACGCTTTAATCCCTCATGCGCTTAATAATTTTCGTTTGGGCTCTTTTTGCTATAAAGCCAAAAGGCGTGTGGTGTTAACGTGGATTTCAACTCAATAGAGCGCAAGTGGCAAGAGCGCTGGGAGCAGGAAAAAGCCTTTGAGCCTTCGGTAGCCCAGGGCAAGGAAAAGTTTTTCTTCACTGTGCCCTACCCCTACGTTTCTGGCAATCTGCACGTGGGCCACGGCCGCACTTACGCCATTGGCGACGTGATAGTGCGCTTCAAGAGAATGCGCAACTTCAACGTTTTATGGCCCATGGCCTTCCATATAACCGGCACGCCGGTGCTTGCAGTTTCACAGAAAATCAAGGCCCGCGACGAGGCGGCCTGGCAGATGTACCGCGAGTACGTGGGCATTTACGAAACCGACCCTTCGCGTGTCGAGGAAATCGTCCGCTCTTTCGAAGACCCGTGGAACGTGGTCAATTATTTTTCCAAGAAAATCGTTTCAGACTTCGCGAAAATGGGCTTTTCGCTCGATTTCTCGAGGCAGTTCACGACCGGCGACGTTGAGTACAACAAGTTCGTCGAATGGCAGTTCTTCAAGTACCGCGAGCGCGGCTATCTGGCCCAAGGCACCTACCCCGTGCTTTTCGACCTGCAGGAAAAAAATGCCGTGGGTGAGGACGACATCAAGGACGGCGATACGGATCCCGTTGAATTGAAAAAATTCATTGCCCTCAAATCCCGCTTTTCATTCGACGGCGGAAGCGGCTTCATAATTTCCTCCACCCTCAGGCCCGAAACCGTTTTCGGAATCACCAACGTTTTCGTCAATCCCCGCGCCCAATATGTAAAGGTGAAAGTTGGCGGCGAAATTCTTTTCATGAGCCGCGAGGCCGCGGAAAAACTTTCCTTCCAGCACCACGAGGTGAAAATCGAGGGGGAATTTCCTGGCGAGTTTTTCGTCGGCAAGATAGTCGAAACGCCCCTGCAGCAGGCGGTTCCCATTCTTCCCGCCGATTTTGTCGACGCAAACAACGCCAGCGGGTTCGTGCATAGCGTGCCCGCCCATTCTGTCGCTGATTGGCTTGCTCTCGAGGAATTGCGCAAGGACGAGAAGACCCTCGCGAAGTACGAGCAGCAGAAACTCCGTTCGCTGGTAAATTCGATAAAGCCCGTTTCGCTCATCAAGCTCGAGGGCTTCGGTGAGTTTCCCGCAAAGGAAATGGCCGAACGGATGAAAATCGCGAACACGCGCGAGAAGCAGAAGTTGGACAAGGCCACGCAGCACTTGTACAAGGCCGAGTTTTACGGCGGAATAATGAAGGGCAACTGCCTGGGCTTCGAGGGAAAGACCGTTGCCGAAGCGAAGGACGAAGTGGCCCAGTGGCTTTTGCGCGACAATAACGCCTTCTGGTTTTACGAGGCAAGCAGGCCGGCATTTTCCCGCGCAGGAGGAAAAGTAATCTCTGCAGTATTGCCCGACCAGTGGTTTCTAGACTTCAACGCGAAAGGCTGGAAGGAAAATGCTTTCGAGTGCCTGCGCGAAATGGGAATATTCCCACAGGCTTACCGGAAGCAGTTCGAGGATGTTTTCAACTGGCTGGACAAGCGGCCTTGCGCGCGCAGGAGGGGCTTGGGTACGCGCCTGCCTTTCAACAGGGATTGGATTATCGAGAGCTTGAGCGATTCCACGCTCTACATGGCTTTCTACACCGTGGCGAAAAAAATCCACGAGCATAAAATCCGGCCGGAGTTTTTGGACGAGAACTTTTTCGACTTCGTTTTCCTAGCAAAGCCCTACCGGGGGGCGCTTTCCACGAAAATCATGAATGAAATCCGCACGGAGTTTGCCTACTGGTATCCCAACGACCAGCGGCATACTGCAGTCGCGCATGTGACGAACCACTTGAGCTTCTTCATTTTTGCCCACGCGGGCATTTTCGAAAAGCGCTTTTGGCCAAAGGCAATCACGCTGAACGAAATGGTCTTGAGCGAAGGCCAGAAGATGAGCAAGAGCAAGGGCAACGTTGTTTTGCTGAACAACATCGCGCGCGATTACGGCGCGGACTTGTTCAGGCTCTATGCCGTTGGAACGGCGGATTTCGGCAGCACCCTCGACTTCCGTAAGAAAGACATTGATGCTTTGCGCCGCAATTTGAACAAGTTTTTCGACTACGTCGGCGAATACATTTCGCGCGCCGGCAAGGGCGGGAAGAAAACCACGCTCACCCGCTGGTTCGAGTCGAAAATAGAGTCTTCCATAAAACAATCCACTGAATTCCTTGAGAAATTTGCGCTGCGCGGTTACGTGCAAAGCGCTTTTTTCAGGAACCTCAAGGCGTTGGATTACTTCCACAAGCGCGCTTCTGAAGAGGAGAAGAGCGCCGTGCGCAAGAGCATAGCGCGCTGGGTCCAGCTTCTCTCGCCCCTTGCGCCGCACTTGTGCGAAGAGCTTTGGGAAAAATCCGGCGGAAAAGGGCTGTGCTCGTTGAGCGCTTGGCCGGAGGCGCAGGAGGATAAAATAAACCTTGAGGCCGAGGCAACGCAGGATTTCATCGCAAGCGTGCTTGAGGACGCGCGGAAAATTTTGGACGTCATTGGGGGAAAGCAGAAAATTGCTCACTTGAAGCTTATTGTTGCTTCTGCAAGCAAGAACTCTTTTGTGCAAAAGCTCGTTGAAGAAGGCAAAAGCGCGGAAAAAGCCCTTTTGCCCATTGTAGAGGATGAGCTGACGAAAAGGTATTTGGACAAGATGTATTTCGAGATCGTTTCCAACCCGCAAATGCTTTTTGTGGAAGAGGGCAGGGCCTTGAAGGAAGCGAAGGACTTTCTTGAAAAAGAACTGGGCTTGAAAGTCAGCGTGGAAAGTGAGGAAGAATCGAAAGAGGAAAAGGCCGCTAGGGCAATGCCCCTAAAGCCCGCGCTTGTTTTCAGTTAAATAATTTTCCACCTATTTTTTCTTTCTGGCTTTTGGTCGCACGGTTCGGAAAACCTTGTGCGAATCGAGGCCGACTTCCGCAAAATGCGGTTTCAGCAAAACCGCATGCTGCAAGATCAGTTCTCGTATTCTATTGTGGCTAACCACCTGGTCTCTTGCAATATCCGACATGCCGTGCATTTGAATTGCGCGGCGTAAAAGTATTTTCCGAGTTCTTGCCTTTTCAACGTGTTGAGCTATTATTTTTCTTATTTTCTGCTCATTTTCTTCGATCACTTTGGGCTGATAGAACATGCCCCTCTGAGACCTTGGTTTTTTCGGGATTGGCGATTCAAACCATTCTTCCAGAGACATCCCGTGCCGTTCTTTAATCCTTTTCTGCAAATCGTTCAGCCAAGTGGAATTTTCGAGATAGCCCCTTCGCCTAATTTCCCTGGCTATTCTGTTCTTCCATCTTTGCTCGTTTTCAAAGAGGCTGTATTCTTTCCGCGTAACAAGTTCGGCTCTGTGCACTAATTCGCTGTAGGTTAATCCGGGATGGTTCCTAAGTAAAGCTTGGGTGACGTTGTCTACTCTAGTGTCGTGAACGCTTGGTGCGACGCCCTTTTCGAGGTCTGAAACTTTTCTCAACTCGTCTACCAAAAAACCGACTTTCTTCCACGCGCCGTAATCTCTTACCACTTTGCTTTGTACCCTAAAGCCAAGTTGCTGGGCACGCTGTCCCCACGTGAGGCCAACGAACCGAAGCTGTGATTTTATGCTACTAACTTCCCTTCTAATGTGCTTTGGATGGCCGGTTGCCAGCGCCGTAGGGAGAACTCCGTCTTTTGCTAAAGCCTTCATTCGCGAGTCTAGTTCCTTCAGCTTTAGCCTTTGTGCTGGCGTCAAATTTCTTAAAACAATTGAAGGTGCGCGGACGACCATTTTTCCTACCTGAAATACATTTGACAAACCAATTTATTTAAGCAGTCCGTAATGAAAAGCGGTTGCAATGACTGAAGCTGTAGTGAAGATGGAGGGCGGCAAGAAGCGCCTTGTCATAAATTATAAGGGCTCGGCCTACGGCGCCGACCTTGCGCAATACCCGCAAGTGATGCAGGACGTTGTGGACAAGCTGCGCGAGGTTGACGTCGACCAGGTCGTGCTGAGCGAGTATTACGAGCGCATTTACACCGAACAGCAGACCACTTGGCTGAAGGAAGTTGCCGAAGTGGTGGGCGAGTTCGAGGCAGAGGGCGTGTGGAGCCCTCGCCACTTGAGCTCAAGCCAGAAGAGCAAGGTGCTTTCGCAAAGGCACGATGCGGTCCTCAGCATTTTCAACACCCTGCGTTCAGACCCGTTCAGGGCCTACCTCCTTTTGGCCCAGGAAGTCAAGGGCCAAATGCAAAAGCTCTCAATGCTTCCCCCTGAGGAATCCGAGGACTTGAAGATTTACATTGCAACGCTGCAGTACATGCTCGACCGGCTTGACCAGACTGATTTGATAACGCGCATTAAGGACTTGCTGCAACAGCTTGGCGAAGTTCCGGCAGACCGCGGGTTTTACCACACTTTGTTCGAGGCTGAAATCAAGCCTTCGTTCATCGGCTCGCAGATTTTCTTCACCGAAACAGAGCAGCTCGAGCTTGTGGATCAGTACGAGGTTTTGGGCAGCAACGTTTACATCTACAAGCATCCGGACAAGGTCGAGGCGTTCTACTTCATCAACCCGCCTGAATACGCATTGCCGCCCGAGAAATATTTCCTGCTCGAAAAAACCAAGGAAGTTGTCGCAGCCCACCGGCCGGAAAACGTCGAGTTTTTGGACATCACCCAGGCGCGCAAGTATTTCAAGAAAGTTTACGCCGCAACAATCGGCGACCTTGCGGCGCGCAACAGCATAGTGCTTTCCCAGGAAGAGCGCGCGAACCTCGCCGAGATAGTCGCGCGCTACACCATAGGCTACGGCGTCCTGGAAATCCTCTTGAGCGACCGCAAGATTACCGACGTTTACATAGACTCGCCGCTCGGCATAAAGCCCATTTACCTCATGCATTCAAAGTACGGCCAGTGCCAGACGAACATCATTTTCTCGAACGAAGAGGCGCGCAGCATCGTTTCCCGCTTCCGCGCCTTGAGCGGAAGGCCTTTCGACGAGGCGCACCCGATTCTTGACTTCGACCTTCCCGACCTCCAAACCCGTGTCGCAGTTATCGGAAAGCCCCTTGCCACTGATGGAATTGCGTTTGCCTTCAGGCTGCATAAGGAAACGCCGTGGACCCTGCCGCAGTTCGTTGACGCAAAGATGATGGACTCGTTCGCCGCAGGCCTCCTCTCGTTTTTCGTTGACGCCCAGGCTTCGCAGCTGATTGTCGGCTCGCGCGGTTCCGGGAAAACTTCCTTGCTGCAGTCGCTAATGCTTGAGCTCCCGCAAAACCTGAGAATAATTTGTCAGGAAGACACTTTGGAGCTCCCAATTCCTTTCATGAAGCAACTCGGCTTTAATGCCCAGCGTTTGAAGACGCGCCAGCCTTTGGGCGTTGCAAATGAAGGCGAGGTTTCCGCAGAGGACGCGCTGCGCACTGCCCTGCGCCTTGGGGATAGCGTGCTGATTGTGGGCGAAGTTCGTTCAAAGGAGGCCCTTGCCCTCTATGAAGCCATGCGCATCGGTGCAGTTGGAAACGTGGTCATGGGAACAATTCACGGCGAGAGCGCTTACGGCATTTGGGATCGTGTGGTCAACGATTTAGGAGTCCCTTCAACCAGCTTCAAGGCAACGGATTTCGCAATCGTCTCAGCGCCAATCCGCTTTAAAGGCTCGTTGGAAAGGAGCAGGAGGCTCATTGAAGTTACTGAAGTGAAGAAAGAATGGAATGACGACCCGCTCGCGGAAAAAGGCTTCCTCAACTGGCTTAATTTCGACGCCACCAAGGACAAGATGGACTTTTTCCAGGACAAGCTGGACGAGAGCGATTGGCTTGCGAAAATACGCAAAATGCGCGGCCTCTCGACAGAAGACATTTTCAGCGAAATCCGCGCTCGGGGAGAGTCCAAGCAGTATTTGGTTGATGTGAAGAGCAAGATAGGCCTGCCCGAGCTGCTGGAGGCCGAAAACACTGTTTTCGCCCATGCCAAGTATCTCCTGCTTTCCGAAGCCCAGCGCTCCGAGAACGGAAGCGTCAACCACAAGACGCTTTTGGAAGACTGGAAGAAATGGGTTGACGGCTCGCTGGTCAAAGACCTTTTGAGAAAACGCGGCGCCTGATTTTTTCCCCTAGCGACCAAGCTTTTTATTTCGCGGGGCGTAATGCTTTCGCATGGCCAAGCCGGAGATTCGCAGGGAACGGGAGAATGAAAAGACCGCCGCACCGTCAGGGCTGTACGAGCCGGTCTATGAAAAAAAGACTAAGGAAGTAAAGCACGTTGCTGCAGAACCGCGCTTTATCCGCGTCACGCGCCAGTTTTCCGGGC
>DUGE01000026.1 GCA_013331595.1 Microcaldota archaeon | reverse complement strand
ACTTCGCACTCTTGACCGCAGTCAGAGCAGGTTGCCTTGAACATCTTCCGGTCTCCGCCATAGCTTCCGCCCTGGCTTCCACCTTGATCGCCCATGCCCGAATCTTGGGTTGGGGCGTTTTCTGTTTCGTTCATTTCGTCATCCATTTATTCATTCACCTTACGGCTTGATGCCGTTCTAAACCACGCTTCGCTCGCAAGAAAACTATTCAAAAAAAAGTTTGCTCAATTATTCTTTCGAACTCTTTCGAAACTCTTCTCCTAACCTTCTCGCTGAAAAGCGGATTTCACTAAATAACAGTTGCACAGCCGCCTTAAAAAACCCTCGTTTCAACGCCCATTGCCGATATTGATTACGCAAAATAATGTGCCTGTAATCCCTTGAGGTTGAATGTAATTGGCTATAGACTTTCGTCTTTAGTTTGAAAATCGCCCGGTTTTAATTTCAAACTATTTAGCGAATATGTTTTTTTTCGTTTTGCCACACAAGGAATTTAAGCCCCTTATTTATGCAAAGCTCATTTCGGGAAAGCCTGCTCGATTTTTGCTGCCATGACGACCCTGATTCCGCGCTCAAGCTATAAAACTAACAATTAAATTAGCTTGGATTTTAATTATGCTTTCAGGTGCTTGAAATGAACGTGCAAAAAGGCTTGGTTTGCCTGGGCGGGTGCAACGGGTTTTCGAAAATTCCGGGCGTGTGCAAGGCTGGAACTTGCACTAGCAGGGGGCATGTGCCCGTGCCCGGCTTCAAGTGCATGGGCTGCGGCGAGACTTTCGCCGAGAGCGAGAAGCACTCGTGCAAATGATTTTTTGGAACGTGACTGCAAAATGTTTGCCCTAGCCATACTTGCCTTCATAGCGTTCGTTTTCCTTCTTCAATTGTTCTTCCAGTGGTTCACGCCTGCGTTTTGGTTCAACCCTGCAGCTGCCCTGGCCCAACCTTGGACTTTCATTACCTCAATATTCCTGCACGGCGGTTTCGCCCACCTGTTTTTCAACGGCTTTGCCTTGTTTATGTTCGGCCCGTTCTTGGAACAGCGCATAGGCTCAAGGCGGTTTTTGGAAGTGTTTTTCGCAGCTGGAATCGCAGGAAGCATTTTCTATTATTTGTTCGTGGTTGCTGGAATAACGCCGAACTTGCCTGCCTTGGGCGCTAGTGGCGCGATTTTCGGCATTCTCGGCGCTTTGGCCGTGCTAACTCCAGACTTGCAGGTGCTTGTTTTCTTCTTTCCCATGCGCATGCAGCAGGCTGCAATCGTTTGGGTTTTGTTCGAGTTTCTAGGAACTTTCAATACTTCCAGCGGCATAGCAAGCGCAGCGCATTTGGGAGGCCTGTTCATAGGCCTTGCTTACGCAAAGTTTTTAGTCAAACCTAACGCCCAAGCGTGGTAGTGGCTGGTTATTCTTTCTTCTCCAGGGCCTATTTACCGCCTGCAGAGTCGTCAAAAGGCGAAATAGAAAAGGGTTTTTATTTGCTTTGCACGTATATTTTTCCGTTATTTCAGTGCTATTTTGGTTAACTAGTTTATGGACTCTTGCTTTCAGCAAGCATATTCGAAGGTGGGCATATTGGTGGAACAACCGTCTTTTGACGTTATCATAGTGGGCGGCGGCCCTGGTGGAAGCACTTGTGCAACCTTTTTGGGCCAAATGGGCCACAAGGTATTGCTTTTGGATAAGGCCAAGTTTCCGCGCGACAAGACTTGCGGCGATGCCATAAGCGGAAAAAGCATGGGCGTATTGCGCGAAATGGGCTTGCTTCAGGGCGTTGAGGGCATTGAGACTGAAAAGATTTACGGCGTCACTTTCTCCTCTCCTGAAGGCTATGTTGTTGAAATTCCTTTCCGCACTGACGAGAACGTCGGCTATTGCGCGAGAAGGCTGGTTTACGACAATTTCCTCTTCCAGCGTTCCAAGCAATTCGCAACCGTAATGGAGGAATTCATGGTCACCGACCTGATAAAAGAATGCGATTACGTCGTCGGAATCAAGGGCAAGAGCTTGAAGGAAAACACCGAGCTCGAGTTCAGGGCGAAAGTCGTCGTTGGCGCTGACGGTGCAACTTCCGTTGTCGCGAACAAGCTCGGCATGGACAAGATTGACGAGAACCACCACTGCGTTGCAGTACGCGCCTACTACAAGGGCGTCACTGGAATGAACCGCAATATAGAGTTGCACTTCGTCGATTCAATCATTCCCGGATACTTCTGGATTTTCCCGTTGGACAACGGCCTTGCAAACGTGGGCGTAGGGCTTTTGACCAAGGACTTCAAGAAAAAGAAAATCAACCTGAAAGAGTGGATGTTGAACGAAATCAAGGTCAACCCGCTGTTCAAGGACCGCTTTGCAAATGCCGAGCAGGTTTCCGAAGTAAAAGCTTGGAACCTTCCGTTCGGCTCAAAGCGCCGCAAGAACCACGGCAACGGTTTTGTTCTCATAGGCGATGCAGCTTCGCTCATAGACCCGTTCACTGGAGAGGGAATAGGGAACGCAATGCTTTCAGGCAAGCTTGCGGCTAACGCGATTCATGAAGCTTTTGCGAAGAGCGATTTCTCGGAAAGGGCACTAGCCTCGTACGAAAAGACTTTGCATGAGGAGATTGACCACGAGCTTGTCAACAGCTATAGGATGCAAAGGTTGGGCAGCATAAAGCCCGTGCTTAATTGGATTGTGCGCAAGGCGGCGAAAAACCAGCACGCGAAGGACTTGATTGCCTCGACGCTCTCGAACGAAACGGCAAGGAAAGAATTCACTTCCCCGCTGCTCTACCTGAAGATTTTGCTCAGCTAAAACAATATTTTTCTTGCTTTTTCAATTCTTTCAAAGTCCTTATCTAAGGTCAGTATCACCGCGTTGTTGTTTATTGCGGTTGCTGCAACTATGCAGTCAAGCGTAGGCACGTATTTGCCTGTTTTTCTGCAAGTATATTGTATTTCTTTTGCAGTGCTTGCATCTGCAAGCGAAACTCCAAAAACGAGTAATTTAGAGAGTAATGCGGACGCTTTCTCATATTTTTCTAAGTTTATCTTGTTAAGTACTTCGCAATAGCAGATCACGCTTGTGCAAAGATCATTTTTGTCCGTCTCTAAAAACTTTGTTGCCTTTTGTCCCTCAACTGTACCTTGGAGAATCTCGAGAATAATGCTTGAGTCGAGCAAATACTTTTCCATTATCTTTCACGCTCTTTCTTAATTTCAGCATAAAGTTTTTTTGCATTAATTTCCTTGCAGCTTCCCAAAAATTCGTTCCAGTCAATTTCCTGAGGAATGTGCTCTATAATGACCTCGCTAAAGCTCTCCCCCTCCTTTTTTGCCGCCTTGAGCCGAGCGTAAGCTTCGGCCGATAGAAACACGTTGGCCACATCAACCACACTACACTATAGTAACTATAGTATAAAAGCTTTTTGACTGCATTCTAGCAAATTGAAAAATGAGAAAAGAAAAAGTGGAATTGATTCTATTTCTTGCGTTTGCTTAGTGTTCTAACCCGTTCTCCGATACGTGTCGTTAACGGCTTGGCCTGTTTAAGGGCTTCAATAAAATGCCCGTGAAGCATGTTTTGCGATTCCAAAGCACGAATAGCATCTTGGGTCACTCGGCCTCGTCTTTCTTCGGGAAGTTCTGAAAATTTAGCTGCAATCCAAGCGTGCTCAGCCATTGTATTTCCTATACCGTCACCCCAACCACTGTGAACTAATACTAAATCGTACAATCGTCGGGTATCGCCCGTTGAAATTTCGCTCTCTTTGTTCTTTAGGGAATATATGAGCCCTCTATTGCTGAAAATGGCATCTGCGTGTTTTTTAATCAGCCTTTTCCTGCCCCATTCCGTCAAAGGTTTTGTTTTGAACAATTTTTCTTTCCATCCTGGAATCATGCGTAATCACCTTTTGTAAAGCTCTTCAACATATTTCCAATTTACTACGTTCCACCAAGCTTTAACGTAATCAGCACGTTTGTTTTGATATTTTAAGTAATAGGCGTGCTCCCAAAC
>DUGE01000015.1 GCA_013331595.1 Microcaldota archaeon | reverse complement strand
CCTTAAAACACAAAAGGCCAACAACAGCCGCAGGGTTGGAAAACAATTAAAACCAAGCCATTCACATTTGGTAATAGCGGTGCAAACCCCACATGCCCAGACAGAAGAAATACGCCATAGTCAACTTCCCCCATGAAAACTATCCTGGAGGGCTCAGCGCAAAAGTTTTCGGAAAGGCCCGGGACGGCAGGATAAACTACGAGCTGCTTGGCCCGACTTACAGGTTCGGGCCTATTTCCCACCAGAACCAAATTCCAAATATACCCGAAGGCCACGCCTTGGAACTTGAAAGGCGCAGGGGAAACGGCTGGTATGCTATTTACAAGAGTGAAGAAATCCCAAAAGATAAAATGGAGGCAATAGAACAATCGCTTGCGCAGCACCTCGACAGGTTTCCAAACATTTTAGCCGGCCTGCGCAAACGCATTAGAAGCGTATCTGAAATCGAAACGCGCCAATACTAACCAACCCCGCATTCCTGAAAAAAAGACTGGCGCCTACACGCCCGCAAGCATCCTCAGCGCGTCGCGCGAGCCGGGCCCGAAGCCGAGAATCGAAATCAAAAGGTAGAGGTAGGTTTTTTCCTCGGGATTCACGTTCTCCCGGCGGATTACTTCAACAACGGCAAAGGCGAAAACCAGTTTTATGAGTAAAAACGCCCAAGGCCCGCCGAACAAGTCGAATATTGCATTGCCCACCACGTGCTGCTCGGAATAGCCCAGGAAAGTAACGCCGACGAAAGTCGCGCTTCCGTCCAAAGCCTGCGAAAAAACCAGTATTTCTTCCTCGAAAGAGGGCTTCAGCCCGCGGAACACCCACACTTTTTTGAAAGCAAACCAAACCAACAGCGACAAAGCCAGAATCTCAACAAAAGGAAGCAAGTTCTGCAGGCGCAGTAGCACTGGAAGGCAAAGCAAAAACGAGATTCCCGCTAGGCCCCAACCCATTTTCCCGAGGGGTTTAGAAAATTCCTCGCCCCTGCCGTGCATTTTTCCTGCAGCAATCATGCACAAACCCAAAAGGACAAACGTGAGGATGTAAATGCCGGGGGTCACGAAAGGAAAAAGCTTGACGCCGGCAAATTCAACCACGCGCGGCAAAAGGCGTGCATCTTCAGTGACGCGCAGCAGGCTGCCGAAAAGCACGAACGGGATTACGGCCTTGAAAAACCACCCGTCGATCTTGATTCCTTTTGACTTGAACAGCTTAAACAAAAGGTAAACTGCCGCAATCGCGATTGCAGCGTAGGCAAGCGTATTGTAAGCGTTGTAAGGAGGGTACTTGTCCTGGTAGAGGATGGGGTTGACGAAGTACTCCTGGATGAAGTCGGTCATGATTTTAACTAAAAACCGCTAAGTATTTGTAGGTTGGCTTTAAAAGTTCAAACTCGCCATAAGGTGATTGAAATGAAATGCGCTTGCGGAAACAAAATGATGGAAACTGAAATGGAGCTTGAAGGGCTTACGGTAAAAGGCTTTAAGTGCGAAAAATGCGGCGAGGAGCTTTTCAACCCGTGGGAAGCTGAAAGGGTAAGGAAAGTCCTAAATGAGCAAGTCAAAGCACGAAAAGTCGCGCACTCGCTTGTCGTAACACTCCCTCAACCCATAGCCAAGCTAGCAAAAATTAAGGAAGGGGACAAGCTCAAGTGGCTGGTTTCGAAACACGACCTAATTTTATCCAAAACTTGAAAGCTCTGCGGCGGATTTGAATGCTCGCTTTAAAGGTCGAAAAGCACGATGCGGAAAAGGCAAGGCAACAGCTGCTGCAGCAAAACGCACTGTCGAAAGAATCCAAGGCATTCCGCAAAGGCAATTTCGTGTTCTTCCCCATAACCGGCGAAGTAAAGGTTTCAGTGCCGCACTCTATCGTAAAAACGAAGGAAAAATTCCACGCGGTTGAAAAAACCAAGTCGCTCAAAGAGTTGCTTGCAGAAATAATTCCCGAAAACCAGCTTGCGGAAACCGTTTCATCCTACGAGCTGGTCGGCAGCATAGCAATCCTTGAAATACCCCAAAAATCCTCTGGCAAAAAAAAGCAAATCGCAAAACTCCTCTTGAAAAATAACAAGCGCGTGAAGAGCATTTGGCGGAAGATAGGGAAAAGGAAGGGAACCTACCGCCTGCGCTCTTTCGAGTGGCTTGCCGGAAAGAAGAGCCTTGTTACGACCCACAGGGAAAACGGCTGTTCCATCAAAATCGACCTTGGGAAAGTCTTTTTCAACAGCAAGATGGCCAACCAACGGCTTCGCATAGCCAAGCTCGTGAAGAACAGAGAGAAAGTTTTGGTTTTGTTCGCAGGAGTCGGGCCTTTCGCAGTGGTAATTGCCAAGCAAAACAAGAAGGCCGCAGTGAAAGCCGTTGAACTCAACCCGCATGCCATTAAACTGATGAAAGAAAATGTTGCACTCAACAAGCTGGAAGGCAGGATAGGGCCGATTCATGCCGACGTCTTGAAATTCATGAAAAAGCACGGGAAGTGGGCGGATAGGATTCTAATGCCCCTTGCATTCGGCGGCAACGCATTTCTTCCAAGCGTCGTACAGGATGCCGCGAAAGGCGCGACAATACACTACTTCGCAATTGGCAACGAGCGGGATGGAATCTACGCGCAAGCTCTTGACGACGTGGCCAGAACCTGCACTAAAGCAAAACGCAGGTTCAAAACCCTAAACAAAACAATCGGCTGGCCCTACGCCCCACGGCAGTCGGTCGTAGTGATAGATTTTAAATTGATGAATTAAACTAGAGATAGACGTGAAACGGCAGTTATCTTACAAATAGGCGAACAAATGGCTATCGAACGAATTTCAGAAAGTGATTTAGAGAAGCTTANNTAAGTCTAAAAAAGACCCTAGACAAAAATTCGTTTTACTTACGGATGCAGAAGGGCGCGGATACGTCCATATGGGAGAAGGTGAACATGGGCACATTGTGGGTTCTTTTAATAGTAGTAAATTGGGTGGCCGGGAAATTGAAGAATCTGGTTTTCAGGAAAAAGGAGGCGGGCACCTGGAAGCGTGGAGCGGAGGAGGAAAAATCAAATTACATTTTTTTGGTCGCAGCGCCGTAATGGGCGAGTTTGACCACGAAATCTTACGCAAAACCCTTGAGGAAGTTTTGGATAAAGAAAAGTTCGATTGGATAATCGGCGAAAGGCTTCGGATTCTGAAGAAAAAGGATTGAGGTTTAGGTTACTTCGAAATTGAGTTTTCCTTCAGATTTCTTCAGCTTTTCTGCAGTAAGTAAAATCGAAGCCGCCAAAACTCAACCTTTGCTGTTCAGCAAATTGATTAGGGCGTCGATGCGCCTGTTCAAATAATCCAAGTCGACCTTGTTGCGAGACGAGTCGCTCAACTCGCGGAAGTCGCTCTTCAGGCTCTGCGCCTGGAACTCCAATTCCGCAGTCCGGTCCTGCAGTTTCTTCTGCATTCTCCGCGCGTCGCGCCTGAACGAAAAAAGGCTGCGCGCAAAAAGAATCGTCGCGAGCAACGCGAAGCCTACGAGCAGAATTGAAAAAGCGTCGAAGTCAGTCAAGAAAATCACGTTGCATATGTTGGTGGGCTTAACGCCTGCTTTCACTCTTGATTGCAAGCAATTCTTTTTCCGCCTTGGAAATCTTTTGCTCGAACGACTCCAAGTTCGCAAGCCGCGAGTGCTTTTTCCTCGCGTCCCGCTCTATTATCTTCAGCTCTGAAAACGTTTTTTCCACTTCAAGCATCCTACGCTCGATGGAGTGGTATCTGCTTATTTCCCTCTCGCGCTCCTTATGCAAGAACCACAGGCCGGTGGAAGCTGAAGTGAAAACTAGGCCGAAGGAAAAATTGACTATGAGTGGGTCCATACACTTGCTTAACGAAAAAACTGCTTAAAAACTTTTGCCCAAAAAAAATCCGGGCAAAGCTCGCAAAAAAACCGAAAAAAAGAAGCATAAGTGGCAGCAGCAACACGCTTTCCCGCCTTTCGGCAGTACCGGCAGCGTCGTAAGGGGTCTTAGTTTCCGAGTTCGGAATGGGATCGGACGTGCCACCCCTCCTGTGGCCGCTGACCGTAAGACTCTTGGAAAAGGAATTTAAAAGCCTTCGCATCCATCTTTTAATTAACCACAATAAATTTATAGCCCAAACAAAGGAGATTGATGCAATGGCGGAACGGCAACGAATTAATTATAATCGCGCTTTGCTGAGACATCCTGAAATTAAGAGTAGGGTCAACGGAATTAAAAATGTCATTGAACAAGCGCTAAGAAACTGCATGCCTGGAAAAGCAGTGTATTTTAAAAAAAGCTGGGGGGCGAGTGCCGTAACACCATCTTGGCTGGCAAACAGGGCGGCAGTTCCAATTAAAATACTTATGCCCAGAAAAGGCCAAGTGCTCGTAGGCGTTGTTGAAGTCAAAGGCGGAATTTTTAAGCCAGTTATCCACATTAAAACCAGCCACTTGGGAATTGGGGAAAATATTGCTAAAGCGCTTCAATTTCACGGTGAGTTTTGGCGTACTCCGAAGGTTAAGAAGCACGGAACCATCGAAAGCCCGGAAGAGCTTTTAGGCATACGAGGAATGTAGAAAAGCGGGAAAGAAAAAAGCTATTTGATAAACCGCCTAAGCAAACCTACGGCGGCCTTGATGCTCTTGGCGATTTGTTTTTCGCTCTTGGCGCCGCTGCAGATTACTTTCCCGTTCTTGAAAAGCAAGAGCGTGGTGCCGATGTCCTTCAAGCGCATTATGGCGCCGGGAAACTGCTCGGGCTCGTACTCGACGTTGTCAACTTCCATTGCGATGTTGAACAAGTCCAATTCCACTTTCAAGTTCGCGCTTGCAACGATGTTTTCGACCTTGAAGCTCGTGTCGATTCTCCTCAATCTTTGAGCCTTCGTGGGTTTTTTAGCCAATTCAACCAACCCCTCCGCTTGAGCGGAAAGACAATGAAAAGCAAAGCGCTTCCGCCGTTGCTTTAAAAATGCTTTAAAAGCTTTTCTCAGTCGTTGCTTAAAAAGGCTTATATTTGGGGAAAGGCAAAATCCTATGCCGGCCGGAAGGGGGCATAGGGCAACTGAAAGCACAACCCTCACCTTGAGTCATGCGAATGGAGTTGGTTTGACAATGAAGAGATCACACGGTGGTTTTTCCAAGCACAGCAGGAACTTGAAAGCGTCAAAAACGCCGGTCAACAGGCAGTTGGCTAACTTCGACGCCGGAACGAAAGTCAGGCTAAATTATAATCCGGCTTTTTTGGGCGGCAGACCCAATGCCTTGCGCTTCAACAACCGCGTCGGCGTCGTGCTGAGCAAACAGGGAAGCTGTTTTAAGGTCGAATTTAACGACGGCGGCAAGCGCAAGATGCTCGTAGTTGCAAACGTCCACTTGAAGAAAGTTTAGGTTATATTGAAAAAGGTGAGGGATTACATGAAAAACGTTTCTGAAAAAATATTGCTGAACGCAGAGGCGGCAGAGCTCCTTGAGAAAAGGAAGAAGGAAAGCGAGCTTGGCTACGAACAGCAGAACGCACTGCAGCACTTGCAGGCATTCGCTCCTTTGACCGCCAAGGAAGGCCGCAAGCTTTTCAAAGAGCTGGCTGAAGCAGGGCTTACGGAAAAACAGGCGGTCATGGTGTGCAACCTCAAGCCGGAAAAGGAAGACCAAGTGAAGACAATACTCACGGCAGACAAAAGCGAGGTTACTGAAGACAAAGTCAAGGAAGTGCTGAAGATAGTGAAGAAATATTGAAAATTTATTCTTGAAAAGGCTGGGATTTTGAATACTGATTTTTGGAAAGGCGGTTGGAATGTTCGGGAAAGAGGATTTTGCAGTAGTTCTAGACTTCCTGCCGCACGGCAAGGCCGGCGAAGCCAAACAGGAGCCCATAGTGCAGGCCGTTGGTGAACGGTTTTTCACCCTATTGGATTTAGTTGCAAAACCGGGGCTACAGATAGTCATAGGCGAAAGGGTTTACATTGGCCGCGACCAGCGCGACAAAGTGGAGCGCATCCGCGGCAGGGTAATGTTCAACGATTTGACCAGCGCAGCCCAAAGGGAGCTTGAGACAACCGTGCGCAAGATAATCGTGGCACGGGAAAAGGAATTCGTCAATTTCATCAACACTGCCGGTGCTATAACCATCAGGGCCCACGCTCTCGAGCACCTGCCGTCCATAGGCAAGAAGCACTTGGAAAGCATTCTTGACGAGCGCAAGCGCAAGCCCTTCGAGTCTTTCGACGACATCCAGAAGCGCGTTCCGCACTTGGGCAACCCGCTTGATATTTTCGCCGAGCGCATAATGCTAGAACTCAAGGGCGGGGAGAAGTACTACCTGTTCGTAAAGAAGCCCGTTTCCGAAACCGAAGAAGACCGAAGGTACAGGTAGCGCCCGGTTTTTATTTTCATCCCGGCTATTGTCATTCATGCCAGTGAAACCGCTCCCGCAAAGCCTGGTTAGAAAGCTTACAAATGCGGCACGAATAATTGACAAACAGCTTGGCTCGATGAGAAACATCGATCACAGGAAAGAACGATTTGAAAGAATGCAAAGGAATAAAATCAGTTGGCTTGCAAGAAAAATCCTTTCACTGGGACTTTCGAAAAGACCGCCGGGATTCAAAAACACCAGAATTCCCGGAGGGAGGGTAAGGGAACTCGATGTGAGCAGAAATTACCCGGGTTTAAAATCAATAGTGATAAAACGAGATGATTTCGGCGACGCCAAAAGCCTGATAGATACTATAAGAAACATGGTTGAAGAACACAACCGCAACCCGGCCGAAAGATACGCCCTATTCAAACCGCACGCATACGCGATTTCACAAGAGTTAATTGCCATGGCCAAAACCGAAAACCCGACGATAAATGAGGTCGCAAAGCAAAACACCGAACGGGGCAAAAAAATGGCGAGAAAACTCGAAAAACACGGGCTTACTCGTGAAAAGTTATTTCAGGCCGTGGAAGAACTGGACTCCCACCCAACCCCCTTCGTCGGAACGCACAGGAATTTCATGGTTTTAGGGGCGAAAGACGGCAAACTCCTGCTCATGCCGTTCCTGGACATTTGGTGAAAAAAATGCGTCCGGAATTAAGCCAGGTTTTCCTATTGGACAGGGATGTGATTGAAAACATAGCTTCGGCTTTGCCCTTGCATGGAAAAACGGTTTTGGAAATCGGCGCAGGGGAAGGCGTCCTCACCAAAGCCCTTTCGAAAAAAGTCGGGGTTAGGGGGAAAGTGGTTGCCCTGGAAATAGACCGGTCGCTTTCCGAAAAAATCGGCAAAAGCCTCGCAGGGGCCAAGAACGTCGAAGTTAATTTCGTTGATGCGCTGGATTTCAACTACACGCCCTACAAGACCATCTTCGGAAACCTGCCCTACCACATTTCCTCAAAAATACTCTTCAGGATCCTTGAATCTCCCTTCGAAAAGGCGGTGCTTTGCCTGCAGAAAGAGTTCGCACTGCGGCTTGTTGCAAAACCGGGCGAAGACGACTACTCGCGCCTGAGCGTCATGGCCCAAAACCTATGCGATGTCAAGGTGCTTTTCGAAATACCGCGCTTTTCCTTCGTGCCCATGCCGGAAGTGGATTCCGCGGTCGTGCTGCTTGAAGCCAATAAAAAGCATGAATTGAACGGTTTCCTAATAGCCCTCGTTTTCCAGCACAAAAACCAGAACATTCGCAAGGCGCTCATGCATTCCCGCCATTCGCTGGGAATGGGTAAGAAATCACTGGCATTAATGCTGAAGGACTTGCCGTTTTCGGAAAAATGCGCCAAGGGCCTTTCCCTCGAAGATTTTTCCAAACTCGGCGAATGGTTTGAAAAAACATTTTCCAGCGGCGCGAAATCTAGGAAACGACGTTGATCGTCACACTCAAGGCCTGCTGCAAATCCGCTTCCCTCACAGTTATTATTGCCTGCTGTTGCCCGGTTGAAAGGGAAGTGACGTTTAAGGAAACAGACGCAACGCCGTGTTCACCGGGCTTCAGGTCGTTATTGACGCAGGTTATTGAGGCGAACGACTGGTCTGAAGAACAGGAAAAGGAAGTGAGCGAAAGCGCACCGGTGTTCGAAACAGTATAGTTTTGTCGTGTAGTGTTAGCTATGCTTTTGTTTAAGGTAAGCGAAACGTCCTGCGGGCTGAACGACCAGCCTTTAGAGTAAGCGGGATTCACATCCACAACTATTGGCGTGGTGCAGGAAACTCCTGACGCCGAAGCCGAAGCAAAAAGCAACGTCCTTTGCAATGCATAGCCGTAATCGCAAACGCGCACGAAAAATTCGCCCTTCTTTTCAGCCTCCCCAGCAGCCGCGTTTGGAGAACATTTTATGGTAACATTGGAAGGCGGAACGACATTAAAGAAACGCACTGACAATGCGGCTTTGAAAGGCCCTTGGGCCTGCTGGGGGTTGGCCGCAAGAGTGCACTCGCCGGCAAGTGAAGTGTTAGAAACAGTTGGAGATGGGGAAGCATTAATTGATGGGGAAGGCAAAGCCGTTGCGTTGGGAGTTGAAATTGGGGTTGCGGAAACCGAAACCGAGGGGGATGGAGAAGAAGCAACTTCGGGAGAAACTTCAGGGGGGGTATACAACGGCGTGGGCGACGGAGCACCGCCTAAAAACTGATCCAGGCAGCCTGGCAAAAGCAAGAAAACAAAAAGCGGCACGCAAAAAGCTAGGAAACCACGTTGACGCTTACCACTACGGTGCATTGAGTACCCCCAGCCGTGCTTGCAGTAATAACGTAAGACCTTGAAGATGAAGGCGAATAGGAACACGAATAAGTCGAGAAAACGCTCAACCCTGAACGCTTTACCGCAATATTGGCCGCAGTGCCCGAATCCTCGCATTTTATGGACGCGGTGTTAATAGAAGCAGGCAAACCGGTAAATGTGACGAGCAACTGCACAGTCTCGCTTGCAGCAAAAGATATCTGGCCGCGCGGCGTGTTGATGACGCAAGTTCCCGGGGTAAGGGCCTGGGTCGGTACGGGCGTGGGCGTGCTTGCCGTAGGCAATGGAGTAGGCGTGGCAGTTGCCGCAGGCGTTGGGGTGGAAGTTGGGGTAGTTGGAGAGGCCGGAGTTGTTGAAGGCAAAGGCGAAACAACGGCAGTCGAAGCGCCAGGCAAGCCCGTAACAGCGCCAGTCGCATCAAGTGTTTTCTCCTGAAGGCAGCCTGCAATTGAAAAAGCAAGCGCAACCACAAAAACAAAAGCCAAGAACTTCATGCAAAACCACTACTCGAAAGGCAATAACTTAACAACCAATTGAGGAAAAGCATATTTAATTACTTTTGCCGACCCCATGCCATCGGCACAGTACCCCCCTCAGCATTAAAAACAACAGGGCAAAACTATTCTTCAAGGCAAAAGCATGGCAAACACCACCTATTTCCAGCACATCAAGAACATAAGCGTCAAGTTCGCGCAAAAACCGCTTGGAGAAACGGTATTCGGGCCGTCACCGCCAAACGTGTTCGTCGGCCGCGAGGGCTATCCCAATGTTTACGTAGGCCCGCTTGTGAGCGTGGATGAAACCTTTGATGCGGCACTGTCCGACTCGCCGGACAAATGGCTTTCCATGGGCTACGAGCAAATAATCTCCATGAGGGCGGGCATCGCCCGCGGCATGAAAAAGCATTCGATAAAAAACTCTTCCCGGCTGCTGGAAGAAATGCAGTTGAGCGCAATGGCATTAAAGCCCGTGGACATGGAAGTCAAGTTCAAGCGCCCGCCGCAGTTCAACGTCACTTTCTCGGCATACACGACGCCCATGGGCCCGTCGGGAAGCATGGAAACAATGCGCCTCACGGAAAACCCGTCAATCCCGGCGAAAGTCGACGAAATCGTTGAGGAGAAAATGAAAGTGCGCGACGCTATTCCCGAACTCCTCAAAAGCGGCATGAACTACTATTACTTGCAGAAGCTCTTGAGCGCCGGCATACTCGGCGAAAAACGCAAGCTCGTGCCCACCCGCTGGAGCATCACCGGCATGGACAAAATCCTTGCGGACAATTATCTCGACAGCGTAAAGCTTTCGCCCCAGCTGGGCGAAATAACTCTGTACTCCCACACGCACTTCGACAACCACTACGAAGTTTTGCTCTTGCCCGGCGCTTGGGAGTTCGAGCAGTTCGAAGCCTGGGCGCCCCAACCCGTGAGTGGCTCAAGCCACGAGCTTTCGCCGTCTGGAAGCTACTGGCAAGCGCACCAGGTGAACATAGCACACGAATACGAGCCTTTCGCAGGGCGAAGCGATTATGCCAAGAGCGAAGGCGGAGGCTTCTATGCAGGCCGTTTCGGCGCTGCAGAAGGATTGCTGAAAATGCGGCGGCAGGCTAGGGTCGTAGTTTTCAGGGAAATTAGCGAGGAATACAAGATTCCGCTGGGCGTTTTCCAAGTGCGCACGGGGGTTCAGCAGGCGTTCAAGCAAAAGCCCTTGAAATTCGCCACCCTAAAGCAGGCGCTGGAGCACTTGAAAACCAAGCTCCGCGCCCCAATCACGGAATACGTGAAGAAAAGCAGGGCGCTACAACAAAGGCGCCTCAGCGAGTATTAGAAAAAGCCAAGCTCAGGCTTTTTCCCAGGAGAGGCCGGTCTTTTCGAAAGATGCCACAAGCATTTCCCTCTGCTCTTTCGAGCAGCCGGTCCAATCGACGAACGCCTTTTCAACAGGCTCAGCCGTTTTCTCTACCGCCTGCTTTACCATTGCCGCGTCAACAAAATCAAGCACGTATTTCGAAGCGACGTGCGACAAGGCAAAAGGCAGGTTCTCAAACCCTGCAAGATAATGGTTCCCCCCAAAACCCAACGCGGCCTTTGCGTTTTTCGAGGAGAAAGACCGGCATCCTTCAACTATCGCTTCAGCAATAGGTTCGGCCATGGAATAATCACTCCACTCTTTTTCACTGCTTCCCAACTCCACGAAAACACTTGGGGTTTTCAGGCAGGTTGGGCCGTGGTGTGACGCTTCCCTGAAGACAGGCAAGGGATTTGCCTTGAGCAAATCGTAAAAACACTGCAACGCCTTTGCGGAAGTAAGCTGGAGTTCATTGGCATTGCCGCCGTACTTTGTTTCCCCAGCCCAATTTCCAGGAGCGTGAACAGTAGCGCAAGGAGCCCCGCTAACAGATTGATGGCGGGAAGCAAATACGAACAAGTCGCTCTTGAAAAAATCTTTCAGGAAATCCGCTTCTGGGAGGGGCGAATGCAATTCCACCAGCTGCGTTTGCCCGCACGCCCAAACGGCGAATTGTTTTTCGCCCAAATCAGTGTTGCCTTTTTCCTCGAAGCCGTGGTTTTGCTTTAAGGCCAAGGCTATATTCTCGCTAGCTTGGTCTACGGTAGAGTAAAAAATCACGGGCATAAAAGTAATAACAACAAACCAACCTTAAAAAAGTGGTGCACATGGGCATAGACGACGATGTTTACGACAGGCAAAAGCGCATTAGTGGATGGCAACAGGAGAAAGTTTCCAAGGCGCGCATTCTCATTGTTGGGGGCGGAGCCCTGGGAAATGAAGTGCTGAAACTCCTTCTTCAGCTTGGAGCGCAAGACATTACGGTCGTTGACCACGACAACGTGGTCAAAGCCAATCTCAACCGCTGCATTTTCTTCACGGAAAAAGACGCCGAAGAAAAAGCCTTGAAAGCGGAAGTCTTGGCGAGGGAGGCAAAAAGAATAAGCCCGAATGCTAACGTCAAACCCCTCACTAAAATGATTGAGCTTGTCGACGAAGCTTTTTTCAAAAACTTCGATTTCGCCTTAGGGTGCTTGGACAACCTTGCGGCAAGAGTGC
>DUGE01000110.1 GCA_013331595.1 Microcaldota archaeon | reverse complement strand
AAGAAAAGATTTTCAACAGAGCCCTATAATGCCCTCGTATTTTCGCGTTCACTCCGCATTCATGAAAATGCCGTTTCCCAAGGTTTAAGCCATGTTGTAATAGGCGCCGCCCATGCTGCAGACTTGGAAGCATCGGGTCTTGAAACGTTTGAACAAGTTGGCCCTCAGGATTCTGGCCGGGAAGAGCTTTTGGCTCAAGCGCGGTTGAGGCAAGCCGACCACGAACGCCTTAAACCATTTATCCAAAACCTGCGCAGGCTTGCAGCCTGACCACTTTTTAGAAACGTTTTTTACTGCAACGGAATAATGCATAGCGAAAGCCCACATGTTCTCGTTCAACCCGCCTAGCGTCAGCATAGGCGTGAAGCAAATAACCCTGGACCACGCTGGCGACTGCGCTTTCGTTTCCCACGCGCACTCCGATCACGCGCTCGTCGCAAGGGCGCCGTCCATAATAGCAAGCAGGGAAACGGTTGACCTCATGCACGCCCGCGGCTATAAAGTCGCTTCGGACGTGCAGCACGGCCATTACAACGCTAAACTTTTGAACGCCGGGCACGTGCTGGGCGCAAGGCAGTTTTACGCGGAAACGGACGAAGGCACTTTCGCCTATACTGGCGATTTTCGCATGAGCGACTCGTTCTGCGTCAAGGGCGCTGACGTTCCACAATGCGACACTCTTTTCATGGAGGCGACTTTCGGCTCGCCCGAATTCGTCTTCCCCTCGCGTGCGGAAACTGCCGAGGAGATTTCTAAATGGGTTTTGGCAGAGCGCGAGAAAGGCATTGTAGTGCTGGGCGGCTATTCGCTGGGCAAGGCCCAAGAGCTCATTAAAATCTTGAATGACTATACCGGCATTACGCCTGTGGTTGAAGACACCATTGCGCGGGTGAACGAAGTTTACAGGAAATACGGCGTGAACCTGGATTACCTGCTGGCTTCATCGGACGAGGGTCTTAGGGAGCTGGACAAAAACTTCGTTGCAGTGGTGCCAATGAACAAGGTGAACAACAATTTTGCATTCCAGTTGAGCCGTGCGTACTCGCGCCGCGTGGCTTCGGCCGTTGCAACGGGATGGGCTGCAACCGAGCGTTTCGCCAACGCGAAAGCCTTTTGCCTGAGCGACCATTCGGATTACCCGGAGCTTTTGCAGTTCGTCGAGCGCAGCGGTGCGAAGAAAATCGTCACGCACTACGGCCACGCGCAGCGCTTGGCGCGCGATTTGAGGGCAAAAGGGCTTAATGCCCGGGCTTTGGAGGACAGGCAAAAGCTGTTAATAGCCTGGGAAGATTAGTTTTTTCGTTAAAAACGCCTTTGGTGATGTGAAATGAATGGGAGATGTATGAAATGCAAGGCCGACCGGGAAATGACCGACACGAGCGAAGTCGTAATGAAGAACGGCATGAAAGCAATGAAAGGCAAGTGCAAAGTCTGCGGCACCAAGATGTTCAAGATAATCGGCAAGGCTTAAGCAGGCCTTAACTTCTACGTTGGGTGGCAGGCAGTGCTTTTCGTTTACGTGACGTGCAAGAACGCCAGGGAAGCGGAGGAGATTGGCGTTTCTCTCGTCAAAAAGCGCCTTGCCTCCTGCGCAGTAGTCCTGCCGAAGGCAAAATCCTTTTTCTTCTGGAAGGGAAAAATTAAGAAGGCCAGCGAGGCATTGCTGCTCTTGAAGGCAAGCGACGGCAAGCGGAACGCCATTGAAAAGGAAATAGCCAAACTGCATTCTTACGAAACGCCTGGCATTTTATTTTTTCAACCGAAAGCTTCACGCAAGTTTGAAAAATGGGTTGACGAGTCTAGCTGACGGGGAGCGGAAGCAAGACGTAAATATCCTCAACTCCCGCTTTTTGAAGGTTTTTGTTTACCGCTTGGAGTATTTCAATATTTTTCTCCATAAAATCTCCAGAATATGAAAGGTGATGCCTTGCGTAAAGCAGTTCTCCACCGTACTGGTTTACGCTCCCGTGGTTTCCAACAGTCTGCCAAGATATCCATGCACTTTGATTAATCCTCTCGTAATACCTTGAATTTTGCACGCTGAAGTAAAAAGTCATGCTTTGGTTGGGGCTTCCGCCTTTTGGAGCAACGTAAAAACCGCAGTTTATTTGAGAAAGCTGCCTCCTCGACCCCGCCAGGCTAACTTCCCGGTTTAAGATGCCCTTCAGCTGCCCGATTGAAATGATGTCCGTGCAGTCTATGTCTCGAAGTTTGTCAAATGCCTTAAAACTTTCTTGTGTGGTTACAACTGGAATCCTTTGTGAAAGCATTGCCGCAAAGTTTTTTGCCCGTTCAAAAACCGTTTTCGTGGAGTTGGAATCAAGAAATTTGAGGTTAATGTTCAAGAGAGTGTGTGGATTGAGAAGTATTACCGCTTTCACCGACTTTATGTTTTTCCCATTTTCATAGTCCGTTGCCAAACTTGCGTTTTCCCCATTTCCATTGTCCGCTGCCACAACATCGTGAACCCAATAAGTCCCCCAAATCCCTGTTTCATCTGAAGAAATGCTAGCGTTACCCGCGAGTCTTTCAAACCACCCTTTAGCTGACAAGTAACCCACGTAATCCACCCCAACACGGGATAAAGAGGTGGAGGTGTGAATTAAAATCTCAATCTCATCATCAGGATCTATAACCAGCCCTTCTGCCCCGACGCCTGCACCCATTTTTTCAATGATTTTAGTGCCGTAGTAAAAGTCGATGCCGCATTCAGAAAATTCATCATAACTTGAGTATTCCGCCCCTACCCCAACTTCACTCCCCGTTAACTGATTGATTTCCTGGCGTGAAACCAGCTTTTCACACCACTCGCTTGAAAGGGAATTCCTGCGTTCATTTTCCGTCCAGCTTGCATTGAACGCGTTTGGAATTTCAAGGGAAGCGTTAACCAAAATTGGGCCTAGTGAATCTGATGAAATTACGTTTGCATCCTGTTGCCGTCCATCTTCTTGTTTAACGGCCGTTTGGAGGAAAAGCACGCTGAGAACCAGTGCGAATGCTAAAATGGCCGCAAGATGCAATAATTTCATTTTCTTCACTTCAGGTGGCAAGTGTCGTTCGCGCGCATTATTCGCCACAATCCTTCGTCACGCACTACTTCAGCAATGGACGCGTTGTGGCACTTGAACAAACGCCATTTTTCTATTGGCAGCCCGGTGAAAAAGTTCAGGGCAACGAGAACGGGCGTGAAGTGCGTGAGAACGAGCACGCTTTCCTCCTTGCTTTCAAGGATTGTTTTGAACAGGGGCATGAACCTGTTTTTCAAGTCGTCAACGCTCTCGCCGCCCGCAGGCCTGGCGAGCGCATCGGTTTCAAAAGCGCTTTCGCTTTCAGGAATGGCTCCCTTCGCCTTGTTCTGCATTTCTCCGTAATTCCTTTCCCTAAGTTCGTCTGCGTGAATTATCCTCGTCCCATTCTTGGCAAGGCCGCTTTGCTCGAGCGTCTGCTTCACGCGGCCGAGAGGGCTGGAGTAAATCAAGTCGAACTTTTCTTGCGAAAGGGCGCTGCCGAGCTGTTTCGCCTGCTCTACACCCAAAGGCGTGAGGGCGCTGTCGGTAAACCCTTGGAACAGGCCCAGCGTATTGCCCACGGTTTCCGCGTGCCTGACGAGAAAAATCCTTTCAACCATTTTGATTTCCTTCAAGGCTCAATTATTTTGGGAAAGCTGCCTCGCTTTGACCGTGTGCTTTAATGGGAAAAAAGTAAATTTATCCGATTGCGCGGGCGGTGTGGCGCTTACTTCTTTTTAGGCTCGGTGTTGATTGCGTAATTTACTTGCATGTGGTGTCCTTTGCGGTCATTTCTATTTAAGTTGGCGCCATGCTCTATTCCGTAGGCTTTGAATTCATTTCCAACAATAGCCAATATTTTTTGGTGCAGTTCCAATGCTTTTTTGCCGTCCGGGTGGGTAAACGTGTGCTGCACGAATAGCCTGCCCTTGCCGCCGGACATAGTGCTGGTTGAAATGGTCAGGTTGTGCTTCCTGCCTTCCGCTTCAATCTTTTCGAGAACATTTGCCAACGGTTTCATGAAATCACCACGTAATCACATTCGCCGGGGGAATATTTAATACTTCGAGTTGGTTCCGCTCGAAAGCCTTTTATTTTCTTCAACGTACGTATTCTCAAGGGTGATTTCATGTCCGGTTCTAGCGATTGGATGTTCAGTTTGGTTTTAGTCGTATTGGCAGTTGGTTTTGTCGGCGGTTTCTTTTACAACCAAGGCCGGGACCAGTCGCAGTATTCTCCTAAACCGGGTGGGGCCGGCGGCTACGGTAGCATAGGCGGTGGAGGCAGCGGCCTTTCGGGAGGAGGGGCAGCTTGCTGCAAAGGCGTTACTGGTTCCAGTTGCAGTTTCAGGTCTGAAGGCTGTAGTGATTCTGAAGAGGCTTGCAGTGCTGCAGATTGCGGCAAATCAGACCCAAATTGTTTCCCGATAACTTGCGCTGACGGTTCTCGTGGCTCAGTGTGCTACGACAGCAGTAATATTGGAACCACACTCTGTTAGGCAACTCTCCTATAGCGAAACCGGAAAGTAATCCGGCATTTTTCCGGTTTAGTCTGCAGGCCGCGGGCAGCTCAAAGCTGCGAGCTTTTCGCAGTCTAGCCGCAAACCATGTTGCAAAGCGGAGCTTTGCGACACGCCGCAGAACGCTTCGCGTTCTGCAAGCGAGAAAATTCAACCGAAAGACTTTCTTGGTTTGCTATAAATGCGCCATGGAAGGATGACTAAAGCTATTTATCCTTCCCCCCTCTTTTTTTTCACATGGCTATTTCCGCCGGGACCCGCATGCAGCTGCAGCGCGAGATTGAGCACCTGCCTTTCATGCTCCTTCCACAGGAGAAGAAGCGCATAGCGAAAGAGCTTAAGTTGATCCGCCGGCATGAGGATTCTTTGGTCCGAGGCAGGATTCCGAGGACATTCGGCCAAAAGCTCAAGGAAACTTGGCAGGAATTCCGTTTTCCCGGAGTTTCTTTTTTGGCTGGAACTGTCGGTACCTTTTTTCTGCCGTCAGTCTACGCCGACCACCTTGGTAAACTCAAAGATAGCATAGGCCCTTACCCAAATCTCGTCTGGTGGGACCGCGCGGTTGAAGACAAGCCCTGGCCCCATGCACTAGTCGCCCTTGCAGCTGCTTCAGGCGCCGCTTTCGCAGTTTCAGCCTTGACTTCAAAAGATGCCTGGGCTAGGCTCAAGCACCGCATTGAGAAATCCCGCTTGGCAAAGAGATACTCCTTGAATTTGGCCAAGCCCGGCGAGGAACTTTCCAGGGACGCTTTAGAGTCGAACTTAACTATAATTTCAACCGCAAAGGAAAATCACACTGCCCGGCTGGAGTTGATTCGCGTGCGCATCCAGCAGCTCTCTGACGATGCTTCAAAAATCCGGCGCTCTTCCCCCCGGTTGAATCTACTAGGCACTGTCGTTGAACGCCCTGCTGCAAAAATCCGTCTGTCGGGAGGCGATTCCACAAGCCGTCGCCATTCCCCCAGGTTGAACCTACTAGGCAATGGACCCTCCAGTGCAAAAGGCAATACCCGAAAATAATTCTTTTTTCAAAGAAGCCTTTAATAACGCCTTTTTCTTAATCGGTTTCAAGTGATGCAATGGGAGAAATTTCCTGTCCGAACTGCGGCAACCCGAACCTTGACGTTGACGCACAAAATAATGTCGTCTACTGCAAGAACTGCGGTTTTGCCGTGCAAGTCGATCCGCAATCGGGCAACGTTACGCCAATAAACCCGGGTCAAGGCGCTTCACCAACAGGTGCTGCGCCGGGTGGAGGCGGCCTGCCTATGCCAAGTGCAGGCGGCGGCATGGGCCACAAGACGATTCTTGGAATGGAACCCTTCGTTTTTCTTTCAATAGGTGTGCTCGTCGCACTGCTCGCAGGCTTGGTCTTGAACTTCCAAATGGTGAATGTGCTGATAATAATCGCGCTTGTTTTCTTGGCCTATTGGTTCTTCAGCCGCTAGAAATTAAGAGATACGTGCGTCAGGGAACATTGCCGCAGTCTTCTAGGTGAAGTTCCATGACTGCATAAGTTTCGTTAAGCTTCTGGATTTCGGCATTTTGTCTGTCATATAGCCCCTCTGGAGGCGCTACTCCCTGGCAGACGGTTTGCCGGCGGTAGAAAAATATTTGTTTTCCTGAAGCGTCGAGGAGCTTTCCGTTCGTGCAGGACGCGCCTAGTTCTGTGAGTTTTTGGGCTACTGTAGTTTTACCTTCAATCTGACTATTTGCGAAGCCGAATAGCGCCGGATTAGACTCCAATACCGGTTCGCTATTGGTTAGGCTGTAGGGAAAGCAGCTGCCAACAGTGTTGCCGATTGTTGTCGCGTTTGGCCCGCCGGGCGTAGCTTGAGGCTGGCTGGCCGAAATGCATCCGGCCGCGGCAAGTGAAAGTGCCGCTAAAATAACGAGAAGAAAACTAAACTGCATTTTACCACCATGAAACTGATTGTTGCGACAATAGTTTTACTGGCGGTTTGCCTTTATAACCGCCCTGATTTTTTCAGGTAAAAACTTGAGTTGCATGGTGCTCTTCCAGTGCAATATTTTCCTTCTTTACGAACCGCCTCTTTATTCTAAAGCTTGTTTTTCAATTACGTCTGCGATATATCGGGCAATAAATTCCAAGTCCAGCCCTTGCCTAACGCTTTTTCTTACGTCAGAAACCGGGCTTTCAAATCTAGCTTTTGGAGTTTCTTCAGAGTCCCACAGTCGTCTTTTAGCAGAGTGTATTTCTATTAGGTGTAAGTTTTCTTTGTGCCTTCCTGCCGAGTCGTCGTCGGGGTAAGTAACCCTGAAAACAGGAACTTTACACTCCCCCGCTTTAACGTCTTCAACCTCGTGAAATTTCTTTAGCTTAGGTAATTTTCCAAGTCTTTTTTCCCAGTCTAGCCCTATTTTTTCCCTTAAAAAGTTGTGGAAACTGTAGACTAGCGCTTGCGGATTGTCACTGGCGATTTTTGATGAAAAAGCCTCGCCAAATCTAGGGTATAGTATGGCCGTTGCGCTCTCCAAGGCCTCGTCCGCTTCACTTTGTTTTTGAGTTTGCCTGAACCGTCTAGCTAATTCCGCAAAACGTTCTCTCAGCGTTTTTCCGAGTATTTTAAACTCGGGAGCGTGGATTTGCGCACCATAGTGAAATGGCATTTTCCTTTCTTGAACTTCAATTCCCCTAGCCCTCAAAATCCCCCCTACTTTAACCGCAATTAAACCCGCTAAAGCTTCTCGGCGGTGTTCGTTTCTGACGAGAAAAACCGGGCGCAAAACAATCACCATATCCTCTCAACAAAAGCAACCTGGATTTAATATTCCCCTAGTTTTTTTTGTTTTTCGTCCTTTACTGTTTTTTCTTTTTCCCCTTCCGTTCCAATCAACGGGATTCCGTACTCGCCGTCAAAGCCCGGCTTGACTTTTATTTTCCCCTGCCTGTTCAGCATTATGGCGTCAACAGCCTGTTTTTCCGAAACGCCGAGAAGCTTTTCCTCTGGCGCCTCAAGGAGAACGTGAAGCTCGCTTCCCAATGCAAGGATTTTTTCCGCGGCAAAGAAAACTTTCTTCGAAGCCAACTGTACGCCATGAACTCCTGAAAGAAGTTCGTGTAAAGGCAGTATTGTCTTGAAAGGCACTGCGTTTTCCGGAATAAAACCTTCAGGCCGGTCGGCCAACTCTTCAATCCTGTTCAAAACTCCTATGGTCATTGGCTTTTTGCAAACCGGACAAATGCCCCTGAGCTTCCTGGTTTCCCCCGGCTCGCTGCTGAACTTGCACAGCCTATGCCCATCAAGATGGTATTTCCCGTAAGACGGGTTGACTTCAACCGTAAACGCAAAGTTCTTCCTGGTTTTGATTGCCTCGCGTATTTCCGCAAATGACGGGAATTTTTCGAAATCAAACACATTACATTCCCGCCCCAGACGCCAAGGGTGGTTCGAATGTGCATCGGAATTAGACACTAGGGAAATCTTGTCGAGCGCGCTTATGCGCCAGTTCATTGCAGGGTCCGAGGAGATGCCTGTTTCGATTGCAAAAATGCTTTTTGACTTATCCTGGTACGCCTCTTCAAGCGAGTTGAAGCCGCTCATACTGCCAAAAACTCCGAACCATGGGGTATATGCATGAGCTGGGATTACGAAATTTTCCTTTGAAACGCTCTCGGCAATTTCAACTATTTCAACAGGCATGGTCCTGCCGAACATGGGCCTGCCGTCAGCGGAAAGGCTGCCTTTCTTGGAGAGCAAATCGTTTATTTGCCCGGCCACCTCAATGGAGGGAGAATGAATCAGGTGGTGGACTTTCTTCACGCCTTTCGGCGTGGAACAGAGGGTTGCAACCTCGTTCGTCAGCATGAACCGGACGCCTGTTTTCTCGAATCCCTTGAGCGCGTAAAGGCCTTCGCTTTCTGCTGGCGCGAGCTTTTCTTTTAGTTCCTTGAACCATAGGGGGTGGGAAAAATCACCGGTGCCGAGTATGGTGAGGCCTTTTTCTACCGCCCCTTGCACCAGGCCTTCGAGGCTCATGGCTTGCGACACGGCGCGCGAGTATTTCGAGTGCAGATGCAAGTCTGAATAGTAAAGCATGAATAGCCTATGGGAGCGTAATTTTAATTACGTTATGAACTATCTACTGTCATGTCGAAAAAAACATATTCCCGGCCTTTGGTTCGCCCTTCTTTTCTTGCCCCACATTTTGAACTTGGCAGCAAGCTGACGCTGTTGGAACTGAGGGATTCACAAACTGGAGACGCTTACGGAAAAATGACTTTCGTGCATGGGGGTAATTCCATCTATGTTGACGATATGCATGTAAAAGGCGTGCGGGTAAAACGTGCTTCAAGCACCCCCGGTGTCGGCACGCTGTTATTCCACCATCTTTTGAAATGGATTGACGAGAAAAACTTGCAGGGAACCGCGCAAGAGAAGATAGTGCGGATTTCCCTATATGCGGGAGTTCCTAAGGCAATTTTGCCTGTGCCCGCCTCCCATCCTCTTCCTTTCTACGAAAAATTGGGCTTTAAGCAGGTTGGTAGAATCGTTTCTAGCGAGGAGGCAGCTAACGGCGAATTGGTATTGTCAATGCAGGCCGACGTTGAAGACCTGCGCAAAGCCTTACTGGAGCGTTTGCCGAAGCTTTATCCGAAAAAATAGCTCGTAGTTACTTTTCTTATTTGAATAGCGCGCTGACGCTTTCGCCTTTATGCACCCGAAGCATGACGTCTGCCACGGTGGGGGCGATGCTGACCACTTCGATTTTTTTGCTCGTGCGCTTGAGTGGAATCGTGTCGGTCACGAACAGTTTTTCCAACGGCGATTTTTCTATCCTTTCAATCGCGTCTTCGGAGAGGACGGGGTGGGTGATGAAGGCGGCGACTTTGCTTGCCCCGCCTTTGAGCACCGCTTCTGCGGCGTTGACGAGCGAACCGCCAGTGTCTATAATGTCATCGAAAAGCAGTGCGTTCTTTCCCTTGACTTCGCCCACCACGTGGGTTACGAAAGAGACGTTGGGGCGCGGGCGGTGCTTGTGGATTATGGCCATTTCTCCAGTAAGCTTGTCCGCAAGGCGCTTTGCCCTTTTTGCGCCGCCGCTGTCCGGTGAAACAACAACAACGTTTTTCTCGAAGCCTATTTTCTTCATCTGCTGTGGCACTAGCTGGGTTACTGTGACGTTTCCGAAGTAGCAGTCGACAAAGCCTTCAATCTGGTCGCTGTGCAAGTCAACTGCCAGCAAATCGTGCACTCCGGTTGCAATAATCAGGTCGGTGATGAGTTTTGCAGCAATTGATTCGCGGGTNNGCGGTCTTGGCGCGCGTAGCCGAAGTAAGGGATGACTGCGGTCACGCGTTCGGCGTTGTCCCTTCTTGCCGCGTCGAGGAGAATAAGCAGTTCCATGAGGTTGTCGTTGGGCGAAACGCTTTTTCCATCCAGCGTGGAATTGCAGATGCTTTGAATGACGAAAACGTGCTTTCCGCGGAGGCTCTCGCCTATTTCCACGCTTATTTCCCCGTCGGCAAAACGGCCGACCGTGCATGGCACTAGTTTTGTCTTAAGAGCAGCGGCTATTTTTTCCGCCAACGCGGGATTGGAATTTCCGGTTATGAGCCTCATTTCGTTCATGCTTCTCACCGAATGTAGCGCAGGACGTCCTTCTCAACAGCTTCGGGCATTCCAGGAGGTTGTACTGCCGGCATGGGTTGGCCTTGGCCTTCCATTTTCTTGAACATTTTTTCCACCTTGCTTACGCGCTCTTCGAGCTTCTTGTAGCTGAATTTTTCACCAACTATTTTTGAGATCAGCTCCAATAGTGCTTTGGCGCCCGTAACATCCATGGCCGTGCCCTGTGTTTCCACCAGGAGGCAGCAGCCTTTCATGCCATAAAGTTTTGCCAGTGCAGGCACGAGCCCTGCCATTCCCACTATTGGGACTACTTGTTCCGAGCTTTGCGCGCCGAGGGCGGTGATTTTCTTGAAGAACTCCCTGTTGGTGGCCGAAGCGAATATTTTCGGCTTGTCTTTCTTCCCTTGGGTTGCATAGCCTGCCATTGCTATCGTTTCTATGCAGCCGAGCTGCCTTGCGAAATCAAGGGCTTTGGCAGAAACTTCGAACTGGCCTTCAACGGTCAGGGGCTGGAGGTCTCCGCGCATGAAAAGCACGTCGCGCTTCTTGAAGCGCTTTACGTAAAAGCCTATGCTGAACAGGCGCAGCCTGCCGCTTTTCATGGAAAGCACTTGGTTGGGAAAATGCGGCGAGTAGAGTGTTGCTATCCTTTCCGCCCCCTTCTCGCGCACGAGGTGGTCGACGGCAAGTTTCGAAACGAAGCCGACGCCCGGCAAGCCTATCAGGAGCAACGGGTTTTTGAGCGCAGGCCTTTTGGTCACGCGCAAGAACGATTCGGTGAAAGTCGGCGTTGAAGCGGGCGTTTTAGGCATTGAAATCCACCTTTAGCGAAAAATTCAAAATAATATGCGCTGGGCTGAATAAAAACCGATTGTAAAAGGCTTATGGCAAACTGCATAATTATAGCAAACCAAGAAAGTCTTTCGGTTGATTTGTCTCGCTTGCAGAACGATGTTCGCAAAAGCATCGGCTTTTGCAAGCGAGTTCTGCGGCGTGTCGCAGAGCTCGGCTCTGCAACATGGTTTGCGACTAACTGGCGAAAGCTCGCAGGCTTGAGCTGCTCGCGGCCTGCAATCTCGGCAAAATACCGAATTACTTTCCGGTTTCGCTATAATGCGAATAAATACTGCGGTTTGCTAGTCGCAAAAAATAGTTGCAAAACTTTTTGCGTTTTGCTGTAACCCTTGTTTGAAGATGCGGCTGTTCTTGGGTGTTTTTTTAGCCCGTGGCTGGCATTTCAATCGTATTTGCTTTTGCGCCGGTATGCCGCGTACTTGTCCTGCACTGAAAATTTGGGCGGGTGGGCGGCACTTGCCGGCCTAGAGCAATGTTTTTCGTGCATTGTGTATGCGCCGCAAGAAACGCATTTCCCGAGTTTCATGCCCTTGCCCCTAGTGTTTTATGCTTATTGCGCTTCGCCTGCAAAAGACCATTCGAACGAGTCGCCAGTGCAGTTTTCTGCCAGATAGCCTTCGATTTTCTGCATGGTTTTATCCAGGACCTTTGCATCGCCTGCCTTGGCTTCAACATAGTAAGAGGGCGCCCCGACGTAATGGACTTTAGCGCCCATAGGGCCAATGCCTGAAATTATTTTCTTTACGCGCTCCAGGCCGTCGGGCAAATAGCAAGTTATTTTCAAAATGCGGCGGTTTGTGAATTCCTTTTGTTTTATTTCTTTCTCCGCAACTTCCTGCAGTGCGGCCAAGAGAGTTTTGGACACTTTCGCCGTTGGGGCGGTTTTTGCCGAAAGGGCTTCGAAAATGCCGTAGAGCGAGCCGAACTCCTGCTCCAGCTCTTTTATTTCCCCTTCGACCTGCTTGAGGGTCTTGCCCGCTTTTTCGAGCGCGCGCTGCAATAGTTTTTGCGCGCGCTTGGAGTTCTGCCATTCCTCTATCTTCCTTTTCTTTTCCCCTTGGGAAACGCGCTTGAGCGAGACGTCAATCTGTTTTTTCACGGAGTCGGAAACGATTATTTTTCCCACTACCACCTGGCCTTCCTTCAGGTGCTCGCGGATGTTTCGTATCCACCCTGAGGAGATTTCGGAAATGTGGGCGAAGCCCTCGGCATGGCCGTATTCTTCAAGGTCAAGGATGGCGCCGAAAGGCATGATTTTCTTTACTTTCGCGACGACGAATTCATCAAGCTGCGGGAAATCCATTTTCAATAGCTCCTTGGCATTTCTCATTGTTCCTGCTTACTGGAGGACTTCGAGAATCCTGCCGTTGATTTTAGCCCTGCCGCCCTTTGGTTCTGCAATGGGCGAGCCGCACTTCGGGCAATTGATTTGCGTGGTCGAATCGCCGTAGACCGTGCTTTCCTCGCTACAATCACATTTGACAAGCAAAAATCTTCCCATGTTCAAACACCTTTTTTCTTTGATTAGCCTTATTTTCTTTTTTCTAAAAAGAAAGTTTACTTCGCCAGTTCGGCCTTTTTCTTCATTCTTCCGCTTATGACCCGCTCGTGCTTCTTCTTGCATAGGCTGCACTCGAGCATTATCTTGTTGCGGATGCCCTGCTTTTTCACCTTGGCTTTGCCCTTGACCTTGCCGTGGTAGCCTGCAAGCTTGCGCTCGTGCTTCCGCGTGCCCCACGCCAAGGTGCGGCCGGGCTTGAACTTGGTGGTTGAAACCTTTACCTTGTGTTTCACGTGTTTTTTGCAGTAGGGGCAGAATACGTTAATTTCCTTTGGGACAATCATTTTCCAAAACCCCTCCTTCTCTCTTGAACCAAAAACCCGCGGCACTCATTTCCTGCCGTGCCTTGAATATTGCGCTATGAAAAGGAAAGTAAAAGGCGCTTTTGTTCCTTTTAAATATTCTGCGCGCCGGGGGTTATAAAAGTGCCCTCTCGGCCGCCTTGCGCTCCAAAAGCAGCTGTGCCGACTGCACGTCAAGCGAAACCGTCTGGCCTGTTGTGAAAGGGCCGAGGAGCCCGCTTGGGCTTTGGATGCGCGGCAGGTCGGTGAGAATCTTGAGGCGCACGGTGGAATCGCCTTTTTTCGAGTAATCGCTCAAAAGCGAAATGATGCTCCGGTAAAACTCCTTCTCCTCGGCCGAAAGGCCGGTCGAGTTTATGGAGTTGGTCTCG
>DUGE01000014.1 GCA_013331595.1 Microcaldota archaeon | reverse complement strand
CAACGGCTGGGCTTCAGTGCCCGATGCACTAAAGCTTTCCGACGGCCGCGTGCGCATTTACTACGTTTCAGGAGACCCGCAAGCCCGGGGTGGAATAGGGTCAGCAGTTTCCGAAGATGGCCTGGCCTTTACCAAGGAAGATGGCGCGCGCCTGCCGTCTTTCGTCGACCCTGCAATAATCCAGCTTTCTTCAGGCATGTACGTGCTTTTCGCGGTTTTGCTTCCCAACCACCCGGACGACCCGAACTTTCCCGATTTCAATCCCGGAATTTACCTGTTCGGCTCGGTTGACGGCATGACTTTCAGCAAACCGCTGCAGGTGCTCGCCGGCGGCAGCAAGGGCGTTTTCGACCCTTCGGTGCTAGAAGTGGATAACAAAACCCTGCGCATTTACTTCGGCGGCAACGTNNTCTTGGTTTGCGGCTAGCAAAACCGGAAAAAATCCGGAATTGCTTCCCGGTTTTGCTATAGCTTTCTAGTGCCCCGCTTCGCTCTTGAAAAACTCTATCAAAAGCCTCACGCCCCAGCCCGTTGCGCCAGTGCGGATTGGAATTGTGGGCTTTTCAACCCAGGCAGTGCCTGCCGTATCTAAATGAACCCACGGCGTTTCACCGACGAACTCGCGCAAGAACCACCCGCCTTCAGTTGCTCCGGCATCCGGAGATTCGTCAGCATTCTTAACGTCTGCAACGTCGCTCTTCACCAATTCCTCGTACTCCTTCCACATGGGCAATTCCCAAACGCGCTCGCCACTCGCTTGCGCTGCCTTTTTCACTTTCGCCGCAAGCGCATCGTTGTTCGTCATCAATCCCGAGCAGTGCGTTCCCAAAGCCACAACGCAAGCGCCCGTAAGCGTGGCAAGGTCGATAATGCCTTTTGGCTTGAAGAGGTTGGCGTGGTACAGCCCGTCGCTCAAAATAACCCTGCCTTCGGCATCAGTGTTTGTAACTTCAATTGTCTTGCCGCTTCCTGTCTTGATTACATCGCCAGGCTTGTAGGCGCTTCCAGACGGAAGGTTTTCCACAAGCGGGGCAACGGCAACAACATTGACCGGTAAATTCAATTGTTTGAGCGTGCGGATTGTTGCGATTACGGTGCANNACTATTGCGTAGGGCTTTTCGCCCTTTCGGCCGCCGTTGTATTCCATAACGACGAATTTTGGCTCGTTGACGCTTCCCTTCCCGACGCCAATAACGCCGCCGTAGCCTTTCTTTTCGAGCTCTTTCATTCCCCAGACCGTGACTTTCACCTTGCCTCCAGCGATTTTCTTCGCATGCCCGGCAATGTAAGCGGGCGTAGCGAGCCCGGCGTGGACGTTGTCCAATTCTCGGGAATAATTCTGGCCTTCGCCAACGGTTTTTGCAAAAGCGATTATTTCCCGGGCCTTGCGCACTTCGCTTTCGGAATCGAAAACGAACACCGCGCGCTTTGCCTTCAGAGGCTTTTTCTCCTGCGTCTTCCACTCCTGGTAATCGTAGCTGCTCACTATGATGCTCTCTACGGAGTAGGCCAAATCTCCCAAGGAAACCTTGAACGCAATGCTCTCGCAGTCGTTCTTCACGCTCTGGAACGCGAGCGCTGCGGCGTTGCGCGAGACGAACTGGTCGTACTCTTTTGCCGGCCCCAGGCCGACGACTAAAATTTTCCGGGCTGCAAGCCTGCCGAGAGTGCGCACGCCCATTATTGTCCCTGCCTTGCCTTCGAATTCCTTGCGCTTGATTGAAGAGGAAATTTCGCCATTCAAAACCCGGTCCAAGTGCTGGGCTTCGGGCGAGAGCTTTGCTTCCATGGCGCTAGCCACAATGCACTCCGCCTTCTGGTCTCCCAGTTTTCCCTTAACTGCAACGAAATCCAAAGACATTCGAACACCACCTGATTTTTTTAAGAAAATGAATTTCCAAGGCTTTACTGAAAGAGGATTAATTAAGATTTTGAATTCTCTCGTTTTCGCATAAAGGAAAAAGCTAAATAAACCCCTTGGCATGTTGTGTTTGTGTCTGAAAAGTTGTTGCGCGAGTTAGTCCAAAAAATCCGAAGCACTTTAATTAATGAAATCGTCATCACTGCATACTGCAGGGAAAAATCTTTGGAAAGAAGATTGTCTGCAGAAGACGAGCTTTCAGATTTCCTGGCTTACAACTGCGTTTGGCGTTTTTCACAGCACAAAGGCGAAAAAGGCAGGAGGATTGTTGCAGAAAGGCCGGCGGGCAAAAGGAAAATTGTTTTGGGTGTTTTCGAGGTAAACGCCAAAGTTTATTTTGTAAATGCGTATATTATTAATGCCAGAAAGCAAAAGAGGATAGGCATCGAGCTTGGTGACGATAAATATGTGGTCTAGTGTTTTCAAGGCAAAAGTCAGTTACGATCCGGAATTTAATTTCCTTAGCGTGAGGCGTGAGGGAATTAAAACAAGCTATTCGCTTAACTTCGGCTCTGTGACCATTGATTTTTTCAAAAACACGCCCGTGGGAATAGAATTTGCTGAAGCCCAGGAGGTTTTGGAAAAACTGCTTAGGGCTTCAAAATTAGGCCGGGAATCCCTTGCTAAGGTAACGAATGGCAGTTTTGCTTTTCGAACCTCGAAAAGCGATATTACGATAGTTTTCGGCCTGATGCTGGCAAACGAGCAGAAACTGCAAGCCACTTACGTGCTTCCACTCGTGAATAAGGACGAAGTAAAAATCACTGCCTAAACTTGAAGAAATGCAAGCAATGCCTCCAGTTGAATTTGTTTGCTTAGGGCTTTAAAGGTCGTAAAATGAAAAAATCCAGGCGTTCTTTCGTGCTCGGCAATTTCGAGGAGAAGGCCTTTTACTCGGCTTTCGTAAAGTCAGTGGTTGCAGTAGGTTTGGTAGTGCTTATTGCAGTGTTGTTTTTCTCCTTCGACTGGATTCCCGACCAGCTTTCGGAAGTCAAGGCAATTACCGTAATCGGATTGCTAGCGGCAATAGTTTCCCTCGCGTTGTTTTTCACCATGCGCTTCGGAGCAAGGGGCAAGAACCTCTACGCCAGGCTCGGCCCCCTGTCCTTCAAGGTTGACAAGAAAGATATTGAGCTGGTCGAGGCCCTGCCGCGCCTTCCGCCCTGGGGAGGGTGGGGAGTGCGAGTATGGTGGTACCGCGGCGGCCTTGCGCTTGCTTTCGTTTCCCACCACAAGCAAGCTCTCCTGATTCGCAAGAAAAGCGGCCTGTTCAAGCGCATAGTCCTGAGCGTGGAAAACCCCAAGGATTTCGCCAGGAAAGCGGGCTTGAAGCTTTTGCCAAGAAAATGAATTAAAAACCGGTAATGCGCTTATTATTTCCAGTGTCTGAAAAAGCGTTGCTGGAATTGGTGGGAAAGCTCAAAAATCTCCTACCGGAGTCTATCATTATAACTGGGCATTGCCTTCAATACGCCTCGGTTAGGGGCATAGACGTTAGTGTGGCGCTAAACTATTTTTTGAAAACCGAATGTGAATGGCAGTTCTCCAAGGAGAAAGGCTCGGAAGGAAAACGGGTTGAGGCGGTCAAGCGCCTTAGCAAGAGGCGCGGTCTGCTCGGTGTTTTCGAGGTTAACGCGAAAACGTATTTAATAACCGTCTTTAAAATAAATACCCGGAAGCAAAAGTATTCCGGGCTAAAGTCGCATGAACGGTAGATGTAAAATGTTGTTTGATTTTCATACTGCAAAAGTGGATTACGACCCGCAATTCGACTTGCTAAGCATCAGGCGGCAGGATTGCAAGGTTTCCTACTCNNATTTGGCTCAGTGGCAATAGATTTCCACAAAAACCAGCCGGTGGGCTTCGAATTTGCCGATGCCGAGGCCTTCCTGAAGAAGCTTTTCAACTATCCGAAACTAAGCAAACACCTGCTAAGCCAAACGACAATCGGCAAGATAGGTTTTGCCGAAACCCGCGGCAACTTGATAGCATTCCTGGTTTTCGTCCTGCCGGGCAAGCAGCAATTAGAGGCGAAATACGTCTTGCCGCAAGTCGCAAGGCAAGAACTAAAAGTACGGGCATAGCCTTTGAGCCACAGCCGTTGGGGCATTTGAGCGGAAACTACCTAATCACCATAGTTTTATTGCTTTTGCTTTTCTTTCCAAAGAATCCGGTCGATAAACCCGAACTCGTCCAGCCTGGCGAGGTAATAGCGGCCGTGCCTTAAGACCAATGCCAAGCCCGGCCAGAGTTGCCTCTGCGTTACCTCTCCTCCCCGTCCAACCTGCCCCTGGCCTCCCAAAGAGTGGCTCTCCATAGTCTTTGCATGAGCTTTAAGGTCTTCAAACTGCCCTGGCGTGAGGTCGATTGGCGGCTTTTCCATTTCATGAAACACGGTCTTGTGCGCTTCAGCTTCCTCGCGGCCTGTAATTGGTTTTAGTGTCGGCCAATAGTCCGGTTCAACGCGCGGAAAAAATGATTCAAACTCCTTTCCCTTCTTTATCCGGAGGATGTGGCTGCTCGGGTCTCCCTCTTCCATATAATAGAGCCCGCGTGTGCTGCCGAGAAATTTGCCTTCAGGAGTAACTTCCCTTGACTCAATTAGTTTAATGGCAGAGCCGAAAGCAAACTGGCGCTTTTTGCCTTCTTCAGGTTCAACCCTGAAACCCAAAGTTTCGGTCAGGATGTGCGCCTCGCCTCCTGGCCTGAGGACGTGCCAGACTGACCTTAAGCCGACCTCTTTCGGCAGCCTCGTGTAAGTCAGCCCGCCGCTTCTTGAAATGACCAGGTGAAACTTGTTTCTCCCAAGCTTGTACAGCTCTTCCGGCGTCAGCTGGTGGTAGCCGGCCGTATCAACACTGCTTCCCCTTTCCCGCGCTTGAGTTACGAGCTGTTGGAATTTTCTATTCGAGTAAACGTCGGTTTTGAAGATTTTAACGCTCAGCCCTTGTTTTTCAGCCCTTTCGGCAAGCTCTTCGCCCACTGTGCTCATGCCGCAGCCTTCAACAAGCACGTTTATTGGCCCGCCGTGCTCCCTGTGCATTTTTTCGACTAGCCTCGGCAAATTGACTTTCAGCGCATTGCACGTTCTTTTGAGGGACCAAGTATCCCGCTCTTTGTATAACGCTACGCTGTCGGACCCGTGCGTCCAAGGCCTTCGGGAAGCCCCTAGTTTAGTGCTTGCAATTTCCCTCCTCTGTTGCGGGCTCGGTTTTTTAAGGCGCATGTACTCGTGTGTGCTTGGGTGGAAATAAACATTATTATTGCCCGGCGGCTATTCTCCCGCACAGCGAAAACTTCCAGGGTCCTTCAAACGTCTGAAAACAAACGAGCCCCCACTTCATGTTGTTACTACTTTTTAGTTTAGAAAAGCTTAAAAAGGGGTTGTGGGCATATTGTTTCAGTTAGTTTTAATTGTTTGAAGGTGGGGTTTGTTGGTTACTGAAGACGAAAAGAAGGCTGCGGCAAAATCTATCTCCGACGTCGGCAGGACAATGCACGTCAGCGTAGACCAGGAGAGGTTGAGCAACATGACTAATGCAAATTTTGAGGCTGAAATTGAAGAACTTTCCAGTGACATCATAAACGAAGTAAGGCTTTTGAGAAAACGCTTTTACGAAGAGGGCTTCAAGGACGCCTTGAAGCAACTGCAGGCAGAGCAAATCCAGGCTTCACAGCCAACGGCCTCGCAGGAAGACCCCCAGCAAATGCGCCTCGCAATGCAACCGGTTCCAGTACAGCCGGCAGGCGTTTCTTCCAGTGAAGTTGATGCAAAGATTAACGATTCAGAGCAGAGGCTTTCAGACCGCATTACCGCTTTGGAGCAGGCCGTCCTCGGCCTTCCCTCGAGCGAGCAGGAGCTCAAGCAATTGATTACGGAAAACCACGATTTGGTTTCCACCCTCAAAAGCAGGCTTTCGGAAATTGCCGAACTCCAGTTTTCAATAGAGGAAAAGATTGCAGGGCAAACCCCAGCTTCAACGCTCTCGCAGAAAATCGATTCTCTTGCAACTCAAATCGACAGCCTCGGCGACCTGGTCGTAGACCAGGGCAGTAAGATGAACAAGGTCGAGCACGACCGCAAGGCTTCAGCGAGGCATTTCAACCGCAGGTTCAAGGCTTTCGAGGAAAAGCTCGAGGACTTCAAGAAAGTGCGCAAGGCAATTCGCAAGCAAGGCAAGCGCATTACCAATCTTTCGGATGAAGTTGTTGAGAAAGGCTCGTTCCGCACTGCCCTAAGCAGGATTAGGGGCGTAGCCAAGGCAAAGCCTTCGGCAAAGAAAGGCAAGGCCAAGCGCAAGGCCAGGACTAAGGTCGTGGGCGTTGCAGGCGGAAAGCAAGTCGTACTCAAGACCAACAGCATAAACATTCTCGGCGGCGCGAAAATAGCAAAGGCAACCGTTTCCCGCGCTACTGCCGCAAAACCGAAAACTTCAAAAAAGGCTAAACCTGCAAGGCACTCTCGCAAGAAAGCCGTAAAGCATTCGCCTTCGCAGAAAACTCCGCAGAAGCAGAAGATTTCAATAAGCTCTTCGGCACCGGCCACGTTTGAGATAAACGCGCCGAAAAAGAACTAGGCTCTTTTTTTCCTTTTTTATTCGGGCTTTTGCCTGGAATGAACTCTGATGGCTTGAAAAACTATTCCATGTGAGCAACCGCAGGATTTTTTTAAATAAGAAAGTATTACTCTTATTCGGTGGTTTGGATGGAAGTGGCAGAGACTACGGTTTCAAGCAAGGGGCAGGTGGTTATTCCCGAGAAGTTCAGGCGGGAGCTGCGACTTTCTCCCGGCTCGAAACTCGTGTTTGCGCGGATAGGGAGCGCCCTCGTAATGCAGCGCTTGCGCATGCCTTCAGCCAAGCAACTATGGAATGAGGTTTTCAGGAAGGGCGACGAGTGGGCCAAGCTCCATGCAGTAAGAAGCGACGAAGACGTTGTGCGGCTGATTTCGAAGGGCAAGAAAGGAGACTAGCTTGCATACGATTGTGCTTGACACTAATGTGGTCATAGCAGCAACGCTTGCAAACGGCCCTTCACGCCGGCTTTTGCAGCTCGCCCTTGGTGCGGAGGTCAAGCTTGCAACTTCTTTCGAATTAGTGGAAGAGCTTGAGCGAGTGCTCAGGCGCGACTTTCCAAAACTGGACAGCGGAACAATAATCGAGGCTTATTTGGCGGCAAGCTTGGTTGTCTCGCCAACGAAAAAAAATCGTTGCAGTTAAAAGAGACCCTTCCGACGACAAGCTTTTCGAATGCGCGTTGGAAGCAAAGGCGGAATATATCGCCTCATACGATCCGGGTGTTTTGGAATTGAAAACTTTCCGGACTATCGCGGTACTCAAGCCTGAAAATTTATTGGAAAAATTAAACCTCTAGGTTCTAGTGCAAGCATTTTGCCGGTGTTCCCTAATGCAGTGAATAGGCAGCAGTTTTGCAAAATTATTTTCGGGATAGCCTGTTTAGGGTTAAACGGCTTTTCTTTTGCTGCTCGCCTGTCGCCCCAATCCTCATTCCGTGCTTTTCCGCCAAGCGATGTATGTCTTGGACTGACGTCTTAAGCAGTTCTGCAGCACGCCCGACGGAAATCCTGCCTGTTTCAACCAAGCTAAGAACGTAGTCCTCTGCCCCCAAGTAAAGCATCTGCCTAAGTGCCGTCGACTGATCGAGATATTCTTCCTTTGCACGCAGCTTAGCTAACGCCAAAATCTCTTCAGGTATTCTCAATGGGTAAGAAACTGTTTCCATTTTTTATTCGCCTCCAATCATTCCTATTGCCTCATCGTAATTTTGCTCCCGGACCAAGTGCCTTATTTTATCCAGGGACTTTAACGCCTCTTCCTTTGAAACGGCCTTTTTGATTGCCAGAAGCACAATTGCATGCGTTGGTGTCAAGAACGCGATTTCCTCTTCTTCCAAGAAAGCAAGAAACTTCCTGTCATCGCTTACTATCGCGTCTGCCTTCAACTTTTGAAACAATACGAAAGCTGCAGATTCTCCAGGGCCAAGGCCAATCCTTTCTTCAGCCTTAACGTCTATCACATTGATTTCTTTATTCTCGGCTAATTCTTCTATAATGAACGCATCGTCGTACATCTTCTCTTTACCCCTCAGAACCTCTTGGTAAGTTTGTTTGGGCATAAAACACTTGGCAAAACCTGCAAGATGCTTCAGGACTCCCGCCCTTGCGAGTTTAATCGCCCCGTCGGCATCTAACACGAGTTTAACCATAAATATACAATGTTATACTGTTGTATATAATTGTTTTGTTTCAAAACTGGAGCGCTTTCACAATTCGCCGTTGATGTGGTCTCTAATAGTATCGCAGACGCTCCAAGCCTGGCAGCAGGCGCAGCCCATTTCATAATCTTTGCATCGTTCGCCGTAAAGTTTTTCTATCGTTTCCTCAAGCCAAGTTTGGTGCCCAACGTCTTCAAAGCACTCGTTGCATTCCCAGTACTCAATTTCCTTTTCTTTTCCTGTCCATTTTACTACGTCATGGCTGCTTTTCCCGAGCTTCATTTTCCCAGTCTTTTTCCACTCGCCTGTCCCCTCAATTGGCAGTTTGAGCTTCCCAAAGTAATGCCCAACATCATAGCGGCGGTTCTTACCAACTTTTATCCGCATGCGCTTTCCGCAAACAAGGCACTTTCTAGTAATAATCATGGTTAGTTCACCAGCCGGGCAAGTAGCCCAGAAAGAAACTAAACGTCCACTGGCGCGTTTTCAAAGCCAGTGTCGCCGATTGAAGGCGTTTCCAAGCTGGGTTCCGCTATCGCATTGCCTGTCAAGTCCCCGGAATTTTCCCCTGTAGCTGCGGAGGGCGTCGGCGTGGCCGCTGGCGACTGCGTTTTTTCAGCACAGCCGGCGAAAACCACGCTGAGCAAAACCAATAGTGCAAAGGCTGCAAAAGTTTTCATAGGTTGAATAACTCCAGCCTTTTTTAAAACCCTTTTGCTTTTCCAAAAGTGGGTGGGGGGCGATTTGCCGGAGTTTGTCATTGCGGCTTGGCCCTGCGTTTCGCAACATAATATACCCCAGCCAACGCGGTGAAGCTCAACAAAATCAGGGCGGCGTTATTGGCTGCGGTTTCGCCAGTGAAACAGCCGGTAATTCCTGCAACAGGGTTTTGCGAGACGTTCCCGCACCCGACCGCATTCGCTTGGCTTGGTTCGCTTGCCTGCGGAATTTCGTTTCCAGTTTTTCCGGCATCCTGCGGGACTTCAATGGCGGCCGGATTCCCGACTTTTTCAAGATCCTTTCCAANNATTTCCACTGTTTGAAGCGTCTTCGGAAGGCGCCTGCGTTTCCAGCTGTTCGCCGGCGGCCAGAAAAGTTTTTTCCTGAAGCTCGGGCGCGAGCGAAACGAATTTCCTGGAAACGTTCCCTTCACTGCTTCCCCTTGCAATGGTGAACCCTTCACTGTCGATTTTAGTGTCAACCAATTCCACCGTACTCCATCCAACCAGAAAACCGCCTTCGCCTGATTGCACGGAATTTTCTATGGCGCAGCGCGTGTTTTCTTGGTCAGGCGGCGCTGCACCTGAAAGGCATTCGAGCGTGCCCCTATACTGGGAATTTTTCACGGTGAAAACGCCGTCGTCGAGCGTGAAAGTCGAATGGCCTATTTCAGCTTCCAGGGAGTCTATGGATTCGAAAGAAGCGCTAGACCGGCATTTTCCCAAGCCGAATTCAAAACCCTGGGAGAAAAATCCCCTTAGTTTAATGTTGGAAAACCTGCCGTTTTCAACGTCCCCGATGAACACGCCGGGAGAATAGGAGCTTATCCCCTGGACTTTCAAGTTTTGAAGCGCGAAGTTTTTAATGCAAGCCCTCGCCTGGAAGGCCTGCAGCACGTTCTGCAATTCAAAACCGTTCCCGTCGAAAACAATGTTGTCCGCCTGGATTTCAAAGCAAGGCTGCGCCATTTGGGTGTCGATGTTGCCAACGAGCTTGTAAGTCCCGCTTTGAGTCAAGGGCATGCATGAGGAAACGCCGGCGTCCGCATTGACCAAGGGCGTTAAGGCTAACGCTGCAAAAACCAAAACAAAAAACTTACTACGGCCCAAGATTTTCAATTCCACCATCAAACGCCCCCAAACCCCATTTTTTCCCATTGTTAATCTTGTGGGGCGTTTTTTAAAAGCGTTTTTCTTCAGGGCTTTGGGACCCCGCGTTCCTTTCTGCCGCCCTGCTTCCGCAAGCCTGTTTTTTTACCCGGTTCCCCCCTTCCCGGCTTTAGCCTCGCGTTTATTACTACTTAATTGCAGTAAGCAAAGTTTCTTTAATTGGCTTTATAATAATTAGTAATATCTTTTTCTTTTCGTGGTGGGGGGTGTTCAGTTGAAAAAGCTGTTGAATGCGCTTGAAACGCTTGGCTTGAAGAAATCTGTTTTCTTAATCTCAATCCCGTTTGCCCTTTTTGCTTTCGGCTTTCTGCTCGCTTCTCTCCCTTCTTATGAAACCGGTCCAAACCCAATTTCACTTTCAACCGCTAACGCCCCCGAGCAATCCGCAAAATTGTTGCAACCGCAAAAAAAATTTTCTTTCTTGAGTTTTTCAGATGAAGATGAAGATGATGATTTTGACGAGGCGGGCGAAATCGACAATAATACTGGAAGGCCCAAGACGCCAAAAAGCAAATTCAAGATAATGAAGCCCAAGAGATTCCAGCTGAAGTACAGCGTTTCCACCAACTCTACCACGAATGAAACAATAATCTCCTTCCAAAACTTTTCAATCACCAGCATAACGCTGGAAAACGTGGAGCAAAACACTTCCAACCCCGGGCCTGCGCAAAACACGAGCAAGCTGGCGATTGGGATTGAATCCCTGGAAGGCGAAAACCTGCAGGCTGCGGACCAGCAGATTTCGGAAGCAGGGGAGTCCGTGGTGCAGGGTTTCGTAGTGAATCTCGATTGGGTTGTTTTTGACAACGCGCGGGTGGAATTCAAGTCCGATGGGGAGAAAACTTGGAAGTGCAAGAACTGGGATTTCGACGGCCACTCGTGCAGGGACGGCGTGTGGGAGTTCTGGCTTTCCACCCAGCCGGGCGGAATTTTTTCTTTCGACTTGCAGCCCGGAGACCCCGGCTTTGCGATTTCAAGCAGGAACAATGCGATGATGGTTTACCATAACAGCACGCCGACCGTCGGCGCCCCGAAATACCGCTCTTGGGCCGGAACTAGCGCAACGTGGAGTGCGGGGGCCGATGCCCTGAGCTTAGGCGCTTCCTCCGCAATAAACTGGGTTGATGCCAAGGCAAATCCCGTGAGGGACGAGTACGTGATGGTCGCCGTAACAAACGATTCAAAAGCAATTGCCCAAGTTTATTCGGGCGGAGCGTGGGGCAACCAAATTACTTTAAGCACCACCGCAAATGCGGGGGAGTTTGGCGCTTCAATAGCGTTCGAGCAGCAGGGCGGGGATGCAATCGTGGTATACAACAACGCTTCGAAAGACGTCCCTTACGTGGTATGGAATGGCGCTAGCTGGAGTTCAGCCGCAAGCGTTTTAGGGGATTCTTGCGTGGGCGCAGGGGCGAATTGGACTTTGTTGTTCCCGCGCTTTAATTCAGACGAATTGATGTTCGTTTATTCTGACGGGAGCGCGCGGTTATGCGCGCAGCACTGGACGGGTTCCGCGTGGGATTCTCAAACAAACTTGGAAAACACGAGTGAGACTTTCGGGAATTTGGGAAGGAGTTTTAGCGGTGCTTTCGAGTACGCTAGCGGAAGAGCGGTTATAGTTTGGGAGTCTACTTCCGGCAGCGGTTCAGTAGGCAACATTCGTTATGCAAATTGGACGGGCAGTGGTTTTAGTTCTTCAGCCGCGGCTTCTGGAGACGTTGGAAGCGGCGTGGACTGGATTGAATGCGATTCGCAAAAGCAAAGCGGCTCTAACAACCTTGCCTGCGTATTGCATGAGGATGTTGGGGCGAACGATGACGTTAACGTCGGGTTGTGGAATGGAACCGGCTGGACTGCCTCAACTTGGCTTGGATATGACGGTTCGATTGAAGGGGGGACTGCCGACGGAAGCGTTACCGCATTGGCTTTCATTGGGGAAACCAGCGTTTTTCAATTGGCTTACATTGACAGCGGCATAGATTTTCCGAGCGTCCGCACTTGCGATACTAACACTAATTGCGATGCAACAACCGATTTCGGCACTCCCACCCAAAGCCTTGCTAATTGCGGCGAGGCTTCAGACGCAGGCTTTCCAGTCATTGCTCAAGACCCCTTTAGCAACGATACTCTCGTGGGATGGATTTCCCAAGCTTCCTGGAACAAGTGCACTGTTTTCTACAATGGCACCACCAACGCTCTTTCAAACCAAAACACCAAGCTGGGAAGCGGGCGGGTGAGCGTTGCCGCCGGCGATTCACCGGGCTATGCCTTGTCTTTCAGGTGGTTCAACCAAAAGCCTTGGGCTGACAACATTGGCAATAATGCTTCAGGGGGGCAGGCTTACGGCGACGAAAATTCCATTTTGTATTCAAGCAGGTGGTTCGACGACGTTGCCTTAGACTCTTATTGGCTGGAGCACAACCAAAGCGGCTCTTTCGCCAACACCACTCCCTCTTCCCATTCTGCGTTCAATTCATCGTGGGCGAACATTACCTTAGGCACTACCCTCGGCGATGCGGGCAAGACCATCCGCGCCAGGATTTGGACTAACGACACGCGCACGGTTGCTTGGTCGGGCAGTTCGGATTCAGTCAGGAACGCGACAGACTGGATGGACATTTTAGTCTTGTCCCCGGCGCCCCAATTCCAATGGCAGCAGTCCAACAAAACCAATTCTTCAGAATACGACGGGGAAACAATCCGGTTTTTCGCCAACTTTACCGATAACAACGGCACTTCGCAAGTTGTCCTCACCATGCAAAACGCAAATTACACGATGTCGCTATGGAACGGCTCGGCCGCCAGCGGCGTGTGGAACTACAACCTCACCCTCGGTGCAGGCGCGCACTACTTCAATTTCACTGCAACGGACGGCATGTATGCTTCGACAAGCGGGACTTTCAGCATTGTGGTTGCGCAAAACACCACCCCGAATGTCGTGTTGCACCTGAATTCCAGCGCCACCGACCGGATTTATGCAGTGAGCGACACTGAAAACAGCACGGCAAATGCAAGCGGGTTTTTGCTGCAGCCGGAAGGAGCAGTTGCCCTGTTGAGGAACGGAACCGCAGTTGCCAACCCCACTCTCGACACGTTCACTATCGACAACATCTCGAAAACCTTCAACTACACGCTCTATTATGCCGCCACTGCAAACTACTCCTCCAGGAGCGTTGCGTTGTCGGCAGACGTGCTTGGGCTGGATGACTGCGGGACAATCACAGACAGTTTTACCTTAAGGAGAAACCAAACCATGCTTAGCCCGGCCAGAAGTTGCTTTACCATTGGCGCAAACAACGCCGTATTGGACGGGAACGGCTTTACCATGAGCATTGGGAATGATGGCGGGGATTTCGTTTCTTCCTTCATTAACCTGAACGGCTATAACGGCACGGTGGTCAAAAACTTTGTTTTCAACGCCAGCAGGTACGCAGGCTGGGGCTGGGTTTCAACCGGCAATTCAACCCCCTCGTTTGACAACGTGGTGTTCAACAACACTTTCGGCGATTGCGTTGAAGGGGAAACTGGCCGGCTGGTTTCAATCTCTAATTTCGGCGGCAGCGGCATTCCCGCCTATTTTGCAAACCTGAACCTCAACGTTTCCTACAATACGGCATTCTGCAGCCCTCAAGTGGGGGCAAACGCGGTTTTCGAGTTCGCATACCAAAGCGGGCTGAAATTCCACAACAACAATATCACCGGGCTGTCAAACCCGCTTTATTTGCACCGAATCAATTCTTCCTTCTTCTACGACAATGAAATAAACTTTTACGAAGGGGGCACTGCGCTTGTTTCCCTTGAAGACTCCCACTTGAACAGTTTCAATGGGAACTCTTACACGCTTAATTTGGTAGGGCGAAGAAGCCCCATGACTTTGGTTAATGCCGGCGGAATTCAAAACGTTTGGAGCGACGAGGTTTTCACCAACCCCAACGCCTACCACCATTCAACCATGACTGACGAAAATTGGCAAAACAATACTTACAACCAGTTCATCAACATGGACACTAGCTCGGACAGGATAGACCTTATGGAGTGCATTGGCGCATGTTCCCTTGAGGCGTTATGGACCGTGCACGTCAAAGTTGTTGACAATGGCATGAACCCGCTTCAAAACGCTAACGTTACGATTACCAGCAACGCCACCCCCTCATTCTACAATACGCAATTGACCAACTCGAGCGGGTTTATTGCAGTAGCCCAAAACTTGAGCCAGTTCAACGTGACCGCCACCCGGGGGCCGCTAGGCGAGTGGTCTTTCTTGAACGCGTTCAACTCCACTCTCGCGGGCTACAACAGCACCGCAACTAGCGTTTTCATCGACAGCAAGCAAACAATAACCCTAATGCTCCAGCCAAGTTAAGCGGGAATTTTAGGCATCCGGATGGCAGGACTACGGCCGTGCCTTTTCATACTGGCGAAGAAATTGACCGGGGGGCTATTGGATAAACTCCTTAAGAAAGACTTGCGAATAACCCTCCAAGCGTTCGAAAATTTTTTGAAGTAAACTTGGCGTTTTGGTTCCTGCGGCCATGCGCAGGAAGTCTTTTATATCGTTACTATATAGCTTACTATTGGTGAGCTATATGGAAGACGTTACGACGATTCAGGTGCCGAAAAAGCTTTTGGGCGTTTTGAAGGGCTCGAAGGAATACCCGCGCCAGTCCTATGCGGAATTGATTTTGCACATGGCCAGGCTTTTCAAGGAAGCCCGAAAGCATTCGCAGTACGACGATTTCCTCCACAAAATCCAGCAGCCGAAAATGCGTGAACTGTGGGACAACAAGCATGATGAGGCGTGGGAGGGGGCTTGAACATGTTCGAGCCCGGCGAGGTTGTTTTGGCCACCGTGCAGTTTACGGATTCTTTTGAAACCAAGGCAAGGCCTGCGGTGGTGCTGTTTGAAGAGTTCGGGAATCTCATTGTCGCGGGAATAACCAGCAACTTGGAAATGAAGGGCATCCCTTTGACGACCAAAGAGGGCGCTTTCAAGGAATGCGTGATAAAACCAAATTATATTTTTACCATTTCGCGGCTGATGGTGAAGAAGAAGCTTTTCAACCTCTCCCCGGCAAAGAAGAAACTCCTTTTTTCGCAGCTGGTTGAACGGCTTGAAAAACTGAATGCGTGATAAAATCTTGAGAAGTGGAACAAACAGTTTAAAGTCTTTCCTTCAATAAACAATTTTAAAGGCGAATAAACTTGTCCGAACAGCTGCTTAAGGCGCTAGTAAAAAAACTTCTTACGACTCCCAAAGAGAATATTATCATTACCGAATATTGCAAAAAGAGTGGCGGGGAAGCTGGCATTAATGTTGATGAAGCGTTGTCAAAGTTTTTGTCTTTCAACCCCCGTTGGAGTTTTTCCACGCACGAGGGAGAAAAGGGAAGGAGGGTTGAATCGTATTATAGGCTGAGCCCAAGGCGTGCGTGGCTTGGTGTTTTCGAGTTTGGAGGGCCTATATTTTTAGTGAACGTCATGCCTATAAATACACGAAAACAAAAGCTAATTGACAAGCTCTACATCAGGAGTGAAGATGCACATGTTGTATGACCTGCACAAGGCAACTGTTAGGTACGACCCTGTTTTTAACCTCCTAAGTGTGCGCAGGCAAGACTCTAAAACCACCTATGCGCTTAGAGTCGGTTCCGTAGCAGTCCACTTCCATAAAAATGAGCCCGTGGGGCTAGAATTTTCTGATGCTGAAAACTTTTTAAAAAAAATGTTTAACAAGCATGACTTGAACCGCGGGTTGCTATCCAAAATAACCAGCGCAAGGTTTGGCTTTTCCACGACTAAAAGCGACATCCTAATCCTTATTGCATTTATCCTGCCCAATAGGGAGACGATTAATGCAACCTACACTATTCCGAATATGATCAGCAAAGAAATCGCCATCCGTGCCTGATTTCTTGCTGTGGCTCAAAACCCCTCATTTTTTACTTTTTAACTGCGTTAGGGCCAAAGCCATTCCCAGCTTCGCTTTTCAATCAGTCTTCGCCCGCATTTGCGCGTTTTTTTATACTTACTCCTCAATAAATTATAATGCGGTTTAGAGGGGGGCTCTAGTGGTTTCGGCAGGCAAAAAGTTTTCCATATCCAATTTGAAGAAACGCCTAGAAACCGACACGCGTCTCTTGTTTTTGCTCCTGCTTTTCCTGGCGCTTTTGCTCTTCGCTTTCTTCGGGCCGTTGCGCGGCAGCATAACCGGCCTTTTCATTGGAAAGGGCTTGGGCGAGGTTCACACTTACTCCCAGTACGTTGGTTTTACTGCAGAGGCTAGCCAGGAGTTCACGTGGACTCCTGACAACCAGGGTTTCCTGCACAGCGTAACCGCAAGCGGATATGTTGAGGGCCCTGGTGCAGTAAGGATTTTTTTGGTGAAGGAAGGCGAGAAAAGGCTTTTGGTCGAGCTTCCCGCTCTTGAGCAAATTCCAACCGCAAATCCAGTTGATGTTTCGGTGGCAGCTGTTCCGGAGAACACTTCGCTAAAACGGTTTTTCGAGCTTCGTTTTGACGACCCTACGCCTACTCCCACAGATACGCCTACACCAACGCCCACCGACACTCCAACCCCTACGCCAACTGAAATTCCCACCCCGAGCGTAAGCCCCTCGCCGTCCCCTGAGCCTTCGCCCTCCCCTTCTGTTGAATTTAATGCCACTAACGAAACTAACGTTACTGTAACGCCGACTGTTGAAGCGAACGCAACAATCTCGCCCTCGCCGGATGAAACGGGCAAGGATAAAGACAAGGACAAGCCCCGTGAAACTCCGATTCCGTCGGCTACTGTAGTTGAAACGCCTTCTCCTTCTCCGACTGTTGTTTCCAACCGCCGGGAGTTCAAGGAAGTTTGCGTCGAGACTTGCGACATTGCCGGCTACAGGAAAGATTCGTATTCGATTGTTTTCGAGGTTGAAAATGCGAAAGCGACCCTTGAAATCTTGACTTACACTGTTGCGGAAAAAGAACCTTCCCCCTCTCCTTCAGCAGGACCTTCCACTTCAACAGAGCCCTCCGAATCCCCCATGCCAACTGAAGAGCCTTCGCCAACTGAATTTCCCTCTCCGACCGAGTTTCCCTCGCCTTCTCCAGGTGTGAATGACACTAACGCAACTCCGACTCCTGAAATTTCCCCTTCGCCTTTCCCGTCGCCGGAAGTAAATGACACTAACGCAACCCCAACGCCGGAAGTTTCACCTTCGCCCAGTCCCGAGCCTGGAGGCCAGTATTGCGGAGTGGCCGCAAACCCAAGCTTGCTTTTGGAGAACGGCACTGCGTCGGTGTTGGTTGATTTTTCCAACTTTACCGGCAACGTTTCTGCAGCATCAATCACTTGCGGTGATGGCATTGGTATTGAAACTGCATGCGACAATTCAACAACCGGCTTCTGTGTTCCAACAGACTGCGTTTTCAGTGCGGGCCCTGAAGAAATGCCGAGGAACTTTACGGTTTCAGCTTCAATAGGCGATTTCCAATGCCAGCCTGCAACAGTGACTTTAGGCACTGCCACGCCGACGCCCCGACCGCCTGAAAACGGCTCTTGCGAAATATACGCCGAACCGCAGTTGTTGAAGGGCGGCGGTTCAAGCAAAATCCTCGTTTCGTTCCTGAACATCACTAACGCGACAACGGCCAACGTTTCGTGCGGCAACGGCGAGAGCGTAGAAAGCGTTTGCGATGCAGAGCAAGGCTCTTGCTCTGAAGTCCAGTGCGCTTATTCCAACAACGGGACTAACGAGACCGCGCCTGCAATCCACTATAACGTCACAGCTTCAATGGGCGGGGTTGAATGCAAGCCTGCGGAAGTTTTAGTCACCCCGCCGGGCAAGAAAAAGCAGGGGCTGTTCAAGCTCGTGAGGCACGACGGCACTGAAATCGAGGCTGGGGTGAATTTCGACGCTAGCGCGAAAAACGCCGTGCTTTCCCTGAACGAGCCAGGACTTCCCATAACCAACTTTTCTTTCGCCAACGTCAAGGCCCACCCGACG
>DUGE01000105.1 GCA_013331595.1 Microcaldota archaeon | reverse complement strand
TGTAATCTTTATTCATTAACTAATGGCTAAAATTCCGATTGAAATAGTCCGGGCTTTGCCAAGCGACTTGCAGGGCATCAGAATGCTTTACCATGCTTATGAGGAAAGACACCCTGGCTTTATTGCAAATGCGTTCGGGCTCCGAGCAGTGCCTGGTGGTTCTTCTGCAATAGAAAAAGAAATGGCGGACGTTGAAACTGCCTTAAATGATGAGCAACACCCGTTTCATTTTGTGGCAAAACGGGATGGCCAAATAGTCGGCGTCCTGCTCACTTCGCACCTACCAGACCTTTTTGAAGAAATTCCGCGCGCAAGTTTTGTGGAATGGGCTAACGGCTCGGCACTTTGGCTTAGGAGCGTTCTTGTTCATCCCGATCATGAATCTTCTGGCGTTTACAAAGCTCTGGTTAATCACGCCTTTGAAGAGGGCAAACGAAACGGTTATGCTTTTGCAGCTGGCATGGTTTTGGGTTCCAACCCGAAGCATGAATTGCTTACTACGAGACTAGGGTGGACCGTAATTCCAAAGAGAGATGCGTTTGCACTAATTAAAGAACTGCGCGAGAAAAAGCACTAGGTCGAATTTTCATCCTATTTTCAGCGTCGGGTCGCCGTAGAGAACGAATTCGGCGTTGGTGAGGTATTCCGGCTCGCTGCCCCAACTGAGCGATTTTTTTGCTTCCAAGAACGCCTTGCCGATGGTTTCCCCTTCGCTGAGCTTTTTGCTCATCAGGTAAATCAGGGAGTTGCTTACGCCCAAGTATGAAAGGTCGCTTTCTTTTCCTATGCTCTTGTAGGATTTTCTCGAGATTGACAGCGCAGTTTCAGTGCTTCCCATGAACGCATTCGCGCCTTTCCGCAGGGCGATTATGGGCAACGCCGCGTTGGCAGGCCGTTCGAGGCTCGCTCCCCAGCAGGAGTCGATGAGTATTGTTTTTCCGTAAAAGTCGGTTTCCTGCATTTCCGCCGGGCTGTAGGCCATGTACTGGCGCTGGTCGTTGAAACCAATGCCTGCCAAAGCCTGTTCGGCGAAAGGCTCGTTGCCGTGCAAAAGCACTATCATTATGCTCGAATTATCAACAAGGGTGTTGATTTCACGCGTTGCGTTTTCATTTACCTGCATTGTTTCAGGGATGTAATTGAAAAACTCGGGGCTTTTCAAAACGTCGTTGGGCCCGGTTTTCGTGAAGAGAAATTTGCCGTAGTAGTCGAGAATGCTGTCGTCGGAAGTGAACGTGGAGAACGACGCTTGCTGCCTGGCTTTCTGCCTGTGCTTGTCTATCGCATTCTGCATTATTTCAACCAGGAGCTTGTCTCCTTCCATATTGATTTCAATGCCATCGGGAATCCGTGCAACCGCAACATCCGGGAAAAACGTCCTTTCGATTGGCGAAGGCGTTTCAAACATGCCGTAAAGGTTGTCCGTTTCAATTGTTGGCGATGCTTTTATCACGAAATCGAAACTAACCCTATTTTCATCCATCGCGAGCGGGTTTTCAATCTTTTGGAATGGGATTATGCGCGGCCCGCCGACTATCAAAAGGTATGCGGGCCTGGTTTTTTGCACTATTGAGTAAATTGATGCCAAAACCTGCCGGGCGTCATCCGGGTTTTCCGCCAGGGCAAACCCGTGCCCTTCAGAAGATTCTTTCGAGTCTATCACGTAGAGCGAAGCGCCTATTGGTTCGGTTTCGTTTATTGTTTGCGCAAGTTCAGTTGCCTTGCTGATGATTTCCTTGGCGGTTTCAGCGCCGTACTTGCGCTCGAGGTTCTTGCTTGAAGTTACTATTGCCATGGTTTCCATGCTGGTGCGCAGGATTTCCCTTTCCAAACTCGCCTCCACGTTGGTTTGGCTCGGCTCAAGTTCCACGCCCACGGATTTATAGCCCTTCTTTTCAACGATAACCCGCACTTTCTCGCGTGCGTCTATGCCTGCGAAAACGGCACTGCCGTTTTTGCTTTCGCCAACCGCAAGCACTTGTGAAAACGTAGCTATTGTGATTTTTGCATCAAGAGGCTGGCCAGACTGCCTGTCGGTTATTTCCACGGTGACCGTTTTCTTCCCAGTAAATTGCAGGAAAAAGAATGCAGCGGCAATAAGCAGTACCATGCCGAGCACTAGCAAAAAGATTTTTTGTTTTTTCTCGCCGGCCGACTGCTGTTGGAGAAACTCCAGGACTTCTTGCAAATCCATGGGGGTTCGCCTAGTTGGTTTTGAACGCGTAGGCCAGCTCGCCGTTTGCAGCGCTTATGTATGCGATAGTGCCGTCAAGGAAATTCAGCGTGCTGCCTTGTTCGTTTTGCAGCGTGAATTTCCTGTAGCCTGAAACTATGTAGCAATAGCCTTCTATCTTGCGGCAGGAGCCGGTCGTAATGCTAAGGGATTCGGCGGGATATTGGGGGTATAGGCTGAGGAAAATTTCCCTTGCTTTCTGTTGCGTAATTGCAGTGCCGGACGGCAAAGGCTGTGTTTTCGAGAAGCTTATGCGCGCCTTGGAAGGATTGCCATTCAAAAAGAGGATTTCCTGCACTTCCAACTGCATGGTGCCCGTATTCCTTATTTCCCCGCGGGCAATCAAAAGCAGCGGGTCAATCACACTGCCATCTTTAGAAACGGTTATTATTGCCGCGTTGGAGCTCAAGTCCCTAAGGAGAAATTGATATCCGCCAACGTTCACCTTGTCGCCTAGAGCCATTTCCTTTACGCCGAGGTTGGGCTCGTTTTGGCTTGAGGCGAAAGCGAAAAAGAATATCGCCACAACTACGAGGGATACTGACGCTAGGGGCGTAATCC
>DUGE01000079.1 GCA_013331595.1 Microcaldota archaeon | reverse complement strand
AACCCGCTTTTTGCTTTGCTGGTGGGCTTTGTCGCTTTGTATGCCATGCGCTCTTTCCCGGCCCGCAAGCGCAAGTAACCCCCTTTTCTTTTCGTTCCATTCGGGCTTCTTACTATTGCTCTTTAAAACCCGGTTTTCGTAATGGCTTTCATGCGCATCGCCATTTCCGGCCCCACGGGCTGTGGCAATTCAACCGCTTCGACTATAGTTTCCCAATCGCTGGGTTTTCCCAAGTTCAACTATACCTTCCATAACCTCGCCAACGATTTGGGCATTCCCTTTAACGCGCTCCATTCGCTTGCAGACGAGACGCCGAAATACGATTTCATGCTGGACGAAAAGCAAGTGCAATTCGTCTTGGAAAACAAGAATTGCGTTGTCGGCACGCGCCTTGCGGTCTTCCTTCCCCAAGTGGCAGCCAAGCTTGAAAAGCCAAAGCCCAAGTTCGACTTGAAAGTTTGGCTGTATGCCCCTTTGGCTGTTAGGGCGCAGCGCATTGCCGACCGGGACGGCCGGAGTTTCGAGGAAGCGCTGAAGGAAGTGGTTTACCGTGATGATTCGAACAAAACGCGTTACAAAAAGCTTTACGGCATTGAATATGCAGAGCCGGAAGGATGCCTGGTGATAGACACCGACGCGTTCGAGGTGGAGGAAACTGCAAAGAAAATACTTGACGCGATTAAAAACAAAAAGCAAAGAAAGGCCTAGCCTTCTCTTTATTTATCCGATTAAGTTTCCTCAAGAATTATTTGTTTTATTTCGCTGATTCTATCTGTGTTAAGCCAAACGTGTACGCCGTAGTGTTTACTCTCGCTAAGCACAAGCCCCTGGGCAATAAGTTTTTTCAGCACTTGCTCGGCATAGTGTTTTTCGTGGCGCATCGATTTAGCCACGTTTTCCAAAAGCATTTGCTTCTGGCCGTAGCAGTTCTCGTAAACTAGCCTGCGCAATAGAAAAGCACTCAAGCGCAAATACGTAGATTTTTTCGTAATTTAGTTACAAAACCTTCATATTTAAATATTCGCCTTTCGATTGTTTAATGGTGTTGAAATGGGTTTGAAGGATGTTTTCGGCAACAAGCCGGTTTTCAGGGTTTTGGATTTCCTCCTCGTGCACAGGGACCTGGATTATTCGCTTTCTGAAATTGAGGGCGCTACTGAAGTGAGCTATCGTTCCTTGCAGTCCATAGTGCCATCTCTAGTGAAGCGAGGGCTGGCTGTTGAAACGCGCAAGGTAGGCAAGGCTAAAATGTACGAGCTCAACAAGAAGTCAAATGTGGCAAAAAAGCTTGATGAGCTGGCAATCGCAGCGAGTTTTGAGGCAGCCGGAAGGCAGAAATTAGCCCAGCTTGCATAAATTCTTAGGCAAACGTTTTCGGGTGGTTTAAATGGCTAGGGTATTCCAGAAGGGAGTCAAGGCAGTAGTTCTCGCAGGACGGCGCAAGGGCGATGCGGTCGAGGTGACTGAAGTCGTGGACAACAACCTCGTCAGGGTCAAGGGTGCCAAGGGCAAGGAGCGCAAGATGAATACGAAGCACTTGAAGCCCGTATGAATGAGCTTTCGTTTACTCTTTTCTTTTCTCAGGTATTCCTCGTCACTATTCCGTCAAGCTGCCTGTTCAATAGCCGCTTGAATCCAACCCAATTTCTCCTGAACTGTCCTCTGTTGTTTCTTGAAAAAACAACTTCCGTTCCGCGGCCTATGGCGCATATTGGATTGTAGATTGAACTGTCAGTAAACGTGCCGATGTAATGAGGCTTGTTTGCTTTATTTTGTGCGTTCTCACTTGCAACCAAAACAGCGGTCTTGTGCCGGAGTCCTGCTTTTTGAAGGGCTTCGCTCAAATTTGCAAGTGTCTCGCCGCTTGCATAGAGCTCGTCAAAAACCAGTGTTGGCGCGTTCAAGTCAAGTTTCGGTCGGGTTGCCTTCAGCACTTCGGCAAATTTTTCTTTTTCCTTAATTTCCTCTCCAAGCCTACCTAGGCTGAACAGTGCAATTTTAGTGCCGTGCCTTCTTCTGTAGGCTTTGACAATCGCCCTGGCGAAAGGCTCTGCGCTTGGCCCGGCTCCGATGACTTGCCTCAAATTGTGTTCGTGCATAAAGTCCGAATTTCGGTGAAAATCCTCTGCAATTCATCCCTGCACTTCTGGTCGAAATACGGTTTTTCCACTCTAACTGGCTCTGCAATCATTTTGATCAATTTTGATACGCGCTTTTCTTTGATTAAACTTTCTTTTCTAAAGAAAGTTTTTGATCAAACTTTTCCGCAAAAAGTTTGTGGGCTCCGAAGTCGTAAGCTCATCATCGTTCAGAGTCAAGCCTTTTTTCGTCACAGCCCAAATGAATTGGTTTAGCGCCGCTATAATTATTCTTTTCTTGCCCGCCAAGGTTCTGAAAAGCTTGTCCTGGGCCGGATTTTCCTTAGCATTTGTTCGACTTCCGCCTCGCTTGTAGGAATACTTATGCCTTTTTCCTTGAGCTTCGGCTTCATGATTTCTTCGAAGATGCGTTTTTTCACGTTGAATTGATTGTACCCCAAATTGCGTTTTCCGCACTCTTCGGATATCTGCCGGATTTCGTTTTCTGAAAAATTTCCGGCCATGACGGCGCCGGCGGATTCTCCCGCTGCCGCAAATCCTGTCCTTTCTAAAAGGAAAGTATTCAGCATGCTGCCTAGAAACGCCCGTGCTAGAACCCGCCTGTATTCGGGGTCGTTGAGTTCCTGTTGCCTTTTTCTGTTCATTAATTGCGCTATGGTGTCATGGCGCTCGAATTCCGGCGGGCTGTCATTGGCTTCGTCAACTTCGATTCCGGGCAGTTTTCTCAAAGCTTCAGTCAATGGC
>DUGE01000028.1 GCA_013331595.1 Microcaldota archaeon | reverse complement strand
CTACGTGTGGTTCGACGCGCCCATTGGGTATATTTCCATTACCAAACAGCTTTTCGACGAGCGCGGCGAGAGTGGAAAGTGGGAGGGATACTGGCGCGGGCCGAACGCGAAAATAATCCATTTTCTCGGCAAGGACAACATTGCATTCCACGCAGTAACGTGGCCGGCGGTGCTTTACTCCTCCGAGTACGCCAATTTGCCTTACCAAGTGAAAAGCCTGGAGTTCTTGAATTACGAGGGTGAGAAATTCTCGACCTCGCGCAAGTGGGGCATTTTCACCGATGAAGCTTTGGAATGGTTTCCGCCCGACTACTGGCGCTACTATCTTCTTTCGATTCTTCCAGAGCACAGCGACACGAACTTTTACTGGGAGGAATTCCAGAACAAGGTTAACGGCGACCTTGCGGACGTTATAGGCAATCTTGTCCAAAGGACGCTTGTCTTCCTGAAGAACAACTATTCGTCGAAAATTCCAGCTGCGAAAACCCTTGACGGCCAGGACAAGGCGTTCAAGAAAACAATTGCCGGCCACGTGAAGAAAACAAGACAGTTGTTCTTGGATTACCGCCTGCAGGAGGCTTTGCACAGTGCGGTTGATTTGGCGCGCGAGACGAACAAATACTTCAACGACTCGCAGCCGTGGCATGCGATTAAGACCAATCCAGAGAAGGCGAAAACCTCGCTGTTCTTGACTGCAAACGCCCTGCGCAGCATTGCGATAGTGCTTGAGCCTTTCATTCCCTTCACCGCCCGCGATATTTTCGGCTTGCTCAACCTTAAGTTCGAGGGCATTTCGTGGTCCGACGCCTCAAAACAAGAGTTGAAGGTAGGGCACGTGATTGCTGAGCCAAGGGTTTTGTTCAAGAAGATTGCAAACGAGGATATTGAGGGCAAGAGGAAGATAATCGAGCTTAGGAGTCAAAGCGCAAAGGCCAAGGGCTAAAGCGATATTTTTAAAAGACCGCAAGGGCGTAGTATTAATGTTAATTTAAGAGCGTAGTGTGGGTTTTGGGCTTCTGCCCGAAAAATCGAGTTTTAAGGATTTTCTGGTTTTAGCGTTCAATCGGCTCTATCCATATGTGCTTGCAGTAAATTTTGAGGTGGTATGTGATGTCTCAAGGACAAATTTCAGGTGGACAATCTGTTTTGATGTTGCCGGACGGCTCTTCAAGGCTGTTGGGCCGCGACGCCCAGCGCACGAACATTGCGGTCGCCTATGCAGTGGCTTCCGCTGTAAAGACAACGCTCGGCCCGAGGGGCATGGATAAGATGATGGTGTCCGACATGGGCGACATTGTGATTACGAACGATGGAGCGACGATTTTGAAGGAAATGAACGTCGAGCACCCCGCTGCAAAAATGATGGTTGAAATCGCGAAAACGCAGGATGAGGAGGTCGGCGACGGTACTACCAGCGCAGTGGTTCTTTCCGGTGAACTTCTCAAGGAAGCCATAGGCTTGCTTGACCAGGACATTCACGCTTCAACCATAATCAACGGCTACAAGGCCGCTTCGGCCAAGGCGATTGAAGAGCTCGCTGCAATAGGCGAGGCCATCGGATTGAATGACAAGGGCATGCTGGAAAAAATCGCCGCAGTTTCCATGGGAAGCAAGACCGTTACCTCTGGCGAGGCACAGCCTTTTCTTGCCAAAATGGTTGTAGACTCGGTCATTCAAGTGGCTGAAAAACGCGATGGAAAAGTCAGCGTTGACAAGGACTACATTAAACTTGAGAAAAAGCAGGGCGGCGACGTCATGCAAACCGTCCTAATCAACGGCGTTTTGATCGACAAGGAAATAGTCCATCCTGGAATGCCCAAGAAACTCGAGAATGCCAAGATTGCATTGCTTGATGCGGCATTGGAAATAGAGAAGACCGAGACGGACGCACGCATCAGCATAACCTCCCCAGACCAGATGACCGCTTTCCTCGAACAAGAAGAGAAAATGTTGAGGCAGATGGTTGACAAGGTCGCAGCTTCAGGCGCGAACGTATTGTTCTGCCAGAAGGGCATTGACGACGTTGCCCAGCACTACCTTTCAAAGAAAGGAATTGCTGCAGCAAGGCGCGTCAAGAAGAGCGACATGGAGAAACTCGTCCGCGCAACCGGCGGGCGCGTCGTAACAACGCTGGAAGACTTGGGCTCCAAGGACTTGGGCCACGCCGGCTTGGTTGAAGAGAGGAAAATCGCCGGAGAGCAGATGGTTTTCGTTGAAAAGTGCAAGGATCCCAAGAGCGTCACGATTCTCGTGCGCGGAGGCACATCGCACGTTGTTGACGAGGCCGAGCGCGCTTTGGTTGATGCGATTGGTTCCGTAAGGTCTGCAGTTGAAGACGGCAAGTACGTTACTGGCGGTGGAAGCATTGAAATGGCTTTGGCCATGAAACTGCGGAAATATGCGGTTGAAGTTGGCGGTAGGGAGCAATTGGCCATCCAAGCCTTTGCCGACGCCCTTGAAGTAATCCCACGCACTCTTGCAGAATCATGCGGCTTGGACTCCATAGACACTCTCGTGGACTTGCGCACTAAGCACGAGAAGAAGAGCTCGAACATGGGCGTTGACGTTTACAAGGTGAAGGTCAGCGACATGAAGTCCCTGGGCGTTATAGAGCCCCTGCGCGTGAAGAAGCAGGCTATCCAGTCGGCAAGCGAAGCCGCTGAGATGATTTTGCGCATTGACGACATCATTGCTGCACGCGGCAGGCCCCCGGCACCGCAAGGCGGTCCTGGAGGCATGGGTGGAATGGGCGGCATGGACATGTAAGCGCATGTCCCTCGTTTCTTTTTCTTTTTTTTCTATCTTTTTTTCAATGCCAAGCTTTTTTTAAGTCTTTAAAACCAAGCACGTTTCTGTTTTAATGTGGACACAAAAAGGATTTAAAAAAGATGTGGACATAAATAGGTATGGCGTTTGTCGAGAAAGTTGAACGCGGAAAAAATGCCTATTATCACGTTACTTCTTCCTACCGCCTTCCTGGCGGCGGCTGGAAAAAACTGAGGAAGTATTTCGGCACTTCCAAGCCTTCTGAATTTCAAGTCGCCAGGGCCGAGCTTGAGCTTCAGGCCCAGGCGCGAAAACAAGGCGTTTCACTTAAGGAAGACCTTTGGACTATTGTTGAGGAAGGCCCGTCCGGCCCTCCTGGCAGGTGGAGGCCCTTGACGATAATGGGCGGCACCATACTGCGATTTCCCCATGAAATTTTCATGGGAATACCTTCATTCGGCCAATCGATTTTGCACTGCCAGTCGGGAAAGGTAGACTGGATCATGCCCTCGAAGGCGGTGCAGCGCGCAGGCAATGCTGCGTTCAGGAAGGTTGTTGAAGACCCGGCGTGGGCCGAAGCCGTGAACGAGAGGATAGAAAACACTTCAAGCGCGGCATTCGCCTATTTCGAGTCTTTTCCCAGGGAGTTCTCGCAACTTTCAAACAGCGAAATTGCAGATTTGTTCGACGAGGCCATTGAAATCATTGGCGATTGCCAGGAGGTCGGCCAAGCCTGGCTTGCACTTGACTTTCCCCACAGGGCGCCACTAGTTGACTACCTAGTACGGTATTTGGAAAAGCAGAACCAGGGAACTGGCGCTGGAGGTTTCTTTTCCGTTTTGACCACGCCATTGAAGAGGAGCAACGCGCAAATGGAGGAAATTTCCCTAGTGCGCTTAGCCGCAAAAATCCAGGCGGACGAAGAGACGTTTGCTTTGTTTACTGCGTCAAAGTCGTTTGATTCCGGGTTTTTCGCCAAGTTCAAGGAAAAAAAACCCCGCCTGTGGCGGTTGTTTTCCGGGCATGTGAAAGAGTTTTGTTGGCTGCCGTTCGTTTACGAAGGCCCGGTTTGGAGCGAGGCTCAGTTCGCGCAGACTCTTTCAAACCTCTTGAAAAACCGGCCGAAAGTCAAGGTTCTCCAAGATGAGCTTGCCACCGGGTCTATGGCCTTGGAAGAAAAACAGGAACACTTCTTGGGCCAATTCAATGTAGATGATAAGCACGCAAGGCTTTTGGAAATAGCAAGGGAAATAGTTTGGGGTAGGGGCTATCGAAAGGATGCAATCTACCATGGCTTTTCAAGACTGCTCCCTTTGTATGAGGAGGCGGCGTCTAGGCTGGGGGTAAGCTTAGAGAAAGCTCGTTATTACTTCTGGTGGGAATTCGGCCCGGCTTTGAGGGGCGGAAAGAAACTTACTGCCTTAGAACTTGACTCTCGTCACAAGAACTTTGNNTTGCTGTTTGGTCGGTAGACGGGAAACCCGTGCTTTACCTGGGCAGTGACGCGCAGGATTTTATGAAGAAAATTAAATTAGTTTCGGAAGAACCGATTGGGGCTGCAACTGAATTGAAAGGGATTTGCGCCAGCCCTGGCCAAGGGCGGGGGATTGTGTGCATAGTCAACAGCGCAGGTGATTTGCAGAAGATGAAAGAAGGCTCGGTTCTAGTGTCGCACGCGACCGACCCCAGCTTGGTCGTGGCAATGAAAAAATCAAGCGCTATAGTAACTGACATGGGTGGGCTCGCTTCACATGCCGCCGTAGTTTCGCGCGAATTGGGCGTGCCTTGCTTGGTCGGGACTAAAATCGCGACTAAATTGCTGAAAGACGGGGAGCTGGTGCATGTTGACGCAACGCACGGTATTCTAAGGCGAATTCTAGCTGGCGAATGAAGCGTGAAAGTGGAAACAGCTTCTTTCACTTTCTCAGGAAATCGAATTTCTCGGGGTTTTCGATAAACTGGGCGTAAATGTTATCGCCGTCGAACTGCTGGTTGATTGGAAGGTCCATGGCGTCGATGGTTTTAATCATCGGCAGGTTTTCATAGTGCTTGTTGGGCGTGAGCGAATCGTCAATCAACTCAAAGTACGCCGCGCCTTCCTTTTCCTTGTACGGCGCGTAGTCGCTCTGGAATTTCCCGACGATGTTCGCTGAAACGAGAGTTTCGTGCGTGGGGTTTATGGAAACGTGGCCATAGCCTGTTGGCATTACGACCTTGTCCCCCTTCCTTGCTTCGATTAGCATGATGTCGTCCACGCCGCCTGTTTTCTCGTCAAGGCGTTGTATCAAATAATGCGCTTGGCCTTCGAGGACCTCGTAAATCTCTGGGTACCGCGTTCCAGCTTCGCTTTTTGGGTGGTAGTGGCCGAAGGTCTTGTTGTACTCTTTCCCCAATTCGAGCGGGGGGATTACCGTAATGTCGAAAGACAAGTTAGTTTGGTTGAACAACTCTTCTTCCGATTTCAGCCGGATTGAGCGGAACATGTAGTATTGCACGCGGTTTTTGTCCGCTTCTTGCGCGAAAGCTTTTTCGAGGCAGACGCCTTCCATTTCGCTGAGCGTGCGCACGCTGGGCTTCAGCTCGGCTCCGTCGAAGTAGAGTTTTTTTCCCTCGGCGTCGTATTCCAGGTCAAGTGGGAACGTGTTGAGTTTTATCATGTTGTTATATCACTTTTTCTTTTGGGGTTGACCTGCCT
>DUGE01000006.1 GCA_013331595.1 Microcaldota archaeon | reverse complement strand
CGCGAATGCCGTGCGCTCCCGCGTTGATGCACTCTTCAGCCTGTTTTGGCGTTTTGATGCCGCCCGCATTGAAATAGAACAAATCCCGGCCAACTGCCGTGGCAATTGCCGAAACCATCTCGTTGGTTGCAGGATGGGGCGAGCCGCTTCCGGCGTCCGTAATCAAAACGTGGGAGCCCGTGTATTTCGCTGCAAGCGCGCATGCTGCTGCAAGGTCGCTGCGTTCTCGTGGGACGACGTTGGCGTTGCCTATCCACCCTACGGCGCGCCCAGGCTCGATAATCAAATAAGTTGTGGGTATTGCCTCGATTCCCATTCTTGCCACCACCGGCGCGCCTTGGATTTGGGCTGTGCTAAGCCAGTAGACGTCGCGGGAGTTGAGCATGTGCATGAAGTAGACGGCGTCGGCATTTGGGCTCAAGCCTGAAATGTTTCCGGGGTAGAGCACGACTGGAAGGCCGTTGCTTTCGTCTTTAATCATTTTGACCGTGTCGTCCAGAAGTTTTCCCTGCGCCCCGACGCTTCCCCCAACGAGAATGGCGTCCGCGCCGTTTTCGGCGCTTGCCTTGGCTATCTTCCGGCCTTTTTCAAGCGCAAACTTGTCCGGGTCTATGAGCGAGAAAAGCATGGCGCCCTGGGACTGCATTTTTTCCATGTAGTATTTCTCGACTTTTCCTGGTGCAACCATGAGAACCACCTTTTAAGCGTAATGAAAACAAAGAAATTACTATTCGCACCTTATAATAATTAAGTTTGAGGTTTGGGAAGATGACTAGCACGCCTTTAGAAACGTTTGTTTTCAAGGAAGCGGGACTTGTTGCTGTACCTGGCCGGCGTAACTCTGGTCTGGCCGATGATTTGCTTGTCGCAATCCGGTCTTTTTGTTCCCGACGAACGGGTCTCCGCGGCTCTTCAGTTACGCTTTCGACCAGCCCTGCTGACGTGCAAAAAGCTAGGCTCTCTTCTGCAACTATTTGGGTGCGTTTTCCAGAAAAATTTGCGGGCAGTTTAAAAGTTGCTGAAGGAGTCGAACCGCATTTGATCGTACAGACTTGCGCGCTTAATGCTGGCGGGGCGGTAAAAATGACGATGAACCATGTTGCGTCAGGCCACGACGCTTTTAACGGGGTTGCCGCTGAACTCGGAGGGTATCTTCGAAGGCACAAAAAAGTCGGAGCCCATACGGTGGTTTATTTGAGCCCCCGTGGCGAGTATCCTATTAGCCGGGTTTTTTGATTGTTTTCTTATTTTTGATGGTGGAATTTCATGAGTGAAGATTTTATCTCATCCCAGGAACAATTTTTGAAAGAAAAAGTTAGTCAATCTGACTTAGAGCAGATGGTTTTGGGAAAACAGAAGAAGTTTTCCGGCCTGCTTACGCGCGAGGCCGCAATGAAGCTCGTGGCTTTTGACGAGGGTTTCGTCCAGCAAAAGCGTGTTGCTTCCCGCCCAATGAAGCTATCTTCCCTTAAGGACGGCGATTACGTTACTGCGGTTGTGCGCGTAAAGCAAATAAACTGCTCCCGGGAGTTCGAGAGGGACGGCCGGAAGGGAAAAGTCTCGAATGTCCTTGTGGGCGATGACACTGCGGAAAAAACCCTAGTGCTTTGGGGTGGAGATGCCGATTTCGCCGAGAGAAAGCTCGAGCGGAACGCGTGTTTGCGCATAGAAAATGCGTTGGTGAAGAACGGAGAATTGCATTCCAACCTTTACGCAAAGCTGTCCTTGGAAGAAAATCCGCCTTCTGTTCTCCCCGACTATTTTAAACCCGCCGTGCCCCTTTCACATGCTAGGGAGGGAGAGGATTTTTTTGCCCGCATAATTACTAAAGGGCGGTTGATTGAATTCGAGCGCAACGGCGAAAAGCGGTTCGTGCTGAACTTGACCGTCGCTGACGATTCTGGCGAGAAAACTCTTGTGTGCTGGAACCGCAATGCTGTGATTGTTAATTTCCTGACGGAAGGGGATGTAATCAAGGTTGAAAGGGTTTCTGCCAACAACGGCGAGCTGCAGGCCTCTTGGAACACTCACATCCTGGCGCATGCTAAAAACCATTCCTTGAAGGAATTGGAGTTCACTCCACTTTCACAGATGAAGGAAGGCAACGCGTTCGTGCAAATTATTCTCACCAAGCTTTTCGAGGCGCGGGTCTCACGCAAATGCCAGTCGTGCGGCTCGCAAGTTCCTCCTGAAGAGGAAAAGTGCAATTGCAGAGGTTCTCTGCGCGAGGTTTTTTTCATTACTGCCGAAGCGACTGATGCTTTTGATTCTTCTTCGAAATTACGGCTGGTGATTTTCGGGGAGCAGGCGCAAGATTTGCTGGGTTTGAAGCAAACGCTCGTATCTCCGCAAACGATTTTCGACTTGAAAAGGCCCTATCTTGAGGGGAAAACATTCAAGCTGAAAGCGCTGGCTAAAAAGCGCGAGGACGGCCGCATCGAGCTCGTGGCGAAGCAAATCCGCTCTTGGTAGGAACTCAGTGTATTTTCCGTATGCTTGGTTCGTACCCTGCCCTTACTCGCTTTCTTAAAGCCGGGTCGAGAATATAGTCTGGAATGTTGTAGTGGGCTGAGCCACTCACAATGCCAATTCTCCTGTGTTGTTTTGCTAGGGTTGCTAATCCTTCGGCTATTACCGCATTTCTTCTGGCAACAATCATGCCGCTTTTAATGTCATTTGGTAGCATGTCCAATTCTTCTTTAGTGTAGCTTCTTGGTTCTTTCGGTGCAGCCTGTCCTGTAGGAAGCATCCGGCCAAAGTCTGTTGAAGCAAGCAAGCCCAAGCCCCAAAGCCCCCCTCCGGCTGTAGCCAGTCGTAAAAACGTTCTCCTTGAGATTTTGGCCTCTTTCTTCCCGAGTCGCACTTGTTTTTTTTCACGGCTTTTTTTTAAGAATGCCAATCCGGCGGTTAAAATGCCTGTCGTTCTAGCTATTCTGCCGGCAGAAAGGACTCCACCGACTTTTTTAAGCAATTCTTCTGATTCAACGTAATAAACCGGCTTGTTTTGTCTTTTCATTTCTTCAACGAGGTGTTTTGCTTGAGGGTCATCCTCGAGATATTCTTCTAAAACCAGTGCGTCGAGATCCTTTGCCCTTATTTCGTCCGGCTGCCTTTTGCCATGGCGGCCCAGTTGAAAGTGAAATTCGTTTTCTCCGTGGTGCAAAACAAACTTAGGCATATTTGTTTTTGGTTAATCGCTCTTTTTAAACCAGGCGAATACTAAAAAGCCCGAAGTGTTTTCGATTAATGGTGAATCTTTATCTTGGCCCGTGCTTTTCTTTTTCTTTCGGCGCTCTTGCTTTTAGGCTGTAGCGCTTCCCAGCAGGCTACGACGCCATCCGCAACAGCAGTTGCCACGGCAATAGCCGCGGCAACCCCTGTTCCTTCTGCAACAGTTGCCCCTGCCACGCCTTCACCTTCAGCCAGCCTTGCAGTTAAAACGCGCGAGGATGCCATTTACTATACTCGCAGGGACATTCGCGTGGTCTCATGGCTTAACGCCTATACGGGCGCTTCGCGCGAAAATCCCGAAGTTACTTATGAAAAGCCCAACTGGATCGTAAAGTACACTGATTCCACTTGCGTTGACATCAGGCCCGACCGTTCAATTTGCACCATGACCGCAACCGTAGACGAAGTGACTGGCCGTATCGTTACTGCTGCTCAAAAATAGTTTTTCAGTTAGAACAGAGGTGTTGTCCCATGGCTTCGGCTCCATTGGAGTCTTTCCAGCTGCGCGTTTCAGCCGGAAGCGGAAAATTCGGAAAAATAGACGTCAGCGTTTGGCAGGGAAGGGAAAAAGAGGGGAAAACCCTCTCTTCGTCGATTTCAATGCGTTTTCACGACTTGGACAAGCACTTGGCTTACTTGAACCCTGAAGATGCGCTCAAGCTTTCGGCCATGCTTGAGTATTACGCCGTGCAAGTCATGCGCCTTGATACTGAGCGAAGGCTTTTGGCCTGGCGGGAAAAGCAAGCTGCAGCAGTCGCCTGAAAAACAAAGCTTAAATACTACTATTGATAATAATTTTTATTACTGGTGATATTAATGGTTTATGTTGAGGTTAAGATAAACGAGCACGGCCAGATAGTCATCCCGAAGATAGTTAGGGATGCGTATGGCTTTCGCCCTGGCGGCACCCTGATTTTGAAGGAAGAAAAAAACGAGTTGGTGCTAGCCCCCAAAAAAAGCATCGTAGATTTCAAGAAGATGCTCGACTCCATTCCTAAGGTGAAGATCGGCAAGGTAAATTCCGACAAGAGTTATGCTGAAGAGCTTGAGGAAAGATGGACTACGTAGACGCCAACATTATCATTTACGCATTTCTTGACGAGGGCGCGAAGAGCGAAGCGTGCAAGCGCCTGTTGACGGATGCAGACTTGGTTACCAGCAGCCTTTCGCTTGATGAGGTTGCCTACAAGCTTTTCAAAAAAGTCTCTCCGGCATTCGCTTCAACCGCGCTTAAGATACTGCTTTCTTCGCCGAGGCTGGCGATAGTGCCTTTCCAGCACGAGCATTTTAGTGTTTTTACTGAGCTGGTCGAAAGCGGCATTTACCCCCGGGATGCCGTGCACGCTGCAACCGCTTTGAAAAGCAATTGTAAATTCATTTATTCTGAAGATGGGGATTTCGACCGCCTTTCAATCCCGCGCAAAACCCCTTGGTAAGCTTTTGGGTGGGATTGGGGATTTCTATAATCTCGGCAAATAGGTTTTGATTTCCCAATCCGTAACGTGCAGCCTGAAGTCGTTCCACTGTCTTTCTTGAGCCGCAAGGTGCTTTCCGAACGCGTGCTCCCCGAGCGCCTTTTTCACCAGCTCGCTCTTCCGGGTTTCAGCCATCGCCTCTCCGAGCGAGGCTGGAAGGGTTTGGACGTAAAACTTTTGCAGTTTCTCTTCGTCGAAATGATATACGTTTTCCTCTACTGCAGCCGGAGGCTTTTCCTTTGCTGCAATGCCGTCCAGCCCTGCTGCAAGCATTGCCGAGAAAACAAAATACGGGTTGGACGAGGCGTCAGGGCAGCGCAATTCCACGCGCGTCGCCTTTTTTCCGTGCACTTCCGGCACGCGGATCATGGCGCTCCTGTTGGTGCGCCCCCAGCAAACGTAAACCGGCGCTTCATAGCCGGGCACCAGGCGCTTGTAG
>DUGE01000071.1 GCA_013331595.1 Microcaldota archaeon | reverse complement strand
GTTGTGGGGGTGCTTTAAAAATCTTTTTCCCCAAATTCTTTTCCTTTTTCTTGATCTCGGTGGAGGGGGGTTGTCGTGGTTGCGGTGGATGTTTCCGGTACTTTAAGGCAAAACGACCCTGCAATAGCGCAGGCCATTGAAAACGAGTTCACGCGCCAGCAGGAGGGGCTGGAAATGATTCCCTCCGAAAACTACACGAGCAAAGGCGTGCTCGAGGCAATGGGTTCGATTCTCACCAACAAATACTCGGAAGGTTATCCCGGCAAGCGCTATTACGGCGGGAACGAGTTTATCGACGTAGTGGAAAACCTGGCGCGCAACCGGGCAAAACAACTTTTTGGAGTAACGCATGCGAACGTCCAGCCTTACTCCGGAAGCCCGGCAAACCAGGCCGTTTGCTTTGCCCTTCTTGAGCCGGGCGAGAAAATGATGGGCATGCACTTGCTTTACGGCGGCCACTTGACGCACGGCTGGGGCGTGAATTTCTCCGGCAGGTACTACGCTTCAGTCCCTTACACTACGCGCGAGGACGGCTGGCTCGATTACGATGCAATTGCAGCTTCTGCGGACAAGGAAAAGCCCAAGCTCATTTGGTGCGGCGCAACTGCCTACGCCAGGCAGTTTGATTTCGCAAAGTTCAGGAAAATTGCCGACAGCGTGGGCGCCTACCTTGTTGCGGACACTTCGCACATTACGGGCCTGATTATTGCAGGAGCGCACCCTTCGCCTTTTGGGATTGCGGACGTCATAATGACCACCACCCACAAGACGCTGCGGGGGCCTCGCGGCGCGATGATTTTGTGCAACGGCGAGCCTTCAGAGCCGCTCAAGGCGCCGCCGGAAAAAACAAGGAAATACTTGCCTACCATGATTGACCGTGCAGTGTTTCCAGGACTCCAGGGAGGGCCGCATGACCACCAGACTGCGGCAATTGCAGTTGCGCTGGCCGAGGCGAGCACGCCCGAATTCAAGGAGTACGGCCAGCAGATTGTGAAAAACTGCAAGGCGCTTGCAAAAGTTTTGATGGACAATGGATTTACGCTCGTAACGGGCGGTACGGACAACCACTTGATTCTGTTGGACATGCGCAGCAAGAACTTGAGCGGCGGCGAGGCCGAGAAAATCTTCGAGCAAATCGGCATAACTTGCAATAAGAACGCAATTCCGTTCGACCCCCGAAAGCCCTACGACCCGTCTGGCATTCGCATGGGAACGCCGGCGCTTACCACGCGCGGGATGAAGGAAAAAGAAATGGAGGAAATAGGCCACTTCATCCAGCGTGCAATAGACAACCGCGAGGATGCGGAAGAGCGCAGGAAAATCCGTGGGGAAATCCGCGGGCTTTGTGCAAAATTCCCGATATATTGAAGCCTGCTTTTGCATTTCAAAAACCTTTATCAAACGTGCTTTCACAATAGGTTAGGTTGAAAAAATGCATGATTACGCTAGTGCAGCTAGAGTTGGCGGGAGAAGCAACCAGGAAGATTTTGTTGTCACGCACCCGCATTCCACCTTTCCGGGAACAATTGTCTTGGGCGTTTTTGACGGAATGGGCGGGCATGGAAAAGGTGAGGTTGCATCTAATGCGGCCGGCAGTGCAGTAAGCAATCATTTCAAGCTCAGCTATGGCAGGCCCGGGCTTACCGGCCTTGGATTTGTTGCAACTGCAATGGACGCGGCGAGCGATAACGTGAAAAGAATTAAAGTGGCCAAGGGAACAAAAACCCCGGGCACTACTGCAACTTTTGGCTTGATTGAAGGCAATAAGCTTTCCGTGGGCCACATTGGGGACGGTACGCTTTGGCTTTTCAGAACCGGAGTTTTGCAAAAGCTTACGATTCCACACCACGACCGTTTCCAGACGAACGTTTTAACAAAAGCCTTGCCTTACCAGCCGGGGCTGTTCGCTGATTTTTTTGAACGCAAGTTGAAGGAAAACGACGTCCTGCTTTTCCATACTGACGGGCTCGAGCGGTTATCTGACAATGAACTGATGGAGGCTTTAGGAAAAATTTCTAGAAAAGAGCTTGCGGTTGGAACAGCAGCGCGCCTGCTTGCTAAAAAAGCTGATGCTATAGGCAAGGCAAAATACGGCGGAAAACATGACAACCTTTCTTTGGTATTATACTGCCATTCGGCTAAGCCGAAAGCCTAGGTTTTCTCCTGCCTTTGCTCATCCTCGGTTTGATAGCATTTTTAAACGGGTTGAGGAATAATTCTTGTTTCTCGTTTAAGCCCTTTTTCGCCTATTTTGCTTTTCTCATCCAAACGTGGTCCACGTCGCCAATAAGCAGTTCTCCGGTCTTTTTGGCAGGGTGATATTTGACGAAAAACATTTTTTTTATTTCATCAATTGGGTTGAGCCCCTCGTGTTTAGCGAGCGCTTCGTTAATATAAACTTGATATTTGTCGCTTCCAGCTTTAAATCCGGAACGCAGTTTTTCGACTTTTTCTTCCAGCTCGCGTCTTAATTCCTCACCGTTTTCCAACTTGCCGAAATCAAAGCCCAGCGCTTCTTCAAGGCGAAACTTTCCCCCTTCTGTTGCATCACTAATCAAAAGCACCCTGCCTTTTTTTGCCTTAGCTAGTTCTTTTAGTGAAGCGGGCTTTCGAAAAAAAGGCGGTACTTGTTGTCCGCTACGCTTCAAAAGTTCTAAGTACTTATCGTGAAATTTTTTTCCATACAACTCTCTCTCGTAAAGCTGGTCAAGCGTTTTCTCGGCTGCATAGTTTGGGTAGAGTAAAAAATCGAATAGCCGGGTTTCCGGAACGTTAAACCCTGCTGTTCTTAATATTCTGAACCTACGCTGCTGTTCTCTTAAGGATCCATTAAATTCGTAGGGCGGCAATCTCAAACCGATTGTCCTATAGCCGCTTGCAGTATCCTCGAAGCTTGCGCTTGGATGAAATCTCACTACAAAATGTGTTTTTCCTGGAAGTCCTTTTTCTAAAGGCGGCAGTCTAAGGATGGGGCTGGTGGGGCTTAACACCGCAGGATGAGACTCTTCGAATTCGACTGAAAATGGCTGGGCGTCCAAAGGACTATGAAACCTTCTATTGCGAAGCACTTCTTCGAGCTTTTCTTTCAGTTCAGCCTTTCTTACCCGTTGAATAACTTGCATGGCCAATCAATAATTAGCTGGCAAGGATTGTTTATAAAACGCTGTTCGCTTGCAAAATCCTTTTTTGAAAAAGCAACAAAAAAGCCTTTTTAAGGTGGCGCGGTAGAATAATAATCATGGAAAAATCCAGCGGCTTTTCATTTTCCTTCCTAGCGCTCGGCGCGTTTTTTGTTTTAGTTTTTTCTTCGTTGGCTTTCGCCCAGTGCCCTTACATTGACGTTTCGCTTTTGGACAACAGCATAGTGCAGCCTGGCGTTGATGCCGTTTTTCCCATTACAGTTACGAACGCCGGCTTGAATTCACAGCTTGTTTCGCTTGCCGCATTGTGCAACGGCCCGCTTTACTGCTCTTTCAGCCCCGCGCCTTACGCTACCCTTCCGCCCACGCAATCGGCGTCCTTCAGCCTCTATGCCCACAGTGCGGTGAACGGCGTTTTCCAAATTTCAGTCTCCCTTAGCGCAGGAACCCAGCAAGATTGCGACTCGCGCACCCTCACCCTAAACGTTTCAACAGGCCAGGCCACGCCAACTCCCTTGCCTTCGCAGTCGTTCGAGTTTTCATTCACCCCTTCGGACAACCAATCAGCCCGTCCGGGCGAGGAAATCCAATACTGGCTTTCGGCCAAGAACAACTTGAACCAAAAGGTTTTCGTGCAATTCACTTCAGCAGGCGCTTTCAAGGAAACTACCTTCTATAGCCTTGGTGACATTGACCTTGCGTCCGGTGAAATGAAGAACGTGTCCATCCGCGTGAGAATTCCACCTGCAACCCCTGCAAGCGTCTACCAGAAGGTTTTTAACGCCCGCGTGAGNNTTTTCCGGCCCAGATTTTCGTTTATTCCGAAAGGCTCAACCTCGCTTTGCTGAACGAGCCTTTAAACTGCACTCCTGTCTTGCATAATGAAGAGGTGGTCATACCCCTCCGTGTGCGCAATACTGGTGAAATTGAAGGGCCTTTTGACATTGAGCTTAATGCAGGCGATAACGCTTACAGCATGCTTTCAGTTTGGCCCGGCCGCCTTGAAGTCAGGCAGGGCGACACGCAGGAAGTGGACGTTTCAATCCGCCCCCCTTCTTCTGCAGTGCTTGACGCTTACCCCTACCAATTCGTCTTGTCTTACTACGGCGTGCCTGTTTTCGTGAAAAATTATTGCTTCAACGTTTACGCCAAGCTGAATTTCACTGCCGACCTCCAGCCGAACTACCAAGTGCGCAGGGGCGAAGTGCAGGTTTTGCTTCCCTTTAACATCACCAACACTGGAAGCGTGAGGCAGAATTTTGCCGTGGAAGTGAGGCCTCCGGCAAACTTGCTCGTCCAGCCCGACCCGCAGGCTTTCGCCATTGACGCGGGAGAAGCGAGGCAGGCGTTCATTGCAGTTTCCCCCTCGCGCATAATGCCAACTGGCTTGGTGCGCGTTCTCGGGGTAATAAGGACCGGAAGCATAGCAAAAGCCATTTTCTTCAACATTACGGTTTTGCCTTCAACTGACGAGCAAGTTCAAGACTTGCAACTCATGCAAGAGTCCGTCCGCGCCTATGCGGGCGTCGAAACGAGGCTTCTTGTCACTGTCCGGAACAACAAGGATTTCGCCTTGCACAACGTGCGCCTTTCTTTCGACGGCATTCCATCAGGCTGGTATTCAACCCAGTCCCTAACAATCCAGTCCCGCTCGAGCCAAGGGGTTTACGCCGTTTTCTCAATACCCTCGGGCCAAGGCACTGCAGCTCTTTCCTTGAACTCCACTTTGACTTCAGACGAGGGCGTTGCCGGCGGAAGGCAAATGGTTTTGTACGTTGAACAGCCGCAATCTAAAATATCCGCAAGCATAGTTGACATTCAAGTGGTTCCAACCCAGGGCGGCAGGGACTTGTTCGTCCGCATTATTGCAAGCAATACCGGGCAAAAGCCGTTGTACGATGTCAAGGCATTCTCCCCAACCGGTTTTGCAATTGCAACCCAGCCGGGCCAAGTTTTCCTCCAGCCGGGACAAAGCACTGAAATACTAGTCACGATAAACAATCCGCCTGGTGAAAGCTTGCCTCTTGCATTGCAAGCTTCAGACGGCACTACCACTGAATTTCTAACCGTAACCGCACAGCCGCAGCCCTACCAATTCCCCAGCTGGGCTTGGATTCTCCTCGCGGTCTTGGGGATTATCGCAATCATTTACGTTGTATTCGTGCGCCAGCAAGAGCAGTACGTTTAGCTATTAATTTCGAGTTTTAATTCAACGGATAAAGAAAAGCTTTTAAATGTGTATGCATATATGCATATGTGATTGAAATGGCTTACAAGAATATCAGCCTCTCAGTGGAAGCATATGCCGCGTTGAAAAGCCTTAAGCATGACGCAGAAAGTTTTTCGCACGAGATACTTCGATTGACCAAGAAAACAAGCGTTTCAGAAGTTGCGGGAATTCTTTCGCACCAGGAAGCGGAAGACTTGCGGAAAGGCGTCGAGGAAGTGAGGAAAGCGGCGAGAGTGAGGCAATGGCGCTGATGGATACCAGTGCTGTGATAGATTTTGGCGATGGAGTCAAAAGCGCTGTCGAAATCGTTAATCGGCTCGAGCGTGAGGGAGAGGCGATTAAAGTTAGTGCGATTACTATTTTCGAATTAGCTTCAGGCAATCCGCTTGGCTTAAGTGAAAAAATGCGCAGGCTCCTCCAACCAATGCAGTTAATCCATTTCAATCCAGAACATGCCGAACTCGGTGGAAGCATTTTCAAAAAACTAAGGTTAAAGGGCTTGGACATCGGCTCCTTGGATTCGATGATTGCTGGGGTTGCTTTGTGTGAAAACGAAAGAATAGTTACGGGCAACGTCAAGCATTTCAGCAGGGTTGAGGGCTTGAAAGTCATCACTTACTAGGCTTTTTCCCATCTTCCACTTAAACAAACTTTTTATTAAACCAAATGCTACTTGTCATAGCAAATTGAGGTGGGTTTTAATGGCTTTGAACAAGTTTAGCGTTCTCTCGTTGTTTTTCCTTTTGTCAGCCTCGTTTTTGCTTGCAGGCTGCACGAGCTCGCCCAATGCTACGGTTACCCCTGCCCCTTCAGCCTCTCCAATCGCCAGTGGCACTGTTGGAGCTTCGCCTTCCGTTCCTCCAGGTTCAACACCCTCAGTCGGGCAGTCGCCGAGCCCTGCTGCAAACGAGACAAAGGAATTTTCCATCGTTGCAAGGCAGTTTTCCTTCACGCCCTCGGAAATACGCGTCAGCAAGGGCGATAAAGTCAGGCTGACGATAGACAGCGTTGACACTACCCACGGTTTCAGCCTGCCTGACTTCGGCATAAGCGCCACCCTCGCTCCCGGAAAGCAGACGGTCATCGAGTTTGTTGCAAGCAAGGCCGGAACCTTCGCTTTCTCGTGCAACGTCTTCTGCGGCTCGGGCCACTCTGAAATGAGCGGCTCTCTAATAGTCGAAGGGTGAATATCCATGGTTGAGTCTATTGACTGGAAAAAAGCAGGCGAGATTGCATTGAAAAGCAAGCTGACTGAAAAAGGCGTGGAAGAACTTGCGGCTGTTGTCGACACGGAAATGGCAGAACATTTCAAAGTAAGGAAATCCAAGCCCTAGCTCGTTCGTACCACAACAGCCACAATCACCTCCAAGCACTTCGACACTTGCCGAAAGGAACAAGCTTTTTATAGCGGGTTTGGGTTAAGACGTTTAGAATAATCAAGTAAACCCACACAAGGTTGCGTAAGAATCTTAGGCTTCCGATTGGGTTTGCGAGGTGTTGTAAGTATGGCAAAGAATTCAAACAGCATGCCTTCGATGGGAGCTTGGGCATTCCTTGGAGGATTAGTAGTGGCAGTTTTGGCAGGCGCTTTCGGAGCGGCTGACTC
>DUGE01000051.1 GCA_013331595.1 Microcaldota archaeon | reverse complement strand
TAACCACCTCTGTCTTTCGACAGCAGATTTCTTTCTCTCTTTTTTCCTATACTCTCCTATGAAGGATATTCGCCCGCCTCAACCCGATGACAAGCTATACTGCGGATTGAACGCGAGTTAAGCTATATCCAAAACTCTCTTTTTAAACCTTTCCAAAATTCGCTTCCTGTCGTAAAACCCTTCGGAAAGAAACGACGGTATTTAAACTTCACTGCCGGTAAACCCGCGCCCCGCCGGCAGGGAGTGCCTGAGGCGGTTTTGCCGGCTGCCAGCCTGCGAAAGCTCGTGCTTGAGCACTCGCCAGCAACCAAGTTAATAGTATATAGTATTNNTTGTTACTACCGACAAGTTTATAAATATCAAAAACAGGAGTAATAGCAGTAAAAGGGGAGGAAAATGCAAGTGAAAACCAGCCTACAAGGCTTGAAGGGATATTCTGGCAAGAGCGAGAGCTCTGAGCGCGAATGGACCTACTCGCCGGTCTGGTTGCCGGTGCAAACTGAAGGAAGGGGGGTCATGAAGGTTTCCACCAGGCAGGAGTTCATGAACATGGAGCTCGGAAATTGGCGTTTGATTCAGGTTTCCCGCGTTGCGGCAATAGTGCTCGGGGTTGGGGCGTTGTATGCGCTCACTTGGAGCATCCTCGTTTCGGCTGCGCTGGCTTTGCTGGCAGGCTGGAGCTGGGGAGTTTACGCCCGCAAGGCATTCTTCTTCGAAAGAGTCAACAGGAACCGTGAGATTCTCGAGGGTACGTGAGGTTTTGGTAAAAGGGATGAACAATGGCTGCTGAAGTCGGAGCAACGGAAATACAGCAAATCGGCGCCAGCACCGGCACTACGCCCGGCCAGCCGGGCAGGTCTTTCCTGCCGCTGTACGTGAAACCCGGCGCACCGCCGTTCATCAAGCAGCACAAGCGTTACACGTATTTGGACGAGTACGTGGGGTACGAGAAAGACCGTTACAAAAACATGGTGAAAGCCGTATTCTGCTTCGTTTTCGGAATTCTCACGCTTCAGGCATTCCCTCCAGGCGCTTTGCTCATGATAGCATTGGCAGCCCGCTTCCAGGATATAGCGTGGATGGACGGGTTCATTACCAGGACCTTCGGAAAGTACAGGTCGATAGTGTTGGTGGATTGAGATGGAAAAGGAAATAGTTTACATCGTCGGGGAAAAAGACGCGTGGACCGCGGTCACGGCAAAAGAGCTTGTTGACTACGGCCAGCGCGCTACCTGCGCGTGTGGTGTGAAACATGGCTGAAAAGTTCGAGCCCCAAGAGCCAGGCATAGCAATGCAAATAGTCAGCCTGCTTGAAGACGCCGGGCTGGTGAACATTGCTAACGGAGGGTGGACTTTCGAACAGGCGATGTTCGGCATCAGCTTCATCCTTCCCGACAACGTCATTTGGGCGATAGTGTTCGCAAGCATTGCCTATTCGGCGATGATTTTGCACTGGATTTGAGGTTGAAAAGGGGATAAAAATGGCAGTACCGTTGAGGGAATTCAGGCCGCCGGAGCGCGCGAAGCAAAACGCGCCCGAGTTTAACGCAGCCGCGGCTCCCAACTTGTACGTTCCCATGCAATCCAACCAGCGCTTCGCAGACGGCACGCCGGTCAATTCGCTCATGGTGAAAACGAGGGGCGAAATCATCAAAGACTGGTTTGGTGAAAAGTGGAAGGAAGGGTCTATCGGGACTGTGTACAAAGCATGGCTCTACTGCGTCGTTTCGCTCATAGCAGTGCTGTTCTTTTACGGAATCAACTTGTGGATTGCCGCGTTCTTCGCTTACCTAACGGGGTATTTCTGGAGCCAGCTTTTGCTGAACTACGCGTGGAGCGTAGAGTGGTTCAAGGGAAAAGCGTGCATTTCAACGAAATAAGGTGTGAAAAATGGCTGAGGAACAAAAGGAAATGAAGGAAAACGTGCTCGGCATGCCCGTAGCTGCGCCTTTGCAACCCGCGCAACCGCCGGGGCAAGTGGGCATTTACGGTACCGTAGCCGAAGCCAAACGCCCCTTGCTCGTAATGGGAACGCGTTACGCCTACATGATGGACCACTTGCCGGAATACAAGAAGTTCATCCGCTTTCGCGTCTACACCGTCCTCTCGCTAATCGCGGGAATATGGCTTTTGTTCAACCAAACCGTACTCGCCCTGCCGGCATTCTTCCTTGCCACTTATTACTACCAACTCACGAAAATGCAGAGGATGAGGACGGTCGAAAACAAGAGGACCGTAATGATTGGACATTAAAGATCCTCCCAGTTTCCGGGTCCAGCAACGCGGCTGCGCTATTCAAAAAACGCGCCGCTTGCTCCCGGGCTCAATAAACAAACTATCCTCATTTTTACCGGGATTCCCGGTAAAAACGAGGGACTGTTTAAGCAACTACTGATGAGCTTTTGAGGCGCTATTGGTAGCGGTTGACTTAATCCCTTCACCGCCACTTTTAGCGCGTCAAACCAAAACCAGTAGTTAACCGAACAGTCCCAATGGCAATGGAAAACAACCTAAAGCCTAAATCTCAGAAGAGGGTGGGAAAGGTTTATAAAATCTTTTCGACGAATTTTATTCAGGCACGCTTTTTTCGCGTTCCCTAATTCTCGGAAAAGCCAACAACATGCGCTAGCGTATTGCATTTAAGTTGGCCCCGGAGGCGTGTTTGGAATGGCAAAATTCGTTTTCGTAACCGGCGGAGTGCTGAGCTCCCTCGGAAAAGGCATTCTATCTTCATCAATTGCCCGCATCCTCAAATCGCGGGGAATCAACTCGAATTGCATGAAAATCGACGTCTACCTTAATTGCGATGCTGGCACGCTCAACCCGTTCGAGCACGGCGAAGTGTTCGTCACGCAAGACGGGTTCGAATGCGACTTGGACGTGGGCAAT
>DUGE01000072.1 GCA_013331595.1 Microcaldota archaeon | reverse complement strand
ATTAGTTAATGAATAAAGATTACAATAAAAAACTGAAGGAAGAAGAAGTTCAAACTAGCTTTTTCCTCGCGTATTCCACTGCATTCTGGAATATCTTCAGCCCTGCTCCGTTCTCGATTTTTTCCCTCGTCCACCGCGGGTGGTTTTGGGGCGAGGTGAAAACTTCAGGGTGGGGCATGAGGGCAAAAACCCTTCCGGTCTCGTCGCTTATGCCCGCAACATCGCCCATGGAACCGTTTGGGTTCCACGGGTATTCCGCCTTGCTGTTGGGCTTGGCCGGGTTGAAATAGCGCAAGACTATTTGCCGGTTTTTCTTGAGGGATTCAATAGTCGCACTGTCGGCGTAAAACTTTCCCTCGCCGTGGCGCACCGGCAGGTAAAGCGCCTTTATTCCCTTTGCCCAAACGCACTTGCTTTCCTCTTGCTTGAGCCAAACCCACCGGTCCTCAAAACGGCCGGAGTCGTTGTAGGAAAGGGTTGTAGACTGCACGAACTTTGGCGAAGGCAGCAGACCGGCTTTCGCAAGAATCTGGAACCCGTTGCACACACCCAAAACAAGCTTTCCACCTTGAACGAAGTCGGAAAGCTGTTCGCGCAATTCGAACTTGAGCTTGTTCGCGAAAACACGGCCGCTTGCAATGTCATCGGCAAAAGCAAAGCCCCCTGGAATCGCAAGAATGTGGTATTGTTCGAGGACGGCCTTGCGGTTGAGGACGTCGTTCAAGTGCAGCCTGTCCGCCCTTGCGCCGGCCATGGCAAAAGCGTTCTGCAGCTCGAAATCCGCGTTAAGCCCGAAGCCGGTTAAAACCAGCGCCTTGACTTCCATGCTTTTTTCAACTCCAAAACACCTTCATCCAGGATTTTCCTGCCGTTCAAGCCCAAAACCGAAAGCTTCTTCCCTCCAACAACGCCGACGCGGGCGAATTTCACTCCGTGCTTTCGCATGAGGTCTGCGAATGCCCTCTCATTTTTCGCGCTTGCGCTCGCAACAAAACGGCCGGAGCTTTCGGAAAACAAGGCAACTACATCAAAAGCCGCGCCCTCGCCCAGCAGCATGGAGCGCAAATCAACCTGGGCGCCCAAGCCTCCGGCGAAAGCGCTTTCACTCAACGCAACGGCAAAACCTCCGTCTGAACAATCGTGGCACGATGCAACCAGCCCTTGCGAAACAGCCTTTTCCAATGCATCGTAAAGGTTCTTGTTTGCCTTGCCGTCAACGGCCGGCGCACAGCCTCCCTTCAAGCCCAGCGCCTTTGAAAACTCGCTTTCGCCAAGCTCGTTGCGCGTCTCGCCCAAAACGAAAACAACATCACCACCTGCCTTGAAGTCCATTGAAACCGATTTCGAAACGTCGGGAACAACGGAAACGACGGTGAACAAGAGCGTGGGAAGCACGGAAATCTTTTTTCCCTTGACAAAAGCGTCGTTCTTCATGCTGTCCTTGCCTGAAACGCACGGCACGCCATAAGCCCTGGTCAAGTCGTACAACGCATTGTTTGCTTCAACAAGGTCGCCCAGCTTTTCCATGCCGTCAGGATTGCCTTTCGAAAAAACCGGGTCGGGCCAGCAGAAGTTGTCGAGGCAAACCATTTTTTCCAGCGAACCGCCCACTGCAACCGCGTTTCGAACCGCCTCGTCCAAAGCATTGGCGGCCATGAGGTAAGCGTCAAGCTTGGAATATTTTGGGCTCAAGCCGTGGGACACCACGAGCCCTTCGTTCGATGAATAGACGGGCTTGAGCACCGCGGCATCGCCAGGCCCGTCGTTCTCCGCGCCCACAAACGGCTTCAACACGGACGTTCCCTGCACTTCGTGGTCGTACCTCCGCACTATCTCTTCCTTGGAACAAACGTTCCACGAAAACAGGATTTTCTTCAAAATGCCCGAGTAATCCTTCTGGCTCGCTGGAGTGAAGGGCTTTGAAACAATTTTTCTGGCTTTGGCCTTAAGCTGCAATTGCGGCGGGCTGTGCAGGAAATCCAAATCCAAATGCAACACTGGCTTGCCCGAATGCAAAACGTGGAAGAAGCCGGTTTTCGTGAAAACGCCTATCTCGCTCGCCTCGACTTCGTGCTTGCGTGCGAGTTCCAAAAACTTCTCCCTGTTCGCAGGGCTCACTGCAATAGTCATCCTCTCCTGCGCTTCGCTCAGCAAAACCTCCCAAGGCTGGAGCCCCGCATATTTTAGGGGCACTTTCTCCAAACGCAGTTCTGCGCCGCCCGACTGCAAAGCCATTTCACCGACGCTGCTGCTCAAGCCTCCTGCGCCGCAATCGGTTATGCTTCCCACCAAGCCCGCATCCCTCACTTCGAGCACGAAATCAATCACTTTCTTTTGCGTGAACGGGTCGCCAATCTGCACTGCGCTCACCGGAGAATCTTCGGCAAGGCCCAGGGAAGAGAAAGTTGCACCGTGAATGCCGTCCTTGCCCACGCGCCCGCCAACCATGAAAACCAAATCGCCCGGCCGCGCTTTCTTCTCGTGCGTGGCCCTCCCGCCCTTGAGTTTTGCGGGCATTATGCCGCCGGTCCCGCAATAGACCAAAGGCTTGCCTGCGAAAGAATCATCGAAAGTAATGGAACCGTTAATAGTTGGAATGCCGCTCTTGTTGCCGCCGTCTTGAATTCCCCGCACAACGCCCCGCAGCATGAACTTTGGATGAACACGCGGATATACTCCCGCATAGTCGGGAGCGGCAAAACAGAAGACGTCCGTATTGAATATGGGCCTCGCCCCAAGCCCTGCGCCAAGCACGTCGCGATTGACGCCAACGATTCCAGTAACTGCGCCTCCGAACGGGTCGAGCGCGCAAGGGGAATTGTGCGTCTCAACCTTCACCGCAATATTCCAATCCTTGTTGAAGCGGAAAATGCCGGCATTGTCCTTGAAAACCGAAAGCAAGAAGCCCGGTTTCTTGCGCGAGATTTCGTCAGTCGATTTCTTGATGAAAGCCTTGAATAGGGAATCGATTTTCTCCCTACGCCCAGCAGGACCCTCATACGCTATCAGCGCGTTGAAAATCTTGTGCTTGCAGTGCTCGCTCCACGT
>DUGE01000078.1 GCA_013331595.1 Microcaldota archaeon | reverse complement strand
TCGGCTTCAACAATGCGCTTAACCCTTTTTCCATTCAGCACACCGCGTTTTTCGGCTCTCCTTTCGCGAACGCCTTGATGTTTTCCACTGTCGTAAGCATTATCCTCTCAAGAGCCTCGCGCGAATTGAAGGCGTTATGCGGGGTTATGAGCACGTTCTTGAGCCTCAGCAAAATGTGGTCTTGAAGCATTGTCTTCAATAGGCGGCTGGACTGTTTTCCACGCAGGGCTTTCAGCGCCTCGTCCTCGTTGTGCATCAAGCCCTCCTCTTCAAGAACGTCAAGGCCGGCTCCGCCAAGGCGTCCTGCAGCAAGCGATTCCACCAGGGCGTTGGTATCAACGATAGCGCCGCGGGAAGTGTTCACCAAAATGGCGTTGCGCTTGCAAAGCGTGATGTTCCGCGAATTTATCATGTGCCTGGTTGAAGGGAGAAGGGGCGCGTGGATTGTAATGATGTCTGCAGTGCGCAGAAGGCTGTTGAGGGGAACGTACTTAACCCCGTAGTTTTTCTGCAGCTCGCGGTTTGGTCTGGCGTCGAACGCAATTATGCGCATTCCAAAGCCGTTGGCTATGCGCGCAACGTGGCTGCCTATGCGCCCGGTGCCGATAATGCCAAGCGTTTTTCCTGAAAGGTCGAAGCCAGTCAGCCCTTCAATCGTGAAATCCCCCTNNAATCCAATCTTCTTGTACGCTCCCATGCCTTGTGTATTTTTCTTGTCAAACTCAAAATCAAAGCGAAAGTATGCTCTGCAACCGTATTCTCCCCGTAGGCAGGCACGTTTGCAATGCGCACGCCCCTGCGCCTGCACTCCTTAAAATCAATGTGGTCGGTGCCAGTTGAGCGCGAGGCAATGAGCTTGAGCTTTCCCATTTTCCCGAGGATTTTGGAATCGATTTTTTCGTGCACGAATGAAGAAGCGATTTCGCAGTCGCCTGCCCTTGCCGCATTGTCCGCGTCCAATTCGCCTAAAAATTTGAGTTTGAACCCGCGGAGGTGCGCGCGGAAGTATTTTTCGGCCTCGGGCGTAGTGTCGAAAAATCCGATGCACATTTTTTTCCCCGCCATTTCAATCCACCGTTATTTTTGCGTCCACAACCCAGGCGTTCCTCCCGTCGGCAATCACCGGGTTGAAATCCAGTTCTTTCACCTGCGTTTCCTTTTTCAGCAACCGCGAAGTCTTCAAAAGCAATTCGACGATTTTCTCCTTGCTGGCTTTCCTGCTTCGGAAACCTTCCTTTGAAAAGAAAACGCTTGACTTCGTCTCGCCAATCATTTCACGGGCATCCCCAGCGTTTATCGGGCACACGCGCGTAGAGAAATCCTTGAATAGCTCGACCATCACGCCGCCGCTGCCGAACAAGATTGTCTTGCCGAAAACAGCGTCTTCCTTCCCGCCGATAATCAACTCAACTCCCTTGAGTTCCTTTTGCAGGAGAAAACCGCACTCGCCACCCTGCAGTCCGCAGGTAATGACGTTTTTCTCCAGGCGCTGGGCTGCGTGGTAAAGGTGCTCGAAATCGTAGAGGTCGAGGGCAATGAGTTTTTTCTCCGTTTTATGCAGCACCCCCCCGCCAACCACTTTCAAAACCCAAGGCCCTTGCAGCGTCTTGCTTTTCTTCAGCACTTCCTCGACCGTCTTGCAGTAGAACCCCTCTGCTAGGGCAATCCCATGCCTGTGCAAAAGTTTCTTCGTCTCCTCGTAACCTAAAAGCATGATTACCATAACTTTAATTTGAATAAAAAACCAGTGAGTTTCATGGTCCCGTCACCTGCAGAAGAAGTTGCGCTAAGAAAACACCGGGAAATAATGGAACACAAGGCACTTGGCGTTCGGCTCATAGACCATCATTTGACCGAAAATGCTGCATCGGGGAAAGAAGTCAAGCCCGGTTCGGAATTCAATGTCTTTAAGACTAAAGATCTCCGCTCAAGGAGAGCCACTGTTCTTTCAAGAGATCCTTTTATTGTGGAAGATCAAACGGCTTTTCCCGGATTGATCTCTCATTTCCATCCTACAAATTTGATTTTTTCAGCGTTGCAGGATTTATCCGATTTCGTTATTGGTGAAAGGCACACTCCTCTTCTCGTAGGTTTGAATCGGCAATATCGAGGAAAAAATGCGGGAGAGTTTAAAGATTTCCGTAGAAAAATAAGGGAAAACGAAACCTATCGGAAAATGGTTGAACTTCTTCCTGCAGACCTCAGCCCTGCTGCAATAGCCCGTGAAGTTGAAGCAATTTTGCAAACACCAGAAACCGAACGGATTCCGAATTCGCAACGTCTCACTGGATTGATGCTAGCTTACTATGCGCCACATTATGCTGATGCCATCAAAAGATTGATGGATGATGACTCTTTTGGAAAAACCGTCCGAGAGCGAGATCTGGCGATTCGTGCTGCGACTTATTTCAATTTTTCAAGTCATTGGCATATTCTGAAAGACCTTCCTTCCAGAAGCATAGTGCAGTTTCGTGAGGCTGTTGAAAATCCTCATGCTGGAAGTGGTGAGTTTACGCCGTATACTTATTCTGCAGCAGCAGTGATTCACCCATCAAGATTTGGCCCCGAATCCGGCTACGGCTGGCCAACAATTGCAAAAGCGGAAGGGAATCCCATTCACGGTCTTGTGGTCATCGAGCCTTCAACCCACGCTGCGCGGGATGCTGCAAAAAGGATTTCAGGATCGGAGCACTGGAAAAAGAATCCCGAGGCGGCGTTCCCGATTTACGATTACCGCGGGCGGCTCGTGTGGCCGAAGAAGCAGAAATAGGAAAAAACGCCTTAGGAAGACTTTCATTCATCCGGGTAGACTCCCTCGTCGATTCCAGTGCGCCTTAACGCCTCGTAAACCCTTACGGTCGGCAGCTCCAGTTCCTCTGCGATTTTTCTTATGGAATACTTTCTCTTGCGCAACTCGCAGACGGTATCGTCGACCAGAGAGCGCATCAAGTATTGCCTTGCGACGTCAGAGCGTTTTAGGTACTGTTGTTTCGCCCTGGAATCTATGATTTCAATCATCGGCTTTGGAAGAGCCAGGTGGATGTAGTCGGTCATGGTTTACTCACCTCAAATTTGTTTCAACTTTTCTATTGCCGCTTTTACTTTATTCGGGCGGTGGTAGCTCTCGAGAAGCTCGAGCAAGAATGCCGTACCGTTTGCCTTAGGCTCTAAATTGTTCTTGACCAGATGCTCTACGAACGAAGGCGTGGAAAACACTCTTACCTTGACTTTTTTCGCCTCGTATGCCAGTGAGGCGTCGTCCGTAATCAAAGCGCAGGATGCCTTGCTTGCAATGCACGTTTCCAGCAGTTGGAGATCAACTTTCGACAAATTCCGGTAGTCTGTCGCCTTGAGCCCTGTTTTTTTCACCGGAATAACTTCCACGGCTTTCACAAGCCTCTGCTTTAAAATTTCATCCCGCAGGTTGTATCGCGTCTCTTCAACGCACGGCGAAATGCTCGAAACCCTATGCCTATCGAGCAAGTCCGGCTGGACTAGGCAAGTATACGTCAGGAACGTGGCGTCCGCAATGAAAAACAAAAAACCACCAATTAGATACAACAATTTGTTGTATTTAACCATTTTGTTGCCTTAGAAACTCAGATGGCGTTTCGTGTGGCTCCGCCAACGCAAAAATCATTCACCATAAGATTAACTAAAATCGATATATTTATATCCTTAAAAGTCATGGATTTATTATGAAAGCTGCGCAAGTTCAAATAATGCACTCTCCTACGCTGAACACGGTCTTGATGGTCGAGAAGGCGTTGAAGGAAGCGAGGCAGGTGTTAAAGCTTTCTGAACTCAAGAGACGCCTCCCTCGGCAAGTAATGCACGGCACGCTTTTGCACATTCTGGATTACTTGCAGGAGAGCGGGAAAATTCTCATTACCACTAAAGGCATCCTTTGGTGCTACCGCCCGCCCGCAGAAATGGAAAGACTAAAAAGGAACACCCTTGAATTATGATTGGTGCAAGAATATCGGCCAGTGCGCATTCTTTTGAAGGGCCAGGCAAAAGCAAAATTCGAAGAGTTGAACCTCGTTGCAACCGCCCAGCAAGCCGAAGGCATCACCAACTCGGATGAGATCCAACTTTTGAAATCAATAATGCAAAAAGCCGATTCGATAAAAGAAAACCGGATTTACGGCGACAACATTCCTAAAAAAAGTATTCCCAAAAGCTTCGACGTGTCGAACCTTTTTCGCGTTGAACTGGTAGGCTATTGGAGAATGCTTTATTCACTGGAAACAAACGAAAACGAAATCATTGCCTTCATCACGCATATTCTCAAGCATAAGGATTACGACAAGCTTTTCGGCTATCGGAAAAAGTAAAAGCCAATCGTTTAAATCATGTGCGCAGTTATGGTTTCAAATTTTTTGATTCAAGGAGCTTGGTTTTTTGGAACTGCGGTTTTTGGGCGGCGCCCAGGAAGTTGGCAAAAGCTGCATTGCCGTTGAGACGGACGAACTGCGCGTTGCCATGGACTGCGGCATGAAGGTTTTCGACCACAACGAAGGCCCGGCCGTCGGCAAGCTTGACTTCGACGCTTGCATTCTTTCCCACGCGCACTTGGACCATTCCGGCTGCCTGCCCATGCTCTACGCGCACAACAATATTCCCACGTTCTGCACTTTTCCCACTGCGCCCATTGTCACGCTCTTGCTTGACGATTCGGAGAAAATAGCGCTGCAGACCGGCAAGCCCCTGCCTTATACCAAAAGCGATGCGGCAAGGCTCTACCGGAAATTCACGCCATTGCCTTACAACCTCGAGTACGAATTTTTCGACAAGTCCAAGTTCGAATTTTACGACGCGGGGCACATTCCCGGAAGCGCAGGGGTTTTGTTCGAGAAGAAGGAAGGGGGAAAGCGCAAGCGCGTCTTCTATACGGGCGATTTCAATTACTCCGACACGCGTTTGCTGGACAAGGCGGTTTTTCCAGACGACGGCGTTGATGCGTTAGTCATAGAAAGCACTTACGCGTTCCGAGAGCATCCCGACCGGAAGGAAATGGAGCGGAGTTTCGTGGAAAGCGTGACCGACTGCATTGACGGGGGAAACGTGGCGCTCGTGTCTTCCTTTGCCGTCGGCCGGAGCCAGGAAATCCTGCTCGTGCTAAACTCGCTTTTGCGCGGCAAGACGAAAGTTTACTACGATGGCATGGGCCAGAAGGTTGCGAACATCATTTCCGATTTTCCCGCCTACGTGCGGAACTACCGCGCGCTTTCCTCGGCGTTTTCAAAAACCGGCTTTGTCGAAGGCACTGACATGCGCAGACGGATTATGGACAGGCCGAGCGTAATTGTCACGACTAGCGGCATGCTTGAAGGCGGACCGGTTTTGAGCTACTTGCAGGGGTTGAACCGCAAGGGCAAAGGCAAGGTTTTTCTTACCGGCTACCAGGTTGAGGGCACGAACGGCCGCGCTCTTTTGGAGGGCGGGCCGCTTTTCATAAACGGAAAGAAAATGAAAGTAAACCTNNGAGTTCGCCCAGGACTTGCGCGACAAGGACGGGTTTGATGCAGTTGCCCCGGAAATCGGCGGCAAGTATTCCGTTTGAGTGGTTGGAAACAATCCTGAATAAAATGCTTTTTCTATACCGCCTTCTTTATTTTTGTGCGCACATAGGCTGCGCTTGATGGTGTTTGCCTTTTGAAAGTTCTCATGCTCAACCCGTTCTACCCGCCGTATTTCGGCGGCACGGAAAAGCACGTTTTTGAAGTTGCGAACCGGCTTGCGAAAAGCAGGAACTACGAAGTCACCGTGCTTACTGCAATGCTTCCAAAGACCGCCCGTGAGGAAGAGATGAATGGCGTGCGCGTGGTGCGAATGCCTGCTGCTGTCCTTACCTGGCTTCCGCACCCGCTCCCGCCGCCCGTTCCCCTATACTTGCTTACTTGGCCTGATTTGCTGAGAGAGGCATCTCAAGCGGATATAGTGCACGTTCACAATCGGTTTGTATACAGTATTTTCGAGATTTTTGCAATCAAAAAAATATTGAAAAAACCCCTTGGGCTCACGCTTCACAACGCGCGCCCCCAAGGAATAGACGTTCCGACTGACTTAGTTGGAGGTTTGTATGACGACGTTTACGGAAGGAAGGTAATGGAGAATTGCACTGCCATTGCGGGCGTCAGCAAAAACACCNNCACCCTGGACGGCACGATTCCCGCCGATATTCGCGCTTCCAAGCCTACGCAGGTGATTTACAACGGCGTTGATTTCAAGTTCTTCAACCCGAACAATTTCGGAGAGCGCACGCGCAAGGAGTTGGGTCTCGAGGGAAAGAAAATTGTGCTGACCGTGTGCCGGCTGATGGAGCAAAAGGGCGTAGATTATTTGATTGACTCAATTCCCCTGGTTGACCGGGAGATGAAAGGAAAGGCGCATTTCATAATTCTCGGCAGGGGCCCGAGGCTCGACCACTTGGAAAAGAAAGTTGAGGACATGGGCATTGCGAACAAGGTTTCTTTCCTGACTGAATGGTATTCGCTGCACGACCTTGCAGAATTGTACGCGGCTTGCGACTGTTTTGCCCTGCCGTCGCTTTGGGAGCCTTTCGGCATAGTGCTTGGGGAGGCGATGGCAACCGGCAAGGCCGTCGTAGGCACAAGCGTGGGAGGCATTCCTGAAATCATCGACCACGGGAAGACCGGTTTCCTCGTGCCAACCCGCGATTCGCGCGCCCTTGCTGAGAAAATCATTTTCCTTCTTGAAAATCCCGGTACAGCAAGGAAAATGGGCGTTGAAGGCCGGAAGAGCGTGCTGCGCAAGTTCAACTGGGACGAGACTGCCAAGTCGTACCGGAAATTTTATGCGGACTTTTTCTGATTCTCTCAAGGCAAAGGTTTTTCTTTGCGAAAACCGTTTTTCGTTAAAACTTACCTTAGGTTGAATGAAAAATGGCTGGCGTTGACGGAACCGGAATTTCAATAGTCCTCCCCACTCTCAACGAGGAGAAGAACCTAGCCCACACCCTGCACTCTCTCAAAAAAATGTTCCCAAAGGCCGAGATAGTTGTTGCCGACGGCGGCAGCAAGGACGACACCATGGCCATAGCCAGCAAGGCAGGGGTGAAAGTTTGCCTGGAGAAAGTCAAGAAAGGCAACCCCCCGTCCATTGGCGCCGGGCGCAATACGGGCGCGCGGGAAGCGACGCGCGAGTACCTTTTCTTCTGTGATGCCGACAACGTGCCGCCCAAACTGTTTTTCGAGAGGGCCGTGAAAGCGTTTGAAGACCCGGGCATTGTTGGCTTTGGCGGGAAAGTCATGCCTAACAATGCCACGTTTTTGCAGAACTGGGTTTTTGAAGTCTTCAACTTAATAGTCCAAGTTTCAGGCCTGCTTGGCCAGCCTGTGATTGCCGGAAATGCGGCGGCCTACAAGCGCAAGCAGTTTTTTGCCGCGGGCGGTTTTGACGAGGAAATGCAGGCGAGCGAAGACCAGGACTTGTGCAGGCGCATAGGCAGGAAAGGCAAGGTGGTTTACGACAAGCAAGTGGTCACCTACACTTCCAACCGCAGGCTGAAGAAGTTCGGCCTAATGGGGCTTTTGCTCGACTGGGGCAAGACCACCCTTAATTTCCTTCTGGGCATCAAGACCAAGCGCTATGCCATAATAAGGGAAATATAAATCCCCCGCAACGCTAATTTCTTCCTGAAAAAAGCTTAGTCTAAAGGTTGTTGTTTCATGGCCGGGTTATTGCAAAAAATGCGGGACAGCTTTTGGGCTTCTGCCCTGGTGGTAGTGGCCGCTTTTGCCCTGTTTTTCTACCTGATGTTCAACCTAATTCCCTACCTTGCAATTTTCCTCGGCGCGAACTTCCTGTTCATCTACGTGGCCATAGTTTACTTGCTGAAATACTGGGAAAAGCGCGAGCAGCCCACCTCCAGCAAAAGGCCAAGCGTAACCGTGATTATTCCGTGCTTCAACAGCCAGCGGACGATTGAAAAGTGCATTGAAAGCGTTTACTCCATGAACTACCCGAAAAAACTGCAGGTCATTGCCGTCAACGACGCGAGCACCGACGCAACGCTTTCAATCCTGAAAAAAATCAAGAGAAAACGCCAGTCGCTTGAAATAATTTCCCACCAGCAAAACCAAGGAAAGGCCAAGTCGCTCAACCTCGCCTTGAAAAAAGCAAAGGGCGAGCTCATAGCAAACATCGATTCGGACACCTATCCTGCTGTTGATGCGCTGGAAAAGATGGTTTCCCTGTTCAACGAGAAAACCGTGGGCTCGGTCACGGCGTTGGTGTGCGTTGACAAGCCCAAGAACTTCGTGCAAAGGATTCAAGAGCTGGAGTATTATGCTGCGTTCGGGTTTTGGCATACTGCGCTTTCAGAGCTCGACGGCCTGCTCGTAACGCCAGGGCCCATGTCCGTTTATTCGAAAAAAGCTTTGCTGAAAGTAGGCGGCTTCGATGAGGACAATATCACTGAAGACATGGAAATCGCGTTGAACCTGCAGAGCCACGGGTTTAAAATCAAGCTTACGACCGAGGCAGTAGTGCATACGGAAGTGCCTGCCTCGTGGAAGAGCCTCTTTACGCAAAGGCTTCGCTGGCTGCGAGGGAAAATCTTCAACGGCTTCAAGTACAAGCACATGCTCTTCAATGCAACCTACGGCGATTTCGGCCGCTTTGTCTACCCGATTTCCTTCCTTGTGGAGCTTTTCGGGGTGGTGGTGGTGTCGCGCATTTTGTTCATGCACGTGGGCAATTTCCTGAACGACCTGTTGGGCGCAATAGGCGTTGCACAAGTGGATGCGTCATTGATTTTCAACCCGGGAATTTATTCGAGCGCGGTCATCAACTCGTCGGTTTTCTTCTTCCTGTTCACGATAATGGTGTGGGGCTACATACTGTGGATTAGCTTTGGCATTGCAAAGCAAAAGCTCAAGCTCGAGCACATTCCGCCGCTCGTGGTTTTCATGACGCTCTATTCCATGTTCATTTCTTTCGTTTACTTTTCGAGCATGGTGCACGAGATTATAGGCACCGAGCGCAAGTGGGAGAACAAGAGTGCAAAGGGGGTTGTTTCCAATGGTTAGCGTTTACGTCAAGGCGCTGGTAATAACGCTAGTGCTTTTTGCAGGCAATTATTTCTTCGTGAAATACTTGGACGATTCGAGGGCCCAACAATTAGACTCTAGCCTTTCCGAATTGCAAGACGAACTCCAGTCCTCGCGTTTGCTCCTGCTGTACTCTCAGGTGTTCAAAAGCCCCAAAGAAACGTGTCCTGCCCTTGAGTTTGTAATAACAAGCCAGGTTTCGAAGCTATATGCGTTGTCTTCGGAATTACAGGGCATTGAATCTTCAAACCTTTTGGCCAGCACTGCTCCCTTGAAAAAGAAATTTATCTTGGAAAACGCGGGGCTTTGGATTTACCTGCAGCAATTCAAATCAGTATGCGGAAAGACTTCGATAACCCCAATACTATACTTTTATCCCGATAACCAGGATTGCGTGGAATGCCGTGCTCAAGCCCAGGTTTTGAATTCAATTCGGGACGAGTGCAAGAACGTCAGGATTTTTGCTTTCCCGTCAAACGTTGACTTGGGCATAGTCAACGTGATAAAAGCCCGATATTCGGTTACGGCCAACCCATCGATAGTCGTCAATGAGACGACCTTTTCGGGCCTTATTTCCAAAGACGGGATTTTAGGTCTTTTAGATTGCGCTAGAAGCGCGTGAACGGCTGTTCTAAGTGCATTTTTCCAAGTACGGCTTGAAAAGCTCTTTCTCGCGGAATGCCAGCAAAGTACCTCCCTCGCATCCCGCTTCCATGCCGTAAACCGGCCGTTGGCTGCACTGGCTCAAGAAAGGCGCGTTTCCAACTGTATAGAGGTCGCCATTTACCGTTTTTGCAAGGTTGCATGCTTCGGTCATTGCAGAATTGTTTTCCGGGCCAGCGAAAAAGAGATAGCCATAAAAAACTACTGCAACCAATGCGGAAAAAAAGAGGGCGTAATGCGACCATTTATCGTGCTTTTCCATGGAAACGCCGTACAAAATCGCTATCAAAACCGTCGGGAGCAGCGCGTACCTAACCTGGAAATCTAGGGTGAATAGGAGTATTGCGTTTACTGCTGCTGCAAAGCATAGGAATTTACTTTTGCAAGATTTCGAAATACGATATGCCATCGGGCCGTATACCGCTGCGAACAGCAGCGCCCAACTTGTAACGCGGTATGTCGGATCACTGAAAACGTAGCCTACTTTTTTTGATATTAGCTCAAAATGAAGCGCAACCCTTCCGAACGCGCTTCCAAACCTTGTTGCAGAATCAGCCAAATACATGCCTATGATGATTGCGTAAGCCAGCAAACCGCCAGCAAGGTTCAAGCCTATTTTTTTGTTTACAGCAACTTCCCAAAATACGATTATCAGTGCAGTAATTGCAAAAAAATCCCTAAACCAAAATGATACTCCTGCAAGAATTAATGAAATTATGAGCGTAAGCGGCTTTTGTTTTTTCAAATATTTTTCGTAGAAAAAAATCGACAAAAGGGATATCAGCGCCCCCCAGGCGTCTGAAGCCAGCGTGTATCCCGCCGCCCAAAAAGCTGGCGAAAACAATGCGAATAATCCCGCAACCAGCGCTTGGTTTTTTTTGCCCCCAATTTTGCGGACAAAAGCATATGCTGTCGCAACGAGCCCGAATGCCCCGAGTAAAGCGATAATTTGAAATCCAAATTCTCCGAAGGCGGCAATGGAAACTGATTCCAATATTGATATTCCCGGTTGCCGTTCCCATGCGACAAAACGCCATTTTTCGGAGACGCCGTTCAAGGCATATGCGTTGTTTACGTAAACCGCTTCATCCCACCACAGAATCGTGTGTGTTAATGCAAGTATTCCTACAACTGCGATTGAGGCGAACCACAGTTTAGCCGATTCTTCCATTTTGTCCACCCGGTACGCTTTTAAGGCCATCATGACGAGCAGTGCGCCCATTGTGGGAAAACCAATCAACTGGTGTTCCACCTTAATGGCCCAGTAAGCCGTCGTAGATTTGCAAGAGTTTTTCCGTGCTTTTCGGGATGCTGTACTGTTCGGCAGTTGCCCGGGCGTTTTTCGCCATGCGGGCGTAATCGCTTTTCTTTGCAGTTAACACGCGGATTATTTTTTCAGCGCACTCGGCCGCGTCGCCAGGCTTGAATAGAAACCCGTTCTCGCCTTCCCTAATGCTTTCGGGAATGGCCATTGCGTCCGCCCCAACCGCGGGCTTTCCGCAGGCCATTGCCTCGAG
>DUGE01000017.1 GCA_013331595.1 Microcaldota archaeon | reverse complement strand
AAAAACTTTCAAGGAGCGCTATAGGAACGTTCCCAGAATAACGAAAATACGAGTTGAGGGAAGAATGGTTGAGATAAGCCAAAAACAAGTGAGGGGAAAAAACCTAAGAGAATGGTTAAACGGCGCTACACCTGAAAAAGCGGTCGACCTCTTTAAGAGGACTCTCGAATTTATGGCGCCTGCATTCAAACGCCGCTCATTCCACTATCCTAAAGCATCTCTCGTTCCACTCGACACTCTCCCGGAAAACTTTGTTGCGGACGAAAAAGGAAAAATACATTTTGTAGACGTAACGCCGCCGTTAACGATAGGAAAAGGGGGGTATTTTATTACTGGCAAGCCAGGCGCGGCCACCAGCATCCGAATTTTATTTTCAGGAGAACTCAGCCATTAGGCATGGTTCAAAATTTCCTCTATCGCTGTGTGGGCATCAGGCCGGATTTGAAAGAAAAGTTTGAAACCGCTTGCGTGGATAAACTGAGAAAATTTGGGCTGGATGAAGAGGCGGATGGAATAGAAAAATACATTAAAACCGGCGAATATGACAAGATACTAAGGGATAACAGCCGGGTTCCCCCGCGGGATTTCAGACAGCGGCCTTATTAGGAGAAGCATAACACTGGGCGGTAAAAAAGATTCGAACTAAAATCAGAATGAGGGAAAAACAGATTGTGGAAAAAAGAAAAAGAAATTCAAATGAAGAAAACCTGATGGTTTAATATTTTTTTAAACTTATCTGCGTCTGCGTCTTCTTTTTGCTGCCACAACATTCACCCGCCGTATAATTTAAATAATTTTAACTTATCAAGCGAGTTTAGTATTTAAACATTTGCAAAAAAAATCGGAAAAAAAATATTTGAAAAAAAATATTGATTCATATGGAAAGATATCAGCAGAGTGTTTCGAAAGAATCACTCGGCCGGCTGGAAGAGGCTTTTTACTCGGCGGAAGCGATGCTGGGAAAAAAAAATCCAGTGCACGCATCGTTCGAAAGCTACGCCGGGCTGAAAGCAAAGGTGCAATTGCGCAACGGCACGATAACCGCGAAGGTGAGCGACGGTTTTGAAAACGCCGAGCGCGAAGTTCTCGTCGGCCTGGCGCTTACTCTCCTGGGCGGAATGTTCAAAAGAAAAATGGAGAACGGCTACACGCACGCGTACAAGGAATTCGCAAGCCGCGAGTCCACGAGCGGATTTCACGACACGCTGCGCAAGCTGCGCGGCCGCGGGAAGAAACTCGAGCCGCACGGCAGGCACCACGACTTGAACGCCGTTCGCGATTTTCTTTTTTCGGTTTACGGAAACATTCTCTGCGATTCCAAGCCGGAAATCGGATGGGGCGGAAAGAAAAGCAGGCGCGTCCTGGGTTTTCACGACGGAGCATTCAATTCAATAACAATAAACAGGATTTTGGATTCCGACCGCGTCCCTTCCTTCGTGGTGCAATACGTCGTTTTCCACGAGCTTCTGCACTGCAAGCACAAGGTCCTTTTCCAGCGCGGTGAAAGCATGCGCAGGACAATCCATCCGAAGGCGTTCAAGGATGACGAACAGAGGTTTCCGTTTGCAGAAAAAGCCAACGATTGGCTTCAGCGGAACTTATAGAGATGATTTTCGAAACCTGAAACGTTTCCACTGGTTATTTCCAATCCTTCTTTTCGCAGCAAAAATATTTTCCGCCTAGTTCCGCCAGTAAAGCCGCCCACGCTGCCGTCGCTTTTAACGACACGGTGGCAGGGGCACGAGGGCATGCCGGAGCTCTTGTTCAAGGCGTTTCCAACTGCCCTTGCCGCGCGCGGCTTTCCTATTGCCTCCGCTACCAGGGCATAGGTCGAAATTTTCCCGCGTGGGATTTTTGCAGTGGCCTTGAAAACATCCTTCTGTAGTTGGGAAGGTTTCTCACGTGCCATTTTACCAAACCCTTAATTCGATTTCAAAACCTATAGCAGTTGTTTTTCCTTGAAGGTTTGGCCGCAGTGGGCGCAGCGGAGCTTTACGGGCTCGCGCTCTTCCACGAAAAACTTGAATTTCTGGGTCTTGTTGCTCTCGCACTTTTCATTCGGGCACTTGGGCATGCCGGTTATCACTTCAGGGAGGGAAACGCGGAATTTCTCGACAGTCTTGTAGTCCCGAACGATGCTTACGGTAATGTAGGGCGAGATTATGGCAAGCTTTTCAAGCTCCCCCTTGCCAATTTCCTTCCCCTCTATCTTGATGAGGTCCTTAAGCCCGAATTTCGTGCTCGGCACGTTCGTCAGCATCGTAATGGAACCGGGAAACTTCTCGTCAATGCCGAGGACTTTGAGCACTAGAAAACTCTTGTTTGCAGGAACGTGATCCAAAACAATCCCGCGCTCTATCTTCCTCGCCTTCAAATACTCTTCTTCACCCATGTCCACATCAACCCTTTTGTAATTTCCCATCAAACTGTCGCTTGGTTTCTTCTGCAACTTGATTCAGCGAGATTATTCCGAAGTCCTTGAACTTGCCCAGGCTTTCTGCAATCCTCGCAGCCTGGAACGCACCCATGATCAGCGGGATTTTCCGTGCAATGGCCTGCTTTCTCAATTCGGCCTCGTGGACGTTATTGAAGCTCACGATGAAAGAAATTTCGCCTTTCTCCAAAAGCCCCGTCCAATCGTGCGCGCCAGTATACACTTTCAGCCCCGCATCGGAATATTTCTGCACTAGCAGCCTTTTCCACTTTCCGCAATCGCCGATGAAAACGCTCTTTCCGAATTTCATGCCAGCTGCAAGAAGCGCCTTGCCGAAAGCCTCCTCGAAATTGTCGGCTATTCCCATCGTTTCGCCGGTGGACTTCATTTCCGCGCCGAGCACGGGATCAACTTCAGGAAAGCGGTTGAAGGGAAACACGGGCATCTTCACACAATAGTATTTCGCCTCGGCAACTTCCGGAAAACCGTCGAGCGTCATCACGCCAGCCTGAACTTTAGCAGCTATTTTCGCAATGGGAATCCCAATTGCCTTGCTAACGAAAGGCACGGTGCGCGAAGCCCGCGG
>DUGE01000081.1 GCA_013331595.1 Microcaldota archaeon | reverse complement strand
CGGTTTCCCTAGCGGCGGAGACACTCTCGTCGGCACCGGAACTCAGGATAGGGGCAAGGCAGGAGTGTACGTTTTCAAAGGATTGTACCCGCGTACCGTAGGCGTGTTTCACGTCGAGGCCGATGCGGGCCCCGATTTCGAGAATGCAATTTCACAGGATGTTCAGTCAGTATCAACAAGCTTTTTGGACATTGACCCCAGCGATTTCGTCTTCAACACCGCCGGCGCGTGCGCGAACGGCGTTACGGTTAGGTTGCTGAAAAACATTCCCGTTGGGGTTAACGTTTCCTACCAGGTTAGCGGCGCGCAGTCGCAAGAGCAGTGCGTTGAAGTCCAGCAGCCCACGACCTCGCCGTTCGTTTTCGACAGGACAAGGACCTCCAAAGACATTGTGATAAAACCAATCCAGAACGCCAATTGCGCCTTGGTTTTTGCAGGCGTGCTTGCAGGAAGCGGTTCGGTCTCCCAAGCCCAGGCCAACCTGTTCGTCAATTGCGAAAATCTGCGCGCCACTCCAACGCCGGACCCCAATGCAACTTGCTCCGACGGCACTTCGGTGGGCGCGTGTTCTGCAGTGAATGTCGGCGCGCGGTGCAACAGCAACCTCCAGCTTGTCGGAGATATTGCGTGCATTAACGGCCCTGGAGGCAATGAAACCTGCACTGATGGAACGGCAATGGGCGCGTGCTCAAGTGCAAACGCAGGCAAGCGCTGTTCTTCAACTTTTACCTTGATAGATGATTCCACTTGCTCTGCAACGGGAAGCCAATGCTCGCCGAACACGTGCAGCGCCTGCGCCGAAAACCAATGCGTCAATTTGCAGAACGCCGGCTTCTGCGAGCCCGTCTACGCGAGCGGCGCCTCGTATAACAATTCCATTTCAGCGACCGACATCGGCGGAAGGCGTTTCGTGCCTGCTTTGGCTTTCGTCCGCCCTGGCGATGTTATAACGTGGAGGAACAACGGCATTGAAGACCACCAGATTGTTTTCGAAAACTCGTCCGTATCGCCCTCGCAGTCGCAAGTGCTGCACCCGGGTGATTCGTTCAGCATGACGCTCGCGCAAGCAGGAGCCTACGCTTACCGCGACGGTTTGCACCCTGAAATGCGCGGCCAGGTTTCCATTGTCCCGCAAAATGCGGGACAGCAGTTCTTGACTTGCATTTCCTCTCCGACTTCCAGGCCTTTGAATTGCTCGCGCTTGAGCAACGACATTTTCAAGGCAGGCATGGCCGCAGGGGATTCGATCAAGGCGCCTGACGGCTCGCGCACTGTGAAAGTTACTTCCATCGACGAGGGCACGAAAACCGCTTCCTTCGATATTCTCGGCAGGGACGGGAAAAAAATCGATTCAGCCGCGCTCAAGAAGTGCGACACTTACGCCAAGGATGGCGTGCAATTCCGCATTACCGACTTCCACTCGATTGACGTGAGCGCCTCGTTCGTGCCTTCGGCTGCGGATTTCATCCAAGACGCGTGCAGCCCCATGAAATTCGACATCGGCAAGCTCTTCGCCTCCCGCCTGGGCTATCTTGCGGCACAGCAAGTGTTCAACCCGTCGCAAACCCAGGCTGCCATTGCATCAACCGCCTCAAACCAGCTGGTGCACTATCCGAACGCGCCTTACTTTGCAATCATGGAGAACGGCCCTGGTTGCACTGGTTCTGGAACTTCGCTTTCATGCACCAAGAAAATCACTGCATTGCTTCCGGTCAACGGAATGGCATTGTCAGTGCAGAATGCGTTCGGCTTCGACACGCGATTGAACGTCCAAACAACCGGTTCTGGCGCATCTTGCTTTGAAGTTAAACGGATTACGGGCAGCGCACTGTCGAAAATCGGTTTGTTCGTCCAAGAAACCCTCTCGGGATTATTGCCCATTCCAGGAAACCAGTACGGAACTGTCGCCATATTGTTCAAGGGCGACAACCCGGACTGCGTTGACTACACGTTCACTTCCGACCACAAGGTCCACATCAAGCCTAAGGCGGGCAAGGACAAGCTCGACTTGCTTTTGACCAACCCCACACTGCAAAAAGGATTGGAAGTTCCGCTGTTCAAGATAACCCTGCGCATAGTGCCTGGTGCAGACTCGTCTTTTGCCTTGGCGTCTGCGCCGCGCTTTACTTACGATAAGAGTTTCCCCACGCGCATTGAGAGCGCGCTCGAGCCGTTCGTTGTAGCAAACAACCTGCTCACTCCGGCTTACGTAGGAAGCCAAGTAATCGCGCCAAAAGGCGAAGTGCAAGGCTTAGGCTTGAAGCTCGACGATGACAACGGCTATCAAGTGGCGTTTCCGCCAACCGCCGCTTCAAGCGACACTTTCGCGCCGCAGCAAGAGCGTGTCCCTGACGATTCTGGCGGTGATTTGAACGAGCCTTTCGACATTATCGGCAACACCGGCGGTGATGAAGCTGGAGAAAGCATTTACAATTCGTGCTCGGGCAAAGACTTCTGCACTGCGCAAGACCAGGATGCGCTTACTGAATCAATCAAAACAGGCGTCATGCAAGAGTACAAACCTGTGCTGGAAACTATGGACAGCGTTTCGTTCACCAGCCCGTTCAACGCAGGCCAGGGCGTAGTACAGCAGGCAGGAAGGGCAGCTGCTGGAGATTACGCCTCAAGCTTGACTAACTACTACCTGTGCAAGCAGTTCGGCCAAGACCCGCTCCTCCAATTGGCGCAACAATGCTATTCCAACATGGGCAACCCCCAGCAGCCTTCAAGCTTCCTCGGCTCGCTCACTCAAGGCGCGCAATACGCAGGCTGCAATTCCGAATTGTTCGACATGGCTTTCGGCGCCTCGCGCGGCGTTGCTGGCGTGGGAGGCAATATCATGCAAGGCGCGGTTGGCCAGGCTTTGAACAACGTCCCGCCCAACATGCCGGTGGGCGAGGGGATTGTGTTTGGCTTCAGGAAACTCAACACGTACGTTACCGTTCCAGTTAAAATTGCAGGGCAGGAAGGCGGCTTCAAGGCAATTGTCTTGAACCTTGACTTGCGCAATGCTGCCGCAGCATTCTCTTCAGGCGATTTCTTCCACTCGGGCGTCGACGGGCAGGAAATCTTCACTTTGTACGGAACTTTCGGCTTCCACGGCCTGTCGTTCTTCAAGCCCGGCAGCAGGAAAGGTTCGACTGACCCTGGCAGCGACAAGCCGCTTCAGCCTTACGACGACGGCTATCCGTTCTTGAAGAAAGCTTCCGCTGCTGCGGCGATTTTAACTCCAACAACGGGCGGCCAAGCAACCCTTGACGTCGCTAAAGTCGGAACACCAAACTTGTTCACGTTCAACAAGTACGGCTTCAACGGGAAAGTTTCCCTGGATGCCACTTCGCTTTCATCAATCTCGGCAGACCCAACTGCATCGCAGTACGCCACCCAGATAAAAACGGAATTGGCCGCTTTCTTCGTGGACCAAAAAAGCACTTTCGACCAGAGTTACGGCGTGACCATTGTTGCAGGGGACAAGGAGAGCATTGAAATTTCAAGCGCATCATTGCTTTCAGCTGCGCAAATCGTAAAGGAATATAATTTCGCCGACGCAACCGGTTTTGTCACTCCAGACACGCAAGCGCCTTCGTTCACCACCGGAGCTTCTGGAGATGCGAGCATAGGCGGAGGCAGCAAGAACATTTTCAATTTGAAGATAACTTTCGACAAGAACCAGCTTTCGGCCGATTCTGCCACCACTGCATCGCCATACGTGCAAGCCCTGCAGAAAGCAAAAGCTGAATTGTACGCCCAAGTTTTCATCCGGGTAATTCAAAATGTTATGCCCTATTTGAATGACGAGGGGCAAAGCGGTCCGTCCGGGGGGGTCGGTCCTTTTGCATGTATTGAATGGGCGGAAAGCAGCGCGTCCAAAATCGTGCTTGCAAAATCGAGTAAAGTTAATGATGTTAACAACGAGGGCGTTGAAACTTCCTTTACACTTGACGCGCCTTTCGCATGCCTGCAGGGTGATGATTTTAGTTCCATTCTCGGCAGTTCCAGTTATCTTGATGCGGTAAGAGCCATCCGTTGAAAAATGGTTTTGTTTGCATGGAGCAAGAAAATAATTCCGCAATACAGGCCAATTTATCCCTACTTGTTTTTGTGGTTTTTGCACTCGGAATTTTGCTTTTCCTTTCCAACGCTTTCTTCAACCGTGCTCCGGCCGAAGACATTGCGGTTACGGCAACTCCAACGCCTGGCATCCAGCAGGTTTCCACTGCCCAGGGGGATTCGAACGGCGTTTTCCTCAAGGCCACGCAGAGCATCCAAGGCACCGTGCGCACGGATTTAATTTCACTTTCCAACAACGGTTCGGCTGCAAGCGAAATTGTTTTGCTCGACGCTTCAACAGCCGCGCCCGTTCTCGTCCAAGATTCTATGCCTGCCAAATCGAGCTTTCAGGACACGGGCGTGCAAGGCGCGTCTTTTTCCATTCCCGCAGGCGGGGTTTTCACCCGCTCTTACTCCCTTGAGGACAACGAGTCTTCGGCACACTTGGCCGCGCAATTGCATTCCGGCGACGAGGTTGACGCGCTCGAGCCAATGGCCCGCGTTTTGCTTTCGGCGTTCCTCTCGGCCCGGGAGCGCAATGATTTTTCCCGGGTTCTTTCAAACTTTCTTTTGAGCTCGGCCTCGACCGATGAGACGCTGGAAATACTGTCCCTGTCAAAGGAAATTTTGTTCAACTACCAGGAGTTCAAGCAAAACGAACGGGCAGTCATGGCGGAATTTCAAGCTTCTCCAACTTCTAGCGCTTCAACTGCGGTTGAAACGCTTTCTTCCGAAGATGCCAATGACGCGGAACTTGACGATTACATGGCGCAAAAAAACGGGCTCGCAAGGCAAAACTTTTTTGCGCCCTCCTACGTTGCGCTTACTTCAATTCCCAGCGTCCAGGGGGATTCAGTTTCGTTTGAAGTCGAGCACGCGCCCGGAAGCGTCCTCACGCAAGTGGTTGGAGTGCAGCCGGGCGTGTTGAAAGTTTCAACAACTGCTGAAGGCGATTCGAAAACCGTTTTTACCGTTTCATTCGAGCCTGACGATGCGTTCCTTGCAAACCCGGTTCCGCTTGCGCTAATCAAAACTTCCATTGCATCCTTGCCCGGAGAATATTATTATGTGCCCGTTGATTTGCACGTGCTTGACGTCGAGCCGTACGATTTGAATTCAAGAGGGAAAACGAGCCTTGCCGGCTTTTCTTCCAGTGCAGTTAGCTTGGCAAACGGCGCCCTTCCAACTGCTGAGCAGGCGTTAAAACGTTGTGTTGACCAAAACCGCGCTTTCCTTAAATCTTTGAATGTGCAGGTGGATGATGCAGATGTCGTTCGCCAGTGTTCCGGCAGAACGCGCGATTCAACCGCTCCTTCAACTCCGGCTTCCCAATTGATGTACCGGCCTGCCAAGCAAACTACTGTTGAAGGGGGGTCGTGTACCGTCCAGCAGGACAGGCAGACTTTCAAATTTGATTCTTCGGATCCGAATGGAAAGTGGCTGAGCAAGCCAGATGCAAGCGGCGAAGGCGTGTGCATGCAGACGAGCGATTGCATCAGCAGCCAAGAAGGCAACACCGCCTATTCCTACTTCTGCCCGGGAACGCCGCGCTCGGTAAGATGCTGCCTAACTTCGAATTCCGAAAAGCCCGCATCCAGCGTGCCGGCGGAATCGTTGAGGACTGCGGATGAAGGCGTTCCGCAAGCGGGAGGGACCCGCGTTTACGCTTCCCAGTACAACGACAAGGACGAACATCTTGTCGCAATTTCGCCGGGCTTCGACGGTTTTACGCTTGGCTACTCCCTGCGTTTTGAAGGGGAGCGCGAGTGGACTGTTGAACTGGCTTCATTCAATGCAGGGTTTCCTAAATGCACTACTAAGGGTTTGTCCGGCCAGCCGGGCGTTCGCGTCGCATACTCGCTTGAATCCCGCAAGTTCAAGACAAAGTCTTCACCGATTGTGGAACCGCCTGAACGGGATTTCTCGAAAGAGCTTTCCCTCGACCAGAATTTCGTCTTGAAAGTTTACGCGCGCAACCAAAGCGCGGCGCAATTGCGGTGTTTCTACTTCATGCGCAATGATTTCGAGCAGGTTTACAGCTGCCCTCTTGACGCGAGGTTTTCCTCCGGTTTCGGCTATCGAATTGACCCGTTCAACGGAGGGCGTAGGACTTTCCATGGGGGCGTTGATTTGAGTGTTGATAGCGGCACTGCGGTATTTGCGTCGAACGACGGTGTTGTTGCAGTGCCTTCCGAGGACAGGCGGGGCTACGGAAATTACGTTGACGTTTACCACGCGCAAGGGCGGATGACGCGCTACGCGCATTTGAGTGAAATTATTGTTAGCGAGGGGGATTCCGTATCCCAAGGAATTTTAATCGCCCGGTCTGGAGCGAGCGGGGAGAGGATTACTGGCCCGCACTTGCACTTTGAGTATCGCGTTGGCAACGAGCCTAAGAACCCGGCGGATTTCGTGAAAACAGTACTGCACCCAATTGGGCAGAGGCGCGTGTGCAGGCCGGTTTTCCAAACCACCACCGGCTGAAACTAATCGTGCTTTTTTTTAAGTGAGTGGTTTAGCCCCAACTCTTTTTGTCTCTTGCAACGGAAGAGGTGCAGAGAGGGGGGACGCGTAAGGCAGGGGAGAGGTTTAGACCGGAGGCATTGCAAAGGAAGGAGTTTAGAACGGGAAAAAAGGGAAGAGGTGTAGAGAGGGGACCTTGCAGAGCATAGCTCTGCGAGGCGTCGCAAAAGCAATGGCTTTTGCAACGAACCTTTGGTTTCCCCTTCTTAAGGGTATAAAAGCGGTTTTGCGCTATTTCTTTTCATGCTCGAAGGCTTGAAAGAGTGGTGGGAAAACTTTTCGTACTCCCTCGAGGAAAAGGGAATTCCTTCGTGGGCGTTGCCCCTAGCTGTTGTCATCCTTCTCGTCCTCGCGGCGTTCTTTCTTTCCTCCCAATCCGTTCCTGTTGGAAGCGTGTCCGTAAAGATCCTAACCGCCTCGGGAGAGCCGATTGCAAACGCCAACGTTGTTCTCGAAGGCAGTGGTGATTACAGCCAAACCGCCACGACCGGCGTCGACGGCACTGCATCGTTTTCATCCGTTCCCGAGGGGAATTATCTTGCAACCGTGAGCGCCCAGGACTCGGCGTTTCCCGACGGCGGGAGGCTTTCGTTCAGCGTAACTGCCGGCCAGGAGTCGGTGCAAAGCGTTTACGCCTTGACTTCAACTGCCCGCAAGGTCACAATAAGCGTTTTGGTTGAAGGCCCTAATTCGGCGCACATACAGCTTCTCGATTCCAACGGAAATGCTGTTGACAATGGCGATGCACTTGGCGACAGCGCGTCTTTCAGCGTCGAGCCGAACGCGCTTTACACAATCAAGGCGAGTGCGGAAGGGTTTACTGCCGAGAGTTTGGACGTGAACGTGGGCGACAGCGACTTGCCCCTGAAGAAAGTAACCCTATTGCCCATAGGCGTTGAGAAGAACGGCAAGCTTTACGTCGGCGTTTTTGACGACCTGGGCATTGATGGCACTCCCCTTGCGAACGCAAGCGTGCTGGTTTTCGACTCGCAAACCAACAATTTGATTTTCACCCTTTCCACGAGCGATGCTGGCACTGTCGAGCCTCCCGAACTTCCGTTGGGCCAGGCCATCCGCCTCGTGGCTTCGGCCGGCGGTTTCGAACGCCAGTCGCGCGAGGCAACAGTGGTTGAGGAAACTGAAGAAAAATTCCGCCTTTCGAAAACCTTCGAGCCGCAAGGGTTTTTCATCAAGGCGAGCGACGAGCGGGGCGAAGCAGTGGAAAATGCTTTGGTGCAATTGCTTTCCAACGGCGCCCAGGATGCAGAAGGCCAGACGGGCTTGAACGGCATTGCTTCCTTCACTGACGCGGACAAGTCGAAAAAATTTGACGTTATTGTCTTCAAAATAGGCTTCCTGCCTTTGTTCAAAGAGCGGGTTTCTTCTGGAAGCGAATTGCGCCTGGAGCGCTCTTCCGTAGATAATTCGGGCCGCATTGAAGTGCGCATCCTAGACCCTGAAGGCAATGCAGCAGGAGGCGCAGCAATCTTGCTTGCAGACGATAATGGAAAACCGCTTGGCATTCCCGCCCGGCTGTCGGGCGTGGACGGAGTGCAGGCTTTCGACGGCGTTCCTGCAAGGGGAATGATGGTTGTTGCAAGCAAGGACGGCCGCGTTGCAAAAAGCGGGGCTTTCTCGCCTGCAAAGAACGGCACGACCGGCGTGGCCATCACGCTCCCGCGCACTGAAGGAATTGCATTGGTGCGCGTGTCAGACCGTTTTTCCCTTTCCCCGATTTCAGGCGCAGTGGTTTCGCTAGTCAATTCCCAGGCCAGCGTGCAAGCGCAGTGCACCACTAATACGACTGGCCAGTGCACTGCAAAAATACTTGAAGGCACTGTTTTTGCGGCCGTCGCATCCAATGGCTTTGAACCGTTCCAGTCCGCAGAATTCAACGTGCTTCCCAATGCGCTTGCAAAGCAGGATTTTGCCTTGATTTCCTCGGGCGCTGCAGATGCCGGGCTTTACTTCCAGGGAATTTTCGATTTGAAGGGAAACAAGGTGAAAACACTTTCCCCCTTCGCTACTTATAATGCGAAATACCTCTTGGTTTCAGGGGGGTTGAATTTCACTCTCGCAAACGCCCACATTCGTGTCGGAGGGCAGGATGAATCTTTAGAGCGCCTGCCTGCGGTCATCAGCGGCTTCAGGTCTCTCGGCTCAGTGCAAAAGGGCGTCGACTACTCATCGCAATCGGCCGCTTTCGTTCCTGCATCCGAGCCGCAAAACAACGGGCTGCAAAGCCAGGTTTTCGTGACTGCCGGCGGTTTCATTCCCGCCAACGTTGTTGTGGAAGCGGGAAAGCCAGTGCAGTGGGTTTCGCAGGACGACGGGCCCTATGCCCTTGCTGCTGAAGACGGCTCGTTCACTTCGCCTTCACTCGCCCGCGGGGCTTCATTCTCGCGCACTTTCGACAAGCAAGGCGTTTACTACTACCGTGATTCGTTGGGCAAGGCAGGAAGGGCAAGCATTACCGTGCTTCCAAAACAACAGTCGCCCCAGGCGCCTGCAGGGCAAGCGCAATTGAACGGCTTGAAGTGGGTTGATTTCACGCTCCCTGTTTTCACGGGCAGCCGCGAGGTCGCAGTGCAAATAAAAACCGTTGCTTCCAGTGGAAAATTCGGGTTGCAGCACCGCAGTGCTTTCAACACTGCCGGCGGAGTTTTGCGCAAGCCCGAAGACAAGGACGCGGGCTCTGCAAAGAGCGAGCTTCTCGCCAACACAATCCCGTCTGGCGTTTTCGAAATTTCTTCACAAGGCTATTGCGAAAAAGATTATTGCTTGCAGTACTGGTTCGAGAACAACCGGCAGTCGAATTTTGAAGCGCTCTATCCCGACAGCTTCAAGCTTTTCGTGCGCGTGTTTTCCGACTCGCCTTCGCAGTTGAGCATGGCCGGCGATGATGCCGTTGCCCTGCAATCAATCGAAGACCCGCAGGCCGGCAGCAGCACTCCCGCACAGGGCAGCGGCGCAAGCGTTTCCCTAACGCCCCAAGGCGGCATTGCGGACGCGTTCGCAATATTCGCCCCCAAAAAACTAGCTTCGGATTCAGTCATCACGCTCAAGGTCAACAATTTCCAAAGGCAAGCCCACTTGCGCGTTGTTTCAAAAGACAAGCTCAAGCTCGTCGAAGCCCACTCGCCCGCCGAGCTCAAGGCCCTGCAGGAATCGAAAGTTTCCTTTACTATTAAGGATTCGCTAGGGTTTCCCGTTGAAAAAGCGCTCGTAACCCTCAACGGCGTTCAGGCGGGCGAAACGCCAACGCCGGGAGTTTATGAAGCCGCCATAACCCCTGATTTTGTCGGCAGTGCCATTTACGACATTTCAAAACAAGGCTTTCCGTCGTTGCAAGGCTCGCTTCGCGTGAAAGCGCCGGCAGAGTTTATCACGCTTACGCCCCAAGCAATCCAGGCAAGCATTTCTTCCTCGGCTTCATCGCCGCAATCGCAAAATTCGGTTGTCGTCCAGATGCATGCCTCCAATTTAGTGAAGAACGAGGTTACCCTAAGCCGCCTGCGCATCGACACTGCGGCTAACCCGCAGTACACCGGATTTTCAGTGAGCTTCACTCGCCCGGCAGGCTCGAACGCACCGGCAAGGCTCAAGCCGCTCGAACAAAAAGATTTTGCTTTCAACGCATCCATCCTGCCTTCGGTGTTGCCCTTCGCCGCCCAGCCGCGCAGGCTGCAAGAGCAGGTTGATGGAAACGTAATCTTCACTTTCAGCCTGGGCGGGTTCACGCAAGAAATTCAAGTGCCAATGCGCATCAACACGGCTTTCGAGCAGAAGGGCATTGACGAATTGTGGTCGGTACAGCAGGAAGAGCTGCAGTTCGCGTTCTCGCCCCAGTCGCTCTTGCAGCAAAAGACGCTGCGCATAAACAGCCAGTCCACTGCGCCATTGCTCGTAAACCTCGGCCTTTCAGCCCAAGGCTTGACTTCAAGCCCGGCGGCCGCAGTGCTCCAGCCAAACTCTTTCGTTGAATTCAACATCACCAAAACAATGCCTCCAGACACTGCGGCAGATTGCTTTGCTCGCGAATCGCAGTCTGACGAAACCCTCCCAATCGTGATTTCATACCGAGGGCTTTCCTCGCGCAAGACCGTTGCGGTGAAAAGCATTTTCACCCAAGATTCGAACTGCAAGCCCGACGAAGCAAGAGAAATAACCTTGCCTTTCACAACCCTGCTCATGCTCTCGAAAGACGCCCAAGTGAGGGAAAACCCCGACGGCACAATTGCCCTGCGCGTTGGCGGAGCGGGCGGCGAGTTGCTTGCTTTTGATTCGCCAGCATCGTGGGATGCGCAAACCGGGCGCGTTACAATCCCGGCAGGAACGCGCCTGTTCATGCCTTCAAGCCGCGTTGTCCAGCCCGACCGCAAGAAAACAAGCCAGTTCAAGATTTCTTTCCCGATTGAAGCGCGCATGGAAATGCCCGGCGACGGGAAAATAACGCGCGGCGACAAGGGAGGGTACAGCGTCACGCTCTTGAATTCAATCGCCTTTTTCCCGCAGCCTGTCGTATTGGGCATTGAAAACCAGGTTACCTTTTCAGTAGTGCCGAAAAACGTTTTTGTGGAATTAACCGACTTGACTGACGCAAGCGCAGGAAACACCCCAATCGGCTTGGATGCAGGAAACGTCGGGCCCAACGGCCAGCCGTGGAACATCAACCCCGCCTTGCTCAGCCCCATTCCTTACAATGCAATTCCGCTTTTGCTGCCGGTCGAGCTTTTCATGCGCTTTCCAGCAGGCAGCAGCCTCATCGACCCGGTGCAAGCCCAATTCTCCTCTCAAGTCACAAACCTTCCAGGAGCCTACGATTATTACTCGCAGCAAAACCAAAATTCAATGAACTTGCGCGGCGTGTGGTTCCCGCCGGACTTGAAGTTCGCCTTTTCAGCTGACGCGAGCCTAAGGCAGGCGAGCGGCAGTTTGATAGAAGCGGTAGTTCCGCAAAACACGCAGTTCTACTTGCCCAGCCAGTATGTGCAGCTGGGCGGGGATTCCGTTTCAATAACCTTCCCCCTGCCTGTTGTCCTGCGCTTTCCGTCCAATGCGCAAATAGTTTCAGCCGATGCCACCGCCGGCCGCAACAACACAGTCAAGGNNTCCCGCCGTCGTTCCAAAGCGAGCGCAGCGGATTCAAGTCCGTGCTCGTTCCCGCATTCTCGCCCGTTGTTTTCGTCAAAGGCGCGGCCGCAAGGTATTTCGAAGACCCTTCGATTTATTCGAAATGCGATTTCGTAATAACCGCGCCCGAAGACGGCTACATTGATTTGCCTTCAAGCTCGGTTTTCGAAGACGGCGTTGCTTTCCTCAGTGCGTGCCAGCAGGTGAGTTTCATGCCAACTGCGGGGGAAGAGGCTTTGTTCACCTCGCCTTCAGTCAAGCGCATTACTGCGCCCGAAGGCAAGTACTCGGGCAACGGGCTTTTCGTTTCCAAAGGCGGGAAGATTACGTTCAAAGTGTGCAAGCCTTCCAGGAGCGGAGGCCAAAATAACGTGCAAAGCGTTTCCATAACCGTCCCTGAAGATTCAGTGTTGAGCTTGCCGCCGAAAACGGTTGCCTCGAAATCAAAGCAAGGGGAATTCACTTTCTCAGGCGGGGCAAAGAAAATCCTGATATACCCCAAGGCCGAGGAAGGCACAAGCCGCAGGGACAGCGCTTTCGATGTTGGAATTGCGGAAAAGATAACCATAAGCGCGGGAGCGGATTATTCCGTAAGCCCCAATCCCGACGTTGAAGGAAGGCTGCTGGTCAGCGTGCCTAAAGGCTCGAAACTGTCTTTCGTGCCGTCCTGCAAGCAAAGCAACGGTATTGCCTCGCTCAAAAACCCCGGCTCGCTCAAGGTAGAGCCGACGGAAATATCAGTCACGCTTTCGAACGAAGAGCTGAACGGCGTTGGCGCCGGCGCTGTCACGGGAACGAAAACAGTGCTGCTGAAAGTAAGCAACCCCTCATCTGCAGAAATCACCGTTCAAGGCGTGGACATTGAAGGCAGCGAAGTGGTGAAAGACGCTATTGGAGAGCGCAAATTCTTCACTGCAACGGAAGCGCAGAGCGACAGCGCGAAAATCCTGCCTTTCGCAAAAGAACAGCACGAGTTCGCAGTTGTTTTTGCAATCCCGAAAGCCGCGATTGAACGGCAGGGAGTTGGCTCGTGCCTCAGCGCCGACTTCGTTTCCAAACACCCGTCCGAAAAAGGCAAGCTTGTCTTCAGAGTTTCGCAAGACGGCCAGCCTGGCGATTCAACTGAAGTTTCCGTTGAACTGAAGTTCGACCTTTCCAAGGAATGCGTGCCGCAAACAGTTTCAGAGCAAACCCAGGCAGTGCGCAAGGGCATTGCAACCGTGATTTCAGAAGGCAAGGGAGACCCCCATGCGGACTCGAAAGACTTTTTCTTCAAGAACGCCGGCCACATGCGCTTCCTCATTTTCAACAACAACCGCGCCGAGCCGATTGACCTGGCCGTCTCCAACCCAAGCAACCTGGTTTCACTCCAGCCGACTGGAACCGCCTCGGAATTCAAGGGAGTCCTCAATGCAGGCGACAGCATATTGTTTACGGTAACCGCAAAATCCCACGGTTCCGAAACCCTTGCTTTAACCGCACTGCGCCACGGGACGCAGCAGGCGCTTGAAGCCACCAAATTCAATGTCAAAGTCTTCACCCCGCCAAAAGGCGCTGAAAACCTCTATCCCTCCACGCCCTCGGGAACGCTGCTTTCAGCATTGCCGGCTGCTCCTGCAACAGAACCTGCAACTACGCCAACTTTCACCACCACAACCGTGAAAACTGATTCGGCCGTGAAATTCACTTCGTGCGAAACCAACTACTGTTCCTACGACTATGCCCTTTCAGCAGCGGCAAACTTCCTGCGCGTGGTTCAAGACACTGCCGATAAGGAGACGAACGACCTGCCAGTCGTGCGAAGCATCTGCAGCAACATAGGCACAACAAGCACGTGGAAAATGAGCTTCATCCTCAACCTTGCCAACGCCCGCGTTTTCGCTTCGGGCGCAGGCTTCGAAAAAGACTTCAAGTCCATTGTTTCGCAAATGAAGAAAGACTCGCCGCGATTCCAGGACATCCGCATCGCCCAGGGCGCGAAGTTCGACTTCACGGGCTGCGGCTCTTACTTGATTGAAGCTAAACTGAATAGCGTTACTGGCGGGAGCTTCTGCGCTTTCGACCCGACTGGATTAAAGCCGGACCAAAAGAAGCCGCTGCTCATCGAGCTTTCCGGACGCAAGATAACCTCGTGCCCAGTCACTGTTGCAAACGCGCCCCTCCTAATGCCAGTTGACGACGTGATGGTTGTGACAGGAAACGAAATAATCGAGGACAACACTGCCTCGAAGATATTCCTGCCCAGCACCCACCTTTCGTCATTCCCCGACTTGATTGAAATAGGGAAATACTCTGAAAAGTCAAGCGAGCAGGATGTGGCCAACGCCCAGAAACTCACGAACGCAATGTACTCCACTGCGCCCAATGCCTTCGCTTCCCTGCAATCGGCAAAATTCGTTGACAGCTCCAAGCCTTTCTTCGACGACCCGCTGTTGTGCAAGCAAAACGTCCACGCCCTCAACGTTCGTTTGGTGGAATACCAAATTGGCGGCGCTGCTGTTGCAACGGCAATAGCAATCGTACTTAAAGACCCCAAGTTTTCCGCAAACATCGCGAAAAACCTTGCCAGGTCGTTCATCGAAACCCAAGCCATTTGCGGTGTCGCAAAACTGCAGCTTAAAGACCACTGCACTTACAACGACTTCTGCACCCACGTGCGTTTTGTAACAACCGTCGACGCCATACTCTCATCCTTCCTAACCCCGTTCCCCACTGGAAAAACTTGGCTCAGCAAAGAATACTTGGGGCAATTGGCAACCGGAAGCTTGGCCACTTACTTTCTTGCATCGGCAGAAGCGCCTGCTTTGTACGGCGGCAGCACCATGGCGAAAATCGAGGGCTCTGCATTCAAGATTTTCGGCGGCGAGAGGGCAACGCCCCCGTCGCCCGGAACTTCCTCGACAACCGGAAGATTCATCGCAAACGCATTCCTCCTTTCAGGCGGCGTTGCCGCAGCTGCACCTATTGCTGAAGAACTTGCTGCTGAAGCAGCCGGCGCCGCAGGGGCAGTTCCAGCTCTCTATACTGTGGCTGCGCCGGCTTATTCCATTACTACCACTAGTGGGTATGCCCCAACTGAAACCATCCTTGCAGGAGGCGGTACGGCGGCCGGAAGTGCAGCTGCCGAGGCCGGAGCCGCAACTGAAGAAGCAGTAAAGGGAAGCGCGAAAGGCGGTTTGCTCTCAAGAATTTGGGCTTGGATCAAGAATTTTGTGAAAGGGGGAAGCAAGGCTGAAGATGCGGCTGGAAAGACTGTTGCAGCAGGTCGATACAAATTCCTGACTGGGCGTTTCCTGGGCCGTTTTGGCGCCCTAGTGGCACTCAACTTGCTTACCAACGTGCAAAGCGAGCCCGTCGAAGCTATAATGGGCGAGCGCGTGAGCAACTACATCGTGTCATACCACTACGACGGCAAGGACTTCCCGTCCTCAAGCGCCTATTGCTATTACCCGACTTCAGGCGAAAAGTGCGAGAAAGACCGGCGCGTTTCGCTTGCTGGCGAGTGCCAAGGCAGGGACGCGTGCTTATACCTCCAGCCTCTTGTCGTGCCGTACGCCACTGCACAAAAGGCGGCCGGCATCACGCCCTACGCGTTGTTCTATGCCCAGCGCAGCGCCGATTTTGATTCCACGCTGTTCTTCAACTCGGTCTTCAACCCCAACGCCGAGCCGCTGTTCGAAGGAAACGGGGAAGTGAAAGTGGCCGACAAGGTCGGCGGGCCGTTCGCCTATTCGACTGCAGAGCAGGAAAGGGCGTTTGACGAGCGGGCTGCCAGGGAAGAGCAAGCGGCGCGTGCAGCCAGCGCCGGAACCCCGACATGATTTTATTTGAACCGAACGTGATTGTAAAATGAAACGGACTGTTTTGATTGCGCTTGTTGCAATTGCGGCAATTGTGCTAGCCTACTTTTTCTTCCTCAACCCCGGCGCAATCCAGTTCGGCAATCCGGCGCAATTCACTGATTTCACGGGCGTTGACCAGAATATTTTCCTCACCTACCGCGATGCAGCCGGGTTTCAAATCGCCTACCCCCAGTTTTATGAAATTGAAACTTTTCCTGCAGAAAGCCCGGTGAAAGTGCGCTTCAGCGCATCTCTTGCAGGAGTGCCGGAAGTGATGCAAATAGGCGTTTTGAACGACAGCGTTGAATCGCTCAGGTCAGCTGCACTGTTGAACTTGACGTTGGAAGAGCGCTCCACTCTCGTTGAAGGCCAGGCTTTCGGCGCCCGAATAATGCGCTACCAGATGAAGAGCAACGTGGGCGGGCTGTTTGTCCAAACCGCCATTTTCACCTGCCCGTCTTTCAACGCCGCTTTAACCGCGCTGATTCCCGCAAGCGCGAAGGACGACTTGAACGCCGCCAACTACATGGCCTCGACTTTCAAGTGCCCGGCAAAATAAAACGCGGTTATTTGACTACTTTCATCAGCGGGTTTACCCTCCCCTGTTTTTTTAGGGCGGCAAGCTTCCTGCGCAGGTTTTCTTCTATCTGCCTGCCTTTGATTTGCTTTGCATATTCTTCCGTTATTGCTTTCCAGTCCAGCGTGCTTTGCTGTAAAGTTACGAGGTCTTCGTAGTCCCTTGGGAACGGCCTATCCGTAATGGCCTTGAATAGGTAAATGTCTTCCTTCGCGGCCAGTAAAACCGCAAGCTTGCCGTACTGGGCGTGTGCTTGTGCGCGCTTTCGCATTGTGGGTGAACGGCTTAGGCCGCGCATTACTTGTTTGGCGAACAAATCGAACTGGAGGCCTTCGCCGTTTACGAGGATGTCTTTGGCCTTCAATGGCACGTCGTAAGAACCGGGAAAGAGTTCCTCGAATCCGACTGCTTTCATGGCAGCAAAAAACCGTTGTTCCTGAAGCTCGTCTTCAAACAGCAAA
>DUGE01000098.1 GCA_013331595.1 Microcaldota archaeon | reverse complement strand
TTATGTTTCGCTTGAACGGACGGACTTGTCGCAGATAAAATACGAGCAGGGGTTTGACGGAAATTTCATGTCGCTTGATGGGTTTGCCACGCTTCCCGAAGGCGCTAAAAACCTGTTTCAAGTGGCCTTGGTCGATTCAAACTTTACGGACGGATTCATTCCGCGGAATAATTTTGTCGAGTCGGGCGTACGGCAGTTGGACCACCACGTGGGGCTGCTTTATTCGCTGTTGATTCTTGCAGGCTTGGTTTACGCATTCTTTTTTTCGCGGAAGAAAATGCTTTTGGAAGCGGTTTTCGTGGTTCTGGTTTTATTCTTCCTCACGAGCTTTTCGGCTTTCCTCTGGTTCTCCTTCCTAAGGCAAGTGCAGTTTCCCTGGCGTTTGCTTCCCCTCTTGGCCTTGTTTGCCGTTCCTCTTGTGGCGGGCTTGGCTGAAAAGCTTGGCAAACGAGCGGCGGCGGTTTTGTGCCTCTTGCTAGTGGTTTTTTCGTTCTCACTGGCTATTCCAATAGAATACTTCAGGTCGCCCCTTTCGTTCTACGACTCGCAAATCACGAGCGAAACAGTCTCATCGCTCAACAATGACCTGTCCTATTTCGGCGAATATGCCCCTTCAGGCGCAAAGTGGGATGCTGTGCTGCAAGAGCCTTTTGTCGAGCACGGCCTTGGCAGCGCAAACCAGTCTTGCTATGAAATGACCGCTTCGGTTGATGCCACTGAAAAAAGCTGGGTGGTGCTCAACCTGTTTCGCTATCCCAACTGGGTTTTGGAAGTGGACGGCAGGCAGGTGCCTTTAACGCAAAACGAGTTGGGAATGATAATGTTCCAGGTGGATGCAGGCAAGCACAATGTCAGCGTGCATTTCGAGGAAACTCCGGTTGAAAAAGCGGCTTGGGCGGCCTCGATAATTTCCTTGCTGCTGATTCTAGCATTGGCAATTTGGCCGCAGAAAGCCCAAGCGTTTTTTGAAAGCGCCGCTGGATCGTATCAAAAAATATTGGAAAAAGTGAAACGCTAGCGCCTGCGCGGCGGCCTAGCAGTTGCCACTGCAATTGCCGCAACAGCCGCCGTCCATTTTCTTGGCGCTGGCTACTGCCTTTACGGGCTTCATTTTCGTGCTGCGGGTTTTTGCTTTTGCTTTCATTCAAATCACTCTCCCTTTTGCAACCATTACGACCGGGCGTTTAATTAATTACTCCGGTCCTTTCCTCTTGTTTGGAACATGTTTTTTAAGTCCATTGCGTTATTCATTTAATCGCCAACAGGGCGAAGGTGGGGGATGCTATGACATTGAATTTTAGTATTGGTAGTCAGAAACAAGTTTTTCAACTGTTTTTCATTTTTGCCGCTGCATTAATGCTTGTTGGTTCGACCTACGGCCAGCGGGGCATCACAACGACCCAAGTGTTTTACCCCTATGACGGAGATACTTTCGCCGTTGGCACTATCTTTAATGTAACCGCTAAAGTCGGCTGCACTGAAGCCCTGTGCAAGCACTTTGTCGTGATCGGCAGCGTACAGCCTGAAGGCGGCCTTGTTTACAACGGACTGAATGCAACCCACTACCAGGGTGACGTGGGAATGAGCACGACTAAAATCCAGTACTGGATTTACGAAGCTTCTGTTCCCGGCACTTACACGATTAAGGTTGAAACGACGAGCACGACCGCCGAAACGAGCATGAAGGAAATTCGCGTTAACATTGTTTCCGAAGATGGAGAACAGCCTCCAGCAATGCCCACCGTACAGCCAACTGCATCCGCCACTTTACCGGCCGGGCCAACTGCCTATGCTCCAACTGCGGCGCCTTCCCAACCTCCGGCGCAAGAACAACAGCAGCAACCTTTGAGCCCGATATTCCTCTTAGTCGGGCTTGTTGTTCTCGCTGGCATAGTGTACTACGTTTACACTTCCCAACAGAAAGGCGGAAAGAAGTAAAGCGCCATTTAAGAATGCGCGGAAGACGGTTCGCGCAACTTTCTTTTTTTCTCTTTTTTCATTTTTCAAGCTGTTTTTTTTGCGAACAAAACTTATAACCCCAGCTGCGCAAGTATTATAGCGTAAGATTAATGTGAAAAGTCACTTCCAAAGGTTTGGCCTATATGCGCTTGTTCGTAGTCCCGTCGGAGAGAAAGAGGGCGTTCAGCGACAGCGCTCTCCGCGATTTGGCCTTGCGCACTAATGCGAAATTCGACCGTACTGCCGACGGCGACGTAAACATCGAAGGCGAGGGCGGCAGCGAGTGGTTTGCCGAGCAGGTTTTGACTGCCTTGGCGCTGGGATTCGAGTACAAGAAAGCGCTGAAAATGCTGAACGACGAATATTACCTCGACATTATTGATTTGAACCAGGCCATGTGGGGCAAGAAATCGCGCATCACTCAAGTGAAGGCGCGCATTATCGGCACGCAAGGCAAGGCGAAAAGCACCCTGGAATTTTTGAGCGACTGCTGGATTGCCATTGGCGAGGAGAAAGTGGCCTTGATCGGGCGCTATGGAGACTTGAAGAACGGCCGGGAAGCCATCGTAAGGCTGCTTGAAGGGAAATCCCACGGAACCGTCTACGCGTTTCTCGAGAGGAAAAAGGCTCAAAAATAAAACGTGAGAATCCAATAATTAAAACTGACGACCTCCGTGATTGTTTTATGGCATTGAACCGAAGACAATTTTTAGCCCTATCGGCTGCCCTTGGCGGGAGTATTTTTGCTGCCTTAGTCGCTTCCAAACGCTTACCTTTGCAGGCTATAACCTCGTTGATTAAAAAAGAAAAAATCACGATGGTTGGATTGCCGCATGAAGAAAAATACTCTCAAGAAATGCTCCGAGGGCTGAAAAACGGCGAAAAATGGGGCTGCGCTTGACCGCAAATGCAAGGCGAACGCTGGCGCATTAGCTTCATTCCCGCCCATCGTAAGATGACTCAATGTTTTTCCCAATTGTAGCTGTTAAATACCTGTTTTTCAGATTGTTTTTCATGAAAGAACCTTTTTTGCATGTGAAGCCGGATGGGGTTACCAAGCGTGCTATCCAGAGCGGCGCTATTTCGAGCGAAAATGAATGGGGCGGCATGGTCAGGCCTCACGTTATCCTAATGGCAGGGGAGCATGCGCCTAACGCAGAACAGCTCATTAAAGGGACTGGTGGAAAAATTCTTTCGGTGCAGCAAAATCGCGACCAATTCCGCTACCTGGTTGGGAACGGACGCATTCAGTATAATGTTTTGGTTACTGGCCTGGGTGCGGAATCTGTGGAAAGCGGCTTGAGGGAATACTGCGATGCCTTAAAGCAGGCTGGCGGAAGAACCGGTTTTGTAGTGAGAGTAGGTTCCGCAGGAGGAATAACCCGCGGCATCAATATCGGCGACAGTTTTATCGTGAAAGAAGGGCTGGATTTTTCGGCTGCTACGACTTTCTCTCATCCTCGAAGAACGCACCCCATACCGAGACTCATATTTGGAAATTTTATTCCTTTTTTAAAAAGACATTTATACAAAAACTTCGCCTTGAGTGCTGAACTGGAAAATGCGGCAGCACGATTAAACCTAGGCGCAAAAACCGGAAGGTGCGTTTCAGTCGGCACTTTCGGGCATTTTTACATGCGTAAGAAAAACGGCGGCATAGCGGCAGTGCGTGAAGAATGGCGCAAGGCTCATGCGGTCAAGTCCCACGCCAAAATGGTTGAAAAAATCGGTTCCGGCGCGCAAGACATGGAATCGGCTGCCATTGCGGCTTACATTCATCACGCAAAGATGAATTTGCGTTACGGTGCGGTCTTGGGAATTTCAGACCACCTTGAAAAGCCGGGAGAATGGCATCCGTTCACGCCTTTAGTAAACCCGTTTATGATTGCATTGGAATCAATTCTTGCAGACGCGTCAATCAGGCGTTAGCCTTACTTTTGCCTGTTGCTCAGCGCGATTACTGTCTCAGTTCGTGCCACGCCTTTGACTTCCCGGATGTGGTTGATGACTGTATCCGTAATTTCCTTGATGTCTTTTCCAAGGACTTTCACTATTATGTCCACGCTTCCGGTTGTTTCAAAAACCTCGTCCACCCGCGGGTGCTTGAAAAGCCGTTCGGCCAAACCGCCTTTCTTTGACGAGGTTTCCAGAAGATTGTTATCCAGAAAAACCGAGACCAACGCGCACGTGCTGAAACCCATCTTCTCCTTGTTCAGCCTTATGCCGTAGCCTTCTATCACGCCGCTTTCGCGAAGCTTCTTCACCCTATTGTGGATGGTTGTGGGAGGTATCCTTGTCTTTCGCGCTAGTTGTATTACCGACTGCCGCGAGTTCTCGCGCAATGCCGCCAGGATGTCAAAGTCCTTGTCATCCAGCTTCAATTCTGCCATAATTGTTTTTCTGCACTTGCATTTTAAATCTATCTATTAATTGGAATGCTTATTCCAAATAGTTACTTTATGTGGTCTAGTTTTGCTTGTTTATTCGCTTTTTTCGGGATTTTATAATTATAGTGCCTTGCACGAATTTGTTGCAAGGTGATTTTGAATGGAACTGAAAACAGAAGAAAACCGGATGGCGTTGTTGAACGACTCGTTCGTTTCGGAGGTTTTGCTTGAAACGCTATCCAAGTTGCAAATTCCAACCTATGCGCAGGGAGGGCTGAAGGAAAAACTGGCGGGAAGAAACATTCCTTTGCTTGAATTGCATGAGGCTGAAGCGATGCTCAAACAAGGCAATTGCGTTGTTTATTCAAATGCTGAAAACTTCGTGCCTTTGCTCACTTCGAATTGGAATGACGGCGGGAAGGTCGAGGCAATCAAGGTTTTCAAGAACAAGTTCCTGTTCCGGAAAATGCTTTTGGAATTCTATCCGGATTTTTACTTCAAGCAAATAAAACTTTCGGATGCGGATGTTTTCAAGCCCGTAAACGGAAGAAAGCTCATTCTCAAGCCTTCGGTCGGTTTCTTGAGCTTGGGCGTAAAGCAGTTTTCCTCTGAAAATGAGTTCAAGCAATCGATGGTAGAAGCTGTTGGCGAAATTTCGAAATACCGAACGGCATTCGATTCCAGCATTCTTGACGAGTCTTTTTTCCTTATTGAAGACAAAGTTGAGGGCGGCGAGTTTGCCTGCGACGCCTATTTCGACGAAAACGGTTCGGCCGTAGTGCTGGGCATATACTGCCACGCTTTCAGGGACGAAAATGATTTTCGCGACGTCGTTTACTACACCGGCAAGAAAACTGTTGAAGAACAACTGCCTTTAGTGCGGGATTTCCTGGAAAAGCTCAGCCGGAAAATTGCACTCAAACGTTTTCCAATCCATTTTGAATTCCGGGTTGACTCCAACGGCTCGTTGATTCCAATGGAAGTAAACCCAATGCGCTTCGGCGGTTTCGGTCTTGCCGACCTGCCTTTCTACTGTTTCGGCATAAACCCGTACGAATATTTCCTTGAAAACAAAAAGCCAGACTGGACTAAAATCTTGGGCGAGAGCAACGGAAACTACCACGCTTTCGTACTAGGAAGGATGGAGGGCGTGGAAACGCCGGACGTGGATAAATTCAAGAAGACTTTCGGAAAGCTGAGCGCTTTCGTGCCGCTGGATTACAAGAAGTTTCCCGTATTCTGCACTGCCTATCCTGAAAGCGGGGACTTGAACGAGATCCTGAAGTACGTGTACTACGATTTCAGCTCTTACAATTCCACTGTCTAGGTGTGTTTTTCCCTTTCTTTTTTCACGTTTTTCCGGCGCCCTTGTTTTTGCGCAGGGCGGCGGAATAAGGTATTTAAGCCTTGGTTGCCTATCTTATTATGCCGAGTTTTTCCCTCGTAAAACCGCGTTTTTACGTCTGAAAAAGCCTCTGGATTTTTAGAGAATTTCAAGTGCGACAACCACCGGTTTTCAGGGAACCTTTTAGGGGTTTAGCAGAAACTACATGCTTAATTTGGTGTCAAAACATGGCCGAAACGAATGCTGCGCAGCTGGAATCCGCCTTTAAAGAGTACAGCGTAGCCGAGTTCTTCAAGAAAAACCGGCAGATGCTGGGCTACGCGGGCGAAGTGCGTTCTTTAACCACTATTGTCCACGAATATGTTACGAATAGTTTGGACTCGGCAGAGGAGGCAAAAATCCTTCCAGAAATCCTCATTCAAATCGATTCCCTTGCCGCTGCCGGAAGGCACACTGAACTGGGCGCTGGCGATGGTTCGAAGCAAACTTTTGAAATAGACGATGAGATTGCAAGGGCCGCTTCCCTGCAGATTACTGTCAACGGCCTGCCTAAGGAAAGGGGCGTTGATTACGTTATCAAGTATGAAAAGAAAGGAAAGCAAAGCATGCGTGTTTTGCAGTTCAAGAGCGAAACCCCGGCGCCAGCTGCAAAGATTGACGCAAAGTGGGCCGCAGGGCACTTGAAGGTCATTGCAGAAGACAACGGCACTGGAATCCCAAAGAGCAAAATAGGTTTGGCTTTAGGGCAGTTGCTTGCAGGAACGAAATTTGCTTCAAGAGCCCAACGTCGTGGTCAGCAGGGGATAGGCGCGGCGTACGCAACATTATTCTCTCAAATCACCACCGGAAAACCCATTCATGTCAAAACCGGCCTTGGAGACGGCAAGATTTTCGAGTGCGACTTGCGCATTGACGTCCAGAAAAACGCGCCAGTCATGTCCAACCAGAACGAACATTCCGGAAAGTTCAAGGGACTGCGCGTTGAAGCGGAGTTTGCAGAAGTTTCTTTCGACAAGAGCGAGTACGGCGTTTACGAATACCTGCGAAGGACTGCACTTGCGAATCCTCACGCCCAGCTTACCCTCATAGACCCGAACAAGGAGATTACCGTATTTCCACGTGCTTCGAACGTCATTCCAGTAAAAGCGAAGGAAGTCAAGCCCCATCCTCTTGGTTTGAGCACGAGCGACGTTGTGGACATGGCTAAAGCTACAACTGCACGCAAGATTTCCTCTTTCCTGCAAGGCGATTTCGAGAAGATTTCCGGCGACAAGGTAAACGAACTGAAAGCTTTATGCGGAAACATAGATTTTGAAAAACATCCGAGCAAGCTCCAGTGGTTCGAGGCCGAGGCAATCGTCCACGCTTTCCGCAAGGTGAAATTCTTCAACCCCGACTTGGATTCCGTAGTCCCAATAGGTGAAGAGCAAATTACAAAAAGCTTGAAGAGCCTTCTTGCCCCTGAAGTTCTTGCCGTATGCGAGAGAAAGCCCCGCGTTTTCCGCGGCGGAATACCGTTTTTGGTCGAGGCTGCAATTGCCTATGGCGGCAAGGCCGGGCAGAAAGCTTCAGGCGGCGCTGTTAGCGGCGAGTTCATGCGTTTTGCAAACCGCACTCCCCTATTGTTCGATGCTGGAAGCTGTGCGACAACCGAAGCAGTGAAAAGCATCGAGTGGAACCGCTATGACTTGAAAGACTGGGAGAACATGCCAGTCTCGATTTTCATTAATTTCGTGAGCGTTTACGTTCCCTACACCGGAGCAGGCAAGCTTGCAATTTCGCCGGAAGAGGAGACTATTGCAGAAATCCGTTTTGCCCTGATGGAATGCGCGAGGCAAGTGGCAGTCTACATTCACGGCCTGCAGAAGGCTGAAGATGCCGAGGCGCGCAAGCAGATTTTCTTCAAGTACATTAGCGAAGTTGCCCAGGCTTTAAATGAAATAACCGGCAAGCCTAAAGCCGAGCTGGAGGAGAAACTCCGGAAGATTGCGGTAGAGAAGACTGCAATCCTCGAAGCCCAGGTTGAAAACGGCGAGAAAGAGCTTGAAGAACTGGAAGAAGCTGCTGAAAAAGAGATTGAAGAAGACCGGTAAACCTTTTTTGAATTTTGAACTTATTTGGTGATTTTATTGGCTGGCGATACGAAGGCAGTGCGGGATAAGAAGAACGACGAGATAAGCAAGAAGATCGTCGAACTCAGCGGCAAGCTCACAAATGAAATTGACAAGAAGGAAAACCCGTTCATCGAAATTCCCATCCGCGGGTCGGGAAACGTTTTTTTCGACGCGAAAAGCAAGAAAATCGTTTTGGGCGACAAGGTCGCTCACCGCTATTTCTTCAACGTCGCCCACGCGCGCAGGTTCATGCAAACCATGCTCGTTGCTTCATACGTCAAGAAAGACCTAGTTGAAAACGACCTTACGGCAACGCTTCGAGACCTTTACTACGCTAAAAAGCACACCATCAAGGGAACGAAGGAAGATACGATTGACGAGCAGAAGGAAAGCGACCTTGCAATCGTAGACTTGGAAGTTGCCCTGGACTCTTTCCGCGAACGATTGCATCTGCGTGCAGAACCCAAGGGCCGCATGGCCGGTGAAGTTGTAATTCGCGATAGCGTGCGCGACAAGGTTGACACTATTGATTTGAGTAGAATGGGTTCAGGCGGCTGGGCAGTGCCTTCCATTGTCGAGCAGATTGACTTCAAGAGTGTTGATGTTGAATACGTGCTTGTGGCAGAGAAAAACGCCATTTTCGACCGTTTGAATGAAGATGGCTATTGGAAAAAGCAAAAGTGTTTGCTCATGACAACT
>DUGE01000086.1 GCA_013331595.1 Microcaldota archaeon | reverse complement strand
CGAAAGTAGCCTATTACGGCCCGGCCGACGCCGAGTTGAAAGCCGGCGTTTTTGCCTTTAACGTGGGAATACTCAAGCACCACGAGGTTGCAGTAATGTTCGACCAGCTTTCGCGCATTTGCCTGCGTTCGGGCCACCACTGCGCCATGCCCCTGCACAAAAGCCTTTTGGGCGTGGACGGTTCAGTAAGGGCTTCGCTGCACGCCTACAACACTCAGGAAGAAGTGGAATTGTTTTTTGAAACCCTCGGAAAAATAGCAAAGCTCGCTTGAGCTTTTTGCGGTTCTATTGCTTTTGGGCAGTTTGGGCCGGGGGCGGGCAGCTTCCAATTTCCACTGCAGTGTCGACGACCTTGTTTTTCAGCCCGTTTTCAAACTGCTCGACAGTCTTCGGGCCTATGAGCGCGCTTTCGTTCAGGAAGAAAGTGGGCGTGCCGTAAACCCCAGCTTTCTTTCCGTCTTCAAAATCCCTGCCGACTTTCGAAGCGTACTTCTTGGAAGCAAAACATTCATTGAATTGCGCTTCGTCCAATCCCAGTTGTTTTGCCATTTGGAGAAATAGTTCCATGCTGAACGAGCCTTGGCTGTTGAAAAGCTTTTGCCCGTACTCCCAGAACTTGCCCTGCTCTTCGGCGCAGTAAGCCGCTTCGGCGGCCTCGTGCGAAAAGGCGTGGGCGGGTATTGGGAACGAACGCCATTCCAACTTCACTTCCGGATGCTTTTCCAAAAATGCCTTCAGGAATTCTTCAGCTTGCTTGGTATAGGGGCATGTAAAACAGCCGAATTCCACGAGCGTAATGCTGCCGCTTCCTAACGTGGGCCCGATGCCTTGGGCGGGCGCTGTGAAAGAATGCTGGCCGCCGGGGTTGAACACCGCGTCCAAAGCGCAGAATTGCGAGGAGTTTGGGCCGTTGCAGTTGCCGTACGCCCAGTAGTTGTATGCGCTGAAGGCCGAGTAGGCGAGCGAGGCGAAAAAGATTATGGTGAAAATCCAGCTTAGGGCCTTGAAGTTGTTGTTGACGAGCCTTGCCGCGGAAGGCGAGAACGAAAGCGTTCGCGCGACGATTTGCGCTTTCAGCCTCTCGTCGAAACTGCTTTCGCACGGCCTTAGAGTAACCATGCGGAATACGCATTGGAACGCCTCTTTTGCAAGAGCGCGGTATTTAGCCGAGAAAATGCCGAGAAATCCGAATACTACTAAGGCTATGATGCATAGTGCCATGGTATCTTTTGAGTTGCCGGTTTTAAAAAACTATCAAACTGCCTTTTCGGGCGCCAATGCCGGTTGCGGCAATTCGGTTTTCTCCAAAGCCCAGAGTATTGCAGGCGCGCCTATTAGTGCGAAGGCAGCATTGCCGAGCAGGTGGTATAGCGTGAACGGGATTTGACCCATTATCGTATTTGCCAGCGTCTGGTGGAACTGCCATCCGAAAAGAAGGGCTGTGACCGCATCAAAAAACAGGGTGCCTCCAACTGCAAAAGCGAGGAAGTTTTTCCTGTTCGCTTGCTGCGTTGAGAAAAACCATCCTGCTGCAAAACCAACTGCGGCGTAGGCAATGCCCGTGTACAGCGTCCACAGTCCTATCCTGTGCGTGAAGAAGTCGATTGAAACTAACGCGATAATCGAGAAAACCATTGCTGCATAACGCCCGTACTTTTTGGCGAAAGGCATGGTGAAGCCCATTATGGGCTCTATGTTTGGTGCAAGCGAGAATAGCCTAACTAATATGCAGAGGGCGAGCCCTGCAGTGAATTTTAGCAAGTCGAAAAACTTCATTTTACTCCCCCTGCCTTGAGGCGCAAGCGCGTCCAGCGCCGGTACATTACCGCGACAACTATTAGGACTGCAAATAAAATAAAAAGGAGTGGGTTGAAGCTCAGTGCAATAGCCCTGTCATCTGCGCTGAGCGCGAAAAGCGGTTTTGTTTGGGCCGAGGCAAGTCCGGTCATTCCCGACGCTGAATCAGATTGGGCTGCGGCCTGCCTTCGGTTGTTTTCCATTGCGTTCCTCAATTCGATTTGCGTTTGGTCGAGTTTCGTTTGAAGTTCGCTCAATTGGCTTTCAATATCCACGTTGTCCGTGGCTGGGGTTGTGGGGACGTAGAACTGCACTTGCGGCGCGGGCTGTTGGCCCTGCTGGATTATTATCGGCGTGGGGTACGGCGTTGCAGCCGGTGTTGCCGTGGGCGTAGGTGTTGCTGTGCTTGCGACTTGGAAGACCGAGCTTTGCGCGAACTGCTGGCCGTACTTTGGCGTGAGCTGCAAGAGCGCAGCGTAGCTGCCTGTCGATTGCGTTTGCGTGAAGTCGGCTTGGTAGAACGTGTCGTTGACGCGGGACATATCCTGCTGGATGAGGTTTCCGTTGGGCATAGTGATCATCAAAATTGCCGTGTTGATGGCACCTTCCACTGTTGCCGCAAAATGCTGCGTGTTTCCCGGCAGTATTTGGCTGTTGAAGGACAGTGAGCCCGAAAGCGGCGCGCAGGCTCCCTTGTTTTGAATTCCTTTAGCGGCGAAAATCGCGGCGCCAGTGTCTATGGTGTTAGATGCTGATGCTGAGCGCAGTGGGTCGGCAAAGCCGCCGTCCGCATTCTGGTTCAAGACTGCGTATTCGGCCGCCGAGGAAGCAAAATCAGCCAAGCCGCTTTCAGCAAATGCGATTGACGCAATGGCAGGCCCGTAAACTTTGCGGGAATCGCCAAAGCACCCTCTGGCTTGTGTTTTAAGAAATTCCTTTGCCCTGGATGCTTGGTCTGTTGAGCCTGCGCCGTTCTCTTGCATTGCAATCACTGCAAGGGAAGTGGTGGAAAGCAAGTCCGGCCCAAGGGAGTAAAGCTGGGTTTCCTGTTCCGAAGGCGTCTGCCTGAACGAGCCATCCGAATTCTGCAAGGAGTAAATGAAAGACAGCCCGTTGTTTTTAGTCTGGTCGTCAAGCGTGCCCATGCTTTTCAAAGCCATCAGTGCAAGGGCAGTGTCCGTTGTTGTTTCAACCGGCTGCCAAACTTGCTTTGTCCAGTCAGGGTCAGTGCAATTCGCTACGCATTCGAAAAGGCCTTTGAAACCGCCGTTCGGGCCTTTAAGTGCAAGCAGGCTTTCCGTTATTGCTGTTGCGTCAATGCCCTGCGCTTGACCCGTTTTCTCAAGGGCCCAAGCTTCAATTCCTGGAAGGTCGGCCTCGGCCCAGCTCCAAGACGCGTTGTTGGCCAAATCTGTTTGCAGCAGGCCTGCAATTTGGGTTTGTGTTTCCGAGTTCGAGTTTTGCGCGTTCAGTGCAACCAACGCCCACGCGCTTCCGCCTACAAATTCATTGCCATAGTTTCTGCCAGCAAGCCAGTTTTCGCCCGCCTGCAGGTCGAATGCCAGCGTCCAACTGCTGGAAACGGCCGGAAGGGCCGCCAGAAAAAAAATAATTTTCATAAAATCCGCCTTCATTTTCCCACCTCGTGAAAGGCTCGTGGCATTCAATATGCCTTGAGCCTAACTCGCGAGGGGCGCGCAGCCTCAAGCTGCTCGCCGCTTGCACTCGCGGCCTGCAAAACGCAAGAACAAGAACTCGCCGCAACCAATATTTAATTCCGTTGGATGATACGTCCGATTTAAATAGCCTGAAAGCGTGGGTTTAGCGGTTGCAATGGATTTTTCCCTCCTAAAGCCTTCTCCACGCGCCTACGGCCCTTTGCCCAAGTTCGTTTTCGAGGACGTGCTGCGGGCGTTCTGGCTCGTTGGCACAAAGAAGCTAGTGGGCCGGAGGGAGATTGCAGATTCCCTTGATTTGGGTGAAGGCACTGCGCGTTCCATTGCAGCATTTTTGGCCGAGTGTGGCTTGGCGAAAAAAATCCAGGGCGGCTGCATGCTTTCCGAAACGGGCTCGAGGCTTTTCGGGAAACTGCGTTTGCTCGTGCTTTCGGCAAGGCAATTGACGCCAATGTTTTCCACCCTCGACCGGCCGTCTTTCTGCCTCCAGTGTTCGCTGGGCGTGGAGCCTTCTGTGAGCAGTTCGGTTGCCGCGCGGGATGCGGCCGTAAAGGCAGGTTCCGAGGGAGTGGTTTCGCTTTACTTCAAAAGAAAACAGTTTGTTTTCCTCGGCACTGGCGATTCCATTGCAGGAAAGGATGCTAAAGTGATTTCGTCAGCCTTCGCCCCTTCGGAAGGGGAACTTTTCATATTGAGTTTCGCGCGAAAGCCGCTTGACCGCGAGCGCGGCGCCTGGGCCGCTTTCCTGTCGTTCCAGCGTGCGTAGAAATTGCAANNAACTGCGAATCACGAGGCGTTTCCTCCCAGCGTGCCGCCATTTTCGTAAGTTCCAGTCTCGGGCTTTTCCAGCCGCCATTCGAGAGTTCCGTCCTGCGATAGGCTGTAAACGCCGACGCCCGCAGGCGCCAATGCGTTGTTGAAGTAGAACTGCCAGTACAACCCTTCGCCAGAGCTTTCGTTAATGCCCTGCACGCCGTACGCGTAATCACCGAACGAATAGTGCTTTACGCCCATGGTGACTCCTGCTTTGGTGAAAACGTCCATTGCCTTGGCGTTCTTCTGGGCTTCAACGACTTTCGAGTAGAAGTATTTGCGGGCAGGCGCTTTCACAGTGACGTTGACCCTCACTGTGCCAGGTGCAGTGGCGTTATTGCTTTCCACGTCCCCGACAGTTACGGTGGAAGGCCCGGTTATGGAAATGTCCGTTACTTCAATTGACGGGGTTAGAGTGGATGCAGTTGCGTTAGGCGCGCGGATGGTCAAGTTGGCAACCCCCAAGCGCAGGTCTTGGTCTTGCGCCGGTATTGTGCATCCGGTAATGAAAAAAGCAACCAGCAGCACGAACAATATTTTCATTTTCAAATCACCCTTTCTTTCTGCCCTCGCAATGGCACGCGGCAGCGTATAAATAATCGCTCAAGCGGTTGACGTATTTGAAAACAACGGGCCTCAGCTTGCCTTGGTCGAGCAAAGGCACGAGGGATATTTCCGCCTCGCGGCAGCGCACTCGGCTTTCATTCAAGGCAATTGCGGCCGCAGAATGGACGCGGATGAAGTGCTTGAACTGTTTTCCTGCGCACAATCCGTCAATCCATTTTTCCAGTTGCGTGACGTTAGCTTCTTCAACCGGGTTTTTCACCGGTCCTCCCACGCGGGCAAAGGAAACTTCCCCGCCAGTCTGCCAGAGCTTTTCCTGGATTGAATCAATCGCATCGCGGAGGTGCTTGAACTTCGGGCCTTTGCACTCGTGCTTTGCCGCGTCAAGCGAAGCTTGGAGTGAATCGAGCTTGCCGTTCGCCACAATTACGGGCGAGTTTTTCTTGACGTGCCCGCCGGCAAGGGTTTTGGTATTGCCACTATCGCCTTTCTTCGTGTAGATCTTGTCTTCAGCCACAATATCGCCTATTCAAAAATAAAAAAGTAAAAGAAAACCGTTTCTTTTTGGGATGCCGACTCAAAGTTTTCTTTGGGGTTGACAGACCTTTCTTTTTNNGCGCGTCGCTCTGGTTTTCGAACGCCCCTGCCGCGGTTTTCGCTCCTATGGAGGGAATGAACCGAACGCCGCTTTCGTCCCTCACCGCTTGCGGTTTGGTTTGGTTTGCCGAGTGCAGGCCTTCGGTTTCGCGCGCTCTCGCTGGCGTGGTTTTTGCTTCGGCGTTGGCTTCGTCGAGCTTAGTTTGCACCGTATTCCGTTCGTTGGGGTTGAGTCCCAGTTCTTCGAGGTCGTCGTCGCCCAGGAACTTGAACGCCAGCCAC
>DUGE01000060.1 GCA_013331595.1 Microcaldota archaeon | reverse complement strand
ATTTTCGCGGGATTGCGCATAGCCTTGAGCCTAGGGCTTATTGTGGCTATAGTCACGGAGATGTTCATTGGGACGACCGTTGGGTTGGGGAGAAGGATTATTGACGCGCAACTCGTGTATAGGGTTCCGGAAATGTATGCGGCAATAATTCTAACGGGAATCTTGGGTTACGTTTTGAACCGGCTTTTCTTGTGGTACGAACGCCGCACCATCCACTGGAGCGGGAGATAACTCGTAAGTCGGGAATAGCTTTCAGGCTAAACTGCATACAGCTGATACTTGACCACTTCATAGACGTACAACGGCGTGTATTCCTCGATGTCCCTGCCGAATTTGCTGCGCATCGAATCCATGAACTTCCTGAAGTGCTCCGGCGATTCCACTTCAACGTCGAATTCTATTTCCCAATCGCCCATGGTTTGAATCACGTACGTAACCCGCGGCGTTTCAGTCAGGAAATCGAAAATTTCGTTTCTTTTTGAGGGTTTGTTGTTCCTCAAGCTCAGCAAAACCTTATAGTGAAACTGCCCTATTTTCCTGCTGTCCACCCGCACGACGATTCCCTGCAAAATTCCCTTCTCGCGAAGCCACTTCATTCGCAGCAAGGCGGTGTCTGACGTTAAATGAGAAAGCCGCGCAAGCTCGGTAGTCGGAGCCCTGGGATTCAAGGTCAACTGATAAAGAAGAGCTTTGGCCGGCTCGTCAAGTTTTATGGGCGTGTCGGAGTGAGTCGAAGCGTATCCCACGGCTTGAGTCTTTTCGGAAGAGCCGAAAAGCCTTGGAACCAAATAAGCGCCCTTCAAGTTCACCACTATCTTCCTATTCGAAAGATGGTCTCCCCATTTCTCAAAGAGTTCATCGAGTTCTTTTTGCGCGTCGCTCGAGTTCTTTGCAAGAAATGATATGCCTATGCTATACGGCCCGTCAAGCCTTGAAAACCACGCCACTGTTTTCCTTGCCTTCACCCACTCCGTGAATTGCTTTTGCGCAGCGGACGAGGGGCTGGAAAAGTTTGCGAAAAGCTTGAAATAGGAATATCCGATTGCTGACACGTCTGGAACCACGAGATATCCGCTTATGACCCCCGTTTCCTCAAGGCGCTTGAGTCTGTATTTCGCAGTCCCTTGCGAAACGCCCAGCCTCCGAGCTAGGTTTTTGAAAGACTCACGGCCGTTCAATTCCAGCAACGACAATAGCTTCTTATCCGAATCGTCAATTTTTACGATTTTGCCTGATTTTACGGCTGTTTCTTCGGTTTTCATCAAAAAAATTAACTAAACCTTAATATTTAAATATATTGCTGTTACTCTTATGAAGTTTAAACAAAGTTGGATTGCGGCGGCAGTGGCCTTGGTTGCTTTGGCTATGGTATTAACGTTCTTTACTCTCGCGTCGACAGGCGCTTTGGCTGGAAAAACTCAAAACGCGGGTTCAGAAAAAGAAACGCTGAAAGTCGGCTTTATTCCTGCGGCTTTCTACCTGCCTTTGTACGTTGCAATGGAGAAAGGCTATTTTGCAGAAGAAGGTTTTGACGTGAAATACGTCCGTTTTGAATCCGTTTCCGACCAGGTAAACGCGCTTGTGAAAGGAGACATTGACATAAGTGGAGTAGGTTCTGCAGGCGGGTTCGCTGCAGAATCCCGGTCTCCAGGCTCATTGAAATTCATTTACGGCCAAGACTTGCATAGCTATTCCTTCATGGTCGCAAAAGGCTCGAACATAACGTCTTTGAGCGAGCTGAAAAGAAAGCGAATTGGAACTTGGCAGAGTCCGACGCCCCTTTTGCTCATAAAATTGGTTCTCTCCAAATCTTTCAATTCGAGCGAAGTGGAAACAGTCCAGATGGATGCAACTTTGCTTAATCAAGCGTTGGCTTCCGGGCAGGTCGACGCTATTTTCATTAACGACGTGTTCACGCAAGTGGGAATTGAGCGCGGTTTAACGAGATATTTAGAGAAAGACCCCGTTTCAGACCATGTCTTCAATCCGTTCTTTAATGGCGGGGGAATCGTATCTGCAAAGTCGGTGCGGGATAACCCGCAAAAAGCCGCCAGAATTCAACGGGCGTTGGAGAAGGCGATAGCGTTCATCGACTCGAATCCTGAAGAAGCCCGGAAAACCATGCTTCAATACCTTCCTTTTGAAGAAAGCGTGGTCTTGAACGCCCCGCTGGATTGGTTTTATCCGCTCTCACGCCTTAATGTTGCGAATGCCCAAAAAGTCGCAGATACCTTTTACGAGGATAACGTAATTGCAAGCCCACTTGAGGCGTCTAAGCTTTTTTGGAGCGGGCGGTAATCACTTTCTTGCCACGCGCCACATGAGCTTGAAGAAATTCCTGTAAGTGCGCGCGAAGTCTTCGCTTTCTATCACCACTGCTATGGGTTCTTCCCGGTACAGTACCAACACGAGTTTGTCTGCGTAAAGCCACCATACGACGTGGGAAAAATGCTCTTTGGGAATAAATTTCGGTTCTACCAAGGGCATTATTGCAAGTTTGCTTCTCACTTCCGGCGTGTCAATCCAAATTCCTTTGATGGTCAAGCCCAGCCTTACGCG
>DUGE01000001.1 GCA_013331595.1 Microcaldota archaeon | reverse complement strand
AAAAATCTCGAAGGAAGTTTACGCCATTGCAACGGCAAAAGGAATCGAAGAACTCGAGGCAGAGCGCTCGGGCTCCACGCTCATAACGCAATTGACCCCGCAGATGCTGAAAAGCGGCGATTGGAAGGACAGGAAATTCGCCGAGTACGACGTGCGCTCAGGGCTGCACAAGGAAATGATGCTCGGCAAAAAGCACGCCTACAAGCAGCTCTTGCTTGAAATAAAGCAAAAGCTCGTCGGCATGGGCTTCGCGGAAGAGCACGGCCCGCTTGTTGAAATGGAATTCTGGAATATGGACGCGCTGTTCATGGCCCAAGACCACCCCGCAAGGGAAATACATGACGTTTTCCAGGTTGAAGACCCGGCGCGCGGGGAGATTCTCGACAAAAAGCTCTTGGCCAACGTTCGCAAGGCGCACGAGCACGGCCTGGAAGGGAGCAAAGGCTGGGCTTACAAGTGGGACCCTGAAGTAGCCGCCCGACTGGTCTTGCGCTCGCAGACAACAACCGTTTCAGCGCGCAATCTTGCGAAAGGCCTCAAACCCCCAAAAAGAATATTCTGCATCGGCCGCGTGTTCAGGCCTGATGAAATCGATTGGAAGCATTTCATTGAATTCAACCAGTGCGAAGGCATCGTTTTGGATGAGAAAATGAGCTTCCGCGAGCTCCTCGGGTATCTCAAGGAATTTGCCGTCGAGGTTTTCGGCGCGAAGGAAGTGCAATTCCAGCCTTCGTACTTCCCGTTCACCGAACCGAGTGTCGAAATGTATGTTAACATTCCCGGCCGCGGCTGGGCTGAAGTCGGAGGGGCGGGAATGTTCCGGCCTGAAATGCTCTCCGCATTGGGAGTGAAAGTTCCAGTCTTAGCTTGGGGCTTGGGCATCGACCGCCTTGCAATGATAAAACTCGGCTTGAAAGACATTCGCGACTTGTTCACGCAAGACTTGAAGAAACTAAGAAGTTGAGAAAATGGTAGCACGGCTAAGCGAAAGGGAGTTAGAATCATTGAAAGAAAGCATTAAATGGCGACACGACTGGAATTGGGAAGGCCTAGAAGTCCGTGAAGGATCCACCCATAAGGGAGCACAAGTCAAACTCGTCATATTAAAACGCGCTCTCGAAGATGAGCGCTTTGCTTTGGCTGCGATTCATGAAGGACGTTGCACGGGCATCCGCTACGTTGGAAATAGTAAGAATTTGTACGTTCTTGAAAATGGGATGAAATCTGAAAGTACCGACTTTGANNTAGATAAAGGAAAAGGGATAGGCAGCATGCTCACCGCAGAAACCCTCGAACGGTTAGCAAAAACAGACGTTAAGACGGTAAAAACAGCCCTCCTACGCAACGACAAATGGGGAGGAGTACTCATAGAAAAGCTAGGAGGAAGGTTAAAAAAAGATTCAGTTTGTTGGGAACAAGATGAGATGGCTAAACAAAAATGGAGAACCTGTTTGTTGAAAGAAGGGTAATGTGATGGTTTCAATCACAATAAGCAAAAAAGGGCTGATGCAACGCATCGGAAGGAAGGCGAGCGAAGCCAAGGTTCTCGAAGCATTGCCGCAAATCAAGGCTTCAGTCGACAAAGTGGAAGGCGACGAGATTTACGTCGAGGTTACGGGCGACAGGCCCGACTTGCTTTCAGTGCAAGGCATTGCCCGTGCGGCAAGAGGATTTTTAGGAATTGAGAAAGGCCTGCCAAAATTCCAACTGATTAATGACGCCAAGAGAAAGGTGATTGTTGACAAGAGCGTTGCAAAAGTCCGACCAATAATCGTAAGCGCATTTGTTGAAAACGTTAAAATCGACGGGCAAGGTTTCAAAGACTTGATTCAAACCCAGGAAAAGCTTACGCTAACCCACGGGCGAAGGCGCAGGAAAGTCGCAATAGGAGTTCACGATGCCGCGCACATAAAATTCCCGCTCACTTACAAGGCGATTCCTAAAAACTCGCCAATTGCATTCATTCCCCTCAACAAAACGCAGAAGATGACTGTGGAGCAAGTCATGCGCGAGCACGAGAAGGGAATGGAATACGGGTTCATCTTGAGCGACAAGACGCACTATCCAGTGATTTTCGATGCGAACGGCGAAATCATTTCCTTCCCGCCAATAATCAACTCCGCGAAAACAACGGTTACAACGCGCACGACTTCGCTTTTCCTCGACGTGACGGGAACGAATTTCGAAGCTTGCAATGCTGCCCTTGCAATCCTGTGCCAGGATTTGGCTGACGATGGAGCGAAAGTTTACGCCCTGCAAACTGGAAGCAGAACGACTCCTGAAACCGAGCCTGAGAAAATGCCTTTGGATGCGGCTAAAGCCTCACAGTTAATTGGCCTAGACTTGACACCCGCACAAATTTCCGAATGTTTGAAGAAACAGCGCATTGAAACGACCGCGAAAGGGAACAAAATCGAAGCGCACATTCCCCGCTACCGCACGGACTTCCTGCATTGGATTGACTTGGTCGAGGAAATAGCAATCGGCTACGGCTACAACCGTTTCATCCCCAAAACGCCCAGCATTTTCACTATAGGAAAGCTGAGCGGTGAAACGATGCTCGAGGAAAAACTTCGCGACTTGATGGCCGGCGCAGGATTCACCGAACAATGGACGTACATACTTACTTCGAGCGCGAAACACTTGCCTGGCGAGGTTGCGAAAATAAAGAACCCTGTTTCCAGCGATTACGACGCCATCCGCTCCACGCTATTGCCTTCGTTGTTCGAAACGCTTGAGAAAAACACGCACGAGTCTTACCCGCAGAAGGTTTTTGAGGCCGGTGAAGTTGTCGTTAAAGACGAGAAGCACCACATGCGGAGCGCGACTCAAAAACGCCTCGCTTGCGTCTCGGCGCACGGCCAGGCGAACTTGAGCGAATTGACCCCGCTCATAACGCAATTGGGCAAGGCGCTTGGAAAAGAATTGGGGCTCAAGAAAACTGAAAAGCCGCACTTCATCCTAGGGCGTTGCGCGTCCATTTGGCATTTAGGAAGAGAAATCGGGGTTATCGGCGAAGTCCACCCTGCGCTATTGCAGAAAATGCAGGTGGAAGTCCCGGTCGTTGCGCTTGAGATAACCGTTTGAAAATAGTAGTGAAAAAGCTATATGGCTACAAATAGTTGAACGATTAAAAAAGTGTCCATTATGACCACAAAACACAGGCACAAGAAAAATGTAGCCATATAGTGGCGGTTAATGGAAAATGACGGTGGCTTAAGAGTGGACCTTTTCTTAGTTAAACTTGTTCTCTCATTCATTGTTGGCGGAAGTTTTCTTGCATTCACCCTTTGGATTTCTGAGAAATTCGGCTCGAAAATAGGGGGAATCATAATTGGCCTTCCCTCAACGACGCTCGTCAGCCTTCTTTTTATCGCTTGGACTCAGGACGCTTCAGTTGCAGTATCTGCAGCAGTAATAATTCCGGCAATTACTGCAGTCAGCCTCATCTTTTCTTACGCATTTGTTATGCTTTACAAGGGAAAACTAGGCATGACAAAAGCCCTGGCCGGTGCTCTCTTGGTTTGGGGTTTTTTGACCTTGCCGTTAGTACTCCTTAAAATAAGCGACTTAAGCACGTCACTTATTTTTTCGGCATTGTTCTTCATTGCAGGCATAGTTCTGCTTAAAAAATTTCCGCATCGCAAACTCGAAAAATTTTCTTTTTCCAAAAAGGTATTTCTTTATCGGGTGGGTTTTGCCGGTTTGGTGGTCGTCACATCCGTTTCTTTAGGCAAATTTTTAGGCCCCCTATATGGAGGCCTGTTTGCAAGCTTTCCCTCTGGCGCATTCTCCACAATGTTTTTGATTACTGAAAAGCACGGGGTTGATTTTGCAGCATCAATTGCCCGCTCGATGTCTTTCGGAAACATTTGCAATGCGGTTTTTGCAGTTGCATTCTATTTGATTGTTCCAGCACAGGGAATAATTTTGGGCACAATCGCTGCCTACGCTATAGCTTTGGTTTCAGCAATAGTAATTTACAAAACAACGGTGGCCCAAGCTTCCTAAACTAAACGATGTCGAGGATTATGCGTTCGATTTCGATAACTTCGACGGCTTCCAGCTGTTCAACTGCATAGTCGAGCTTGTCCCGGCTTTCCGAATAGATTTCGAACAAAGGCTCCCCGATTTCAACATGCTCGCCTTTAGTGACTAGAATGAGCATCCCCGCCCGCTTGTCCTGTGGAGCGCCCAACGCACGGCAAATGCGGGAAATGGCGCGGTTGTCAATATGCTCCACCTTCCCGTCGTGGTTTGACTTGAACACAAACTTGAATTTGCCTGGCTTCAAGTCCTCGGGCTTGACGTTCCCGTTCCCGCCTTGCGCCGCAATTATCTCGCGGAATTTCGCCAGAGCTTTTCCGGAAGAGACTTGCTGTTTCGCAATCTTGTAGCCCTCTTCTTTCGAAACGCCTTTCACCATGCTTATGATTATGCCCGACATCAGGCAGGCTTTCTCGAGCAGGCCGTGGTCGTACTGGTTGGAAAGGGTTTCCAAAACAGTCTTCGCCTCAAGCACTGGGCCGATTGTTTCAATCAGCGGCTCGCTGCCGTCTGTAATCGTGCTTTCAACCTTCAAGCCGAGAAAATGGCCGAGGACCGCAAAATCCTTCCCCAAATCTTCAGCCATTTTCACGTCAGCCAGCTTTGCGCCCCTGCCAACCGGCAAATCGATGAGCACGTACTTCGCGCCTTCAGCCTTTTTTTTCGCCAGAATGCTCGACAAAAGAAGGGGCTTTGGATCGAGGCGCAGGGGATTGCGGATGCGAATCAGCTTGTCGTCGGCAGATGCCATGTTCAACGCGCCGCCCCACACCAGGCAGCCGTTAGTTTTTTGGACGACTTTCGCCACTTTTTCTATCGACATTGAAACCGGGCATAATACTTCCATCACGTCAGCAGTGCCTGCTGCAGAAGAAATTGCGCGCGAGCAGGTTTTAGGTATTAAAATTCCGAGGGAAGCGATGATGGGAACTATGAGCATTGAAACCCTATCGCCTGCAACGCCGCCAATGCTGTGCTCTGAAACAACCACCTTGCCCTTGAAGTTCAACTGCTCGCCCGAAGAGATCATTGCCTTTGTGAGCGCAACAGTCTCATCGGTATTCAAGCCCGCTATGTGAACTGCGGTAATGAAAGAAGCAAGTTCCGCCTGGCTTAGCTTTTCAGCAAGCAAGTCTGAAATTATGGCCTTGATTTCGCTCTCCTTGAGGATTCCGCCGTCAAGCTTCTTGCGGATAAAGTCCAAGCTTTCGGGGCGCTTGGCCAAATCAACACTAATCCGGTCGCCTTTCTTGGCGCCAAGCGCTTTCGCAACTTCCGTGAAAAGCCCTATTTCCCCGTATTTCACGCACTGCTCGCAATGGTCAACAATCGCATTGGTTTCCTTCCTGCGCAGCAACAGGCGCACGCGGTCCATTAGGCCCAGGTCAAGCTGTTTTGCCTGCACTTCGTTCAGCACTATTTCATTCTGGCCTTGCTCGATGTCAAAAATTACTGCCTTCAAATTCATGCGCTCTACCAGTTTACCGTAAAATGCCGCAAAACAAATGTTTTTTATGCAGAAATTCGGAGAGGATTTCTGCAGCTATACAATTCAACCCAACCGAATTGTATTTAATTCCGATAGTGAATATAATTCTTGGCACTAAACCCCCTTAGCTTCAGGCAGGCTCTCGAACGGCTGGTTTTTAAACCACCGTAAGCCTTGTTTTTTTGCTATCGCACTAATTTCGGCAATAGAAAAAAAAGTGGTTTGAATGGCACAAAAAGTTGATTTCGAAAAAATGTTCGGCAACAGAAACTCCCTGGAGCTATCCACGAAACCCCTTTCAAAGGAAGACGAGGAGCTCATGGCTTTCCTCGAGGAAAGCGCCCCGAAAATTGCGGTGATTGGCGCGGGAGGCAGCGGTTCCAATACGATAAACAGGTTGAGCGAAATGGGAATTACCGGCGCTAAAATCATTGCCACCAACACCGACGCCCAGCACTTGATGATCACAAAAGCGGAAAAGAAAATACTAATGGGAAAAGTCAAGACAAAAGGCCGCGGCGCAGGCAGCAATCCCGAAGTTGGTGAAGGAGCTGCACTTGAAAGCAAGGCGGAATTCAAAACTGCCTTGGACGGCTACGACCTCGTATTCATAACCTGCGGCCTTGGAGGCGGAACTGGCACGGGCAGCGCCCACATTATAGCGAATTGCGCCAAGGAAAGCGGCTCCCTTGTTGTTGCAGTAGTCACACTCCCGTTCAGCTCTGAAGGCACGAAGAGAATGCGCAACGCAATGGTCGGGTTGGAAAAGCTCAAGCGCGAGGCCGACACGGTCATCGTAATCCCAAACGACAAGCTGCTTTACTTCGTTGCAGACCTTCCGCTCAATTCCGCTTTCAAGGCAAGCGACATGGTCCTTGCCAATGCAGTCAAAGGAATTACCGAACTCATCACCAAGCCCGGTTTGGTCAACCTCGATTTTGCAGACGTGCGCACCATTCTCGAGAAAAGCGGAAGCGCAATGATAGGCCTGGGTGAGGTTTCAACTCCCGACCAAAGGGACAAGGTCGTGCTTGCAGCTGAAAAGGCATTGACATCGCCCTTGCTGGATTTGGACATCGGCCAGGCGGACAAGGTGCTCATCAACATTACTGGAGGCAGCGACATGACCCTGGGGGAGGCTGAAGCTGCAGTTCAGGCAATTGCAGCACGCGTAGCAAAGGACTGCCACATCATTTGGGGCGCTTCGGTGGACAACACAATGCAGAACACGAGCGTCCGCGTCCTCGCAGTGCTTGCGGGAATAAAGGAAGATGCTGTTGCAGCGGCAGCTGGACGAAGCGAAGAGCCCATCGATTTGGAATTCATATGAGAAACTTTCTGTTCTAAAGAAAGTTTCATCAAAAAAAAGGAGTATAGGCAAAATGGTTTTGGAAAACGTGTTTTCTGGATTGCAGGCTTTCGTCGAACAGTCCAAGCGGGTTATCAGCATAACCTACAAGCCGCGGGACATGGAATTCAGGCAAATGGCCTTCACAACGGCATTGGGAATGCTTTTGCTTGGGCTCATAGGGTTCATCATAACGCTCTTGTCGTTTTTCTTGAGAAAATAGGCCGCGGGAAAAAAAAGGGAATAGAAAAAAGGCCAAAGAAAGGTTTTAAAGAAAAAATGGTGGGATTTGAAATGCTTTTTGCGTACAGAGTCACGGCAGGCCAGGAGAGCATAGTCGCAGACTTGCTTTCTGAAAAGGCGAGGAAGAACAGCGCGCCGGTCAATGCAATAATCGTATCGCCCAGGCTCAAGGGCTATTTGATGATAGAAAGCATTGACGAGGCAGAGGCAAGAAAGCTCGTTGCGGGCGTGCCCCACGTCAAGGGCGTGCTTCAGAAAAGCATCGACATTTCGGAAATACGGGAGCTTCTTGAAAGCAAGCCCGTCGAAGTTACGCTTGAGCGCGGCCAGCTCATTGAAATCACCAGCGGGCCGTTCAAGGCCGAAAAGGCAAAAATCGTGCGCATCGACCAAGACAAAGAGGAAGTCACTGTCGAGCTGGTGGAAGTGGCAGTGCCCATTCCCGTAACGATAAAGCTCGACACCATCAGGGTAATTCCCCAAGGCCAGGGCGGATGACGGTTAATTTTTTATCCGCTTGGTTCACTGGTATTTTTGCCAAGACGGCTGAACCGCCGCGTCTCTTATGAAAAAGCTTTTAATGAAGTAGCCATAGGCAAGCCCAAGTAAAAGGGGCACTATTGAAGCCGAGGTGGCAAAAATGAGTTTTGTCGCTATCAGGAAAACTGCGGCAAATAAAATCGGAATGGGAATGAAATCAACTATGGTCATCGCAAACGGGTCCAGGGCAATAAGGGCGCCTATAATTGCATCTATCCCTGAAAGAGCGGGCGCCGTTTCACCTGAAAAGAGCATTGATGAAATAACGGCAAGAAGGTAAATAATTCCCAAATGCAATGCGCCAGCTTTTCTTTCAAGGTCGCTGCCGAGAAAGAATATTCCCAACGGCACAAACAAAAGCGAAATAAAATCTGGAAGGTAAAAAACGCCGGCAATGAAAGAGTAAGAGTCTTTTGCGGAAGGGATGATGCCGAAGAAAATCGAAATCAGCAAAGTGAAAACCATGATCAGTTCGGCAAGCAAACAAAACACCTTTTCAAAGCGAATTAGAGGACTAGGGGAATTTTTCGGGCTTGTTAAGCACTATCAGCACGAACAGCACCATGAGCAGCAAAAGCAACAGCTTGTAGTCGGAATTTTCCATTAAAACAAAAAGCAATCCAAACACTTAAATAATCCGCCTCGCCAAAAAAGTTTGCAGCTTCTATTCCATAAGCCAGTTTAAGGGATTATGGCGAATTGCATGAAAAATGAGGTTTACTGCAATTTGCCAGTCGCAAAACGCAGCATTTGCGTTTTGCAGAAGGGTCGGGTTTTTTGCGAGAATGGTGATTGAAAATGTCGAAACAGACGATTGCAACAATGGTTGAAGGCGGAAAAGCAAGCGCAGCCCCGCCACTTGGCCCGGCATTGGGCCCCTCGGGATTGAACATCGGTGAAGTCATCGCTAAAATCAACGAGCGCACGAAAGAATTTGCAGGAATGCAAGTCCCAATCAAAATCGTCTTCGAGAAAGGCTCGAAAGATTGCGATATTGAAATCGGGACCCCTCCAGCCAGCGCTTTGATAAAGAAAGAGCTTGGCTTGAAAGAGCCGGTCAAGGAAGAGGCGGGAGTGAAAGGGAAAAGGCCCATCGGCAGCATTACCGTGGCGCAAGTCGTAAAAATCGCTGGAATGAAGAAAGACGCTACTCTTGCTAAAAGTTTGAAACAGCAAGTGAAAGAAATAGCTGGAACTTGCCTTAGCCTCGGAGTAACAATTGAGGGCAACAGCCCAAAGGACTTCGTCAAGGAAGTGAACGACGGAAAGCACGACTCTCAGCTTAAAGGCTGAGGGCTGCAACGCCGTTTTTGCCCTTCGAAAGTATTTTAAACAGTTTTTCGCAAGAATAGTCTACTACACTTGTTTTCCCGTTGCACTGCCTTCGAAAGAAGTCAGGAGGGATGAAAAAGCTCAAGAAAAAGCTTTTTCCAAAAAAAAAGGAAAACAAAATTCCCAGATTAGAAACAATAAGTTGATTCAGAATGCAGTTTGAAAGGAAGAACGTTGAAAAGGCAGTAGCCGACGCTCTCGCACAGAAGGGCGAGCGCAAGTTCACCCAGAGCATTGACCTCGCGATTAATTTCAAGGACATCGACTTCAAGAAAGCGGAAAACCGCCTTAACCTTGAAATAGCCTTGCCCTACGCGCCAAGGCAAATGCAGGTCGCCGTATTCGCAGACGGACAGCTTGGCGTTGAAGCGAAAAAGGCAGGGGCCGAGGAAATCATAACTTCCGCTGAAATAGACGTGATTGCGAAAGACAAGAAAAGGCAGAAGGAACTATTGCAATACGCGCTGCTCGCCGCGCCGCAATTGATGGTTACAATCGGAAAGGCGCTGGGCCAGCTTTTGGGCACTAAAGGAAAACTGCCGAAGCCAATACCGCCAAACGCGCCTCTCGCCACCCTCATTTCAACGGCCCGCAGGACAATAATTGTGAAAAGCAAGGGCAAATTCCTGCCTTCAGTGCACTGCACGGTTGCAAAGGAAAACACGCCCGCAGACCAAATAACTGAAAACGTGCTCGCAGTGCTTGAAGCTGTCGAAAAAAAGGTTTCAGAGCAGAACATCAAGAACGTTTTCGTGAAAACGACCATGGGCAAGCCCGTGAAAATAGCGTGATATTCCCAAAGTGAAGAAAAATGATTTCAAAACAACAGAAAATCCAGGCAGTTGAGGAAGCCAAGAAAAAGGCCAAGCAATACCCGATAGTGGCCGTAGCTTCCATAGCTTCGCTTCCATCAAGGCACTTCAACTCAATCAAAAAGAAAATCCGAGGGCAGGCGGAAATCGTGTTCACGCGCCACACGCTGCTCAAGAAAGCTTTGGGTGAAGCAAGGCCGGACGCAAAAGAATTGGAGAATTACCTGGGCAACGGAGGAGTGCTCGTCTTCTCTGCGCTTCCTGCATTCAAGCTCTACAAATTATTCAAGCAGAACAAGAGCAAGGCTCTTGCAAAAGCAGGCCAGCTTGCTCCCTACGACATAATCGTTCCAGCAGGCGAAACCAACCTAGCGCCCGGACCCGTGCTCACCGAACTCAAGCAAGCCAAGATTGACGCTAAGATTCAAGGCACTAAGGTCGTGATTGCAAAAGATACGGTTGTCGCAAAGAAAGGCGAAGCCATTTCAGAACAAGTCGCTAAAATACTTGGAAAACTCGCCATTGAACCGATGGAAAGCGGCATTGAAGTGCAAGCGGTGTTGGACAACGGCCTGCTCTACAAGTCTGACGTGCTGAACATCGACGAGGCGGGAATGCTCGCGCAACTCCAGCAGGCTCACACCCAGGCAGTCAACCTCGCAGTGTTTGCAGGCATAGTCAACTCCACTACGGTTAAATTACTGATAGGCAAGGCTGCCAGGCAGGCAACGGCCTTGGAACAGTTAGTGGAAAGCAAACAAAACGCTCCAGCGCAAGAAGCAGCTGAAGCAAAGGCGCCTGAAACACAACCAGCTCAAGACGCAGCTGCACCTGCAACAGAAACTGCCGAAGCTGCGCAAGCGCCGCAGGAACCGGCGCCGCAGTAAATTAATGAAAAATGATTTTGTGATTTTTGGAGGGATTTGAATGCAAGACATATATGCAGCGTTGCTTCTCCACGCTGCCGGACAGCCAATAAGCGAAGACAACGTCTCGAAAGTGCTGGGCGCAGCAGGCGTTAAGCAGGACGCGACTAAAGTGAAGGCTTTGGTTGCGGCTCTCGAAGGCGTTAACATCGACGAGGCTGTCAAGCAAGCGGCATTCGCACCCGCAGCTGCGCAAGTGGCAGGCGAGGCGAAGAAGGACGAGAAGAAACCTGAAGAAAGCCAGGAAAAGAAGGAAGAAGAAGCTGCAGCAGGATTGGCAGCATTGTTCGGCTGATTTCCCCCCTCATTTTATTTTTCTTTTTAGGGGGCCAGCCGTCCAATAAACCCTATGCTAAAGCATAGGCAATTGCTTGCGCTATAGGCAAACTATTCAACCGGCAGGCAAAAAAGCTCTCAAAAAATTAATGGTAGCGTCAGCCTGCCTTTTGGCCAGGCAGCGGGGGCATTATCCTTGTGCGGGAAATGCTTATGGGCGAATTGACGTTAATGGCGAAAGCCAAGAGCGTCCCAACGGTGCTAGTGGAATAGTTTATGGCCATCAAGACTTCCTCGGCAACGTCCAAAGGCAATTGCTTTGACTTTGCCCACTCGTCCAAAACCTTCTTCTGCTCTTTCGAATCCAAATCCAGCTGGATTACGCCGTCAATAGTGAGCTTTGCGTAATTGTCCCGGTAAGTATTGACGTAGTGATAGTGCACGTCGAAAAGCTTTCCTGCTTCTTTCACATCAGTAATGCGCACGTTAACCTCGAATCCCTTGAATTCCTGGGAACTCATCCGTTCAGCTTGAACGGAAACGACCTTACCACCAATGATTTTCATGCATCTCACGCTCCATAATGACCTTTAAACATTAAGCTAAAAACACGGAATACTATATGCGGAAAGGCATTTAAATTCCCTATAGTGAAACGCTCTCGCCCGCCTTCAAAACCACGGGGTTCGTCCGCCCGCCGTTCCTGACGCGCGTGGCGAAATCTTCCGCATTCACCCTAATGCGGTCGAAAGTATTGTAGTGCATGGGAATGGCGTTCTTCGCCCTCATTTTCTTCAATGCCGAAACTGCGCCCAGCACGTCCATGGTGAAAGTCCCGCCTATGGGAAGGAGCACGGTCTTCACGTCTATGTGGGAAAACTCGGAAGAATCGTAAGTGTCGCCAGTATGGTACAACGTCTCCCCGCCAGCTGCGACAATAAAGCCCACGGGATAGGAAGACTGCGGGTGTTTGGCGGGCGTAACGCTCACCTGCACGCCCATCAAATTGAAAACGTCCCCTTCTTCAACCGGAACGCGCGCCCTTGCGGGAACGTCAAGCAAAGCCAAGGCATCCGAAGGCGCGACAACCTGAGCCAGGGTGTGGGACTGGATGACGCCAACGCTGTACGGGTCGCAGTGGTCGAAATGCTCGTG
>DUGE01000099.1 GCA_013331595.1 Microcaldota archaeon | reverse complement strand
CTTCAAAACCGAGAGGGGCTTTTTCCTTTCCGAAACCAGGTGCTGGACTAGGGGCTTGGCCACTTCAACCGTGTTGAACTGCGGGTATAATTTTCTCCCCAGCCCTTCGAGCGTCACGAGCATTCTCATCAAAAGCATGCTTTTGGGATGCATTCTCACGTTGTAATCGCGAATGATGTCTATCAAATCCCGTACGACTTCGTCCAAATGCATTTGCGAAATGGGGACGTTGTAATATTGTTCTATTACCTCGCCCAAGTCTTCCTTGAACGCGGGCAAATCCGCGTCCTTTGGCAAAAGCCCCACGCTCAAAAAGTAATCAACGAGCTTTTGAGTGTCTTTCTGGATTAATGCAACAAAAAAGTCTGTCGTCTTCTCCCGGGTTTTCGCATCCAAAAAGCCCATCATCCCGAAATCCACGATTCCGATCTTGTCGTTTTTCATGACGATTATGTTGCCGTAGTGCGGGTCCGCCTGGAAAAACCCGTGCACCAAAACCTGCTTTACTAGCGAACGAGCGCCTTCCTCGATGATTTTCTTGCGCCTTTGCAGGGAGAAAGGCTGGATTTGCAAAAGCCTTATGCCTTCCACGTATTCCTCCACCAAAACCTTGCGCGTGCAGTATTCCGGATAGACTTCCGGCACGAAAACGTCTTCATCTCCCTCGAAGTTCTTGCGGAATTTGATGGCGTTGCGCGATTCGTGCAGGAAATCTAATTCCCGTCTCAGGTTCTTGGCGAAATCCTGCATTATTGCAGTGGGGTTGTAAAAACGCGATTCGGGAAAATTGCTTTCCAGGAATCCGGCCGAATCTAGGAGAATCTGCAGGTCGGCGTCTATTTTCTGGGAAATGTCGGGGCGCTGGACTTTGACTATCACCCGTTTGCCGTTTCGAAGCGTGGCGCGGTGGACTTGCGCGATGCTCGCCGACGCCAGCGGCTTTTCCTCTATGTGCTTGAAAATCCGCGCGTAATCGCCGTACTCCTCGCGCAAGACGCCTTTCACTGTTTCGAAAGAAACCGGCCTTACCTCATCGACAAGCTTTTCCAACTCACGGACCACGTCCGCGGGAAGAAAATCGCTGCGAGTTGCCAAAAGCTGGCCGAGCTTTACGAACGTCGGGCCCAAGTCTTCAAACGCCCTCCGCAGGCGTATGCCCACGGGGGTTTTTTGCTTTGCAGGGAAAAAGCGCAATGCTAATTCCCTTAACGGCCCTTTTTGCTGCGCCGATGCGATAAACTCTTCAAAGCCGTGCGACGCGAAAACGCCGGCGATTTCGCGCACTCGTTGGATGTTCTTGTAGCCTCTTGAAAACGGCAGTTCGACCATACGAACGAAAAAGGAAAAACGGATTATTAAGGCTGGGGCTTTCACTGGTTGGAATAGTTTTCAACTTCGTCGTGAAGCACGTCGAGCTTCACGCCCGCCTTCGAGAAATACTCGCGCGTGAGCGCCGCCGCATGGTACCTGCGTTCGGCGACAACGCGCTTTATTCCCGCGTTGATTATCATTTTCGCGCAGTCTAGGCAAGGCTCCATCTTGCAGTATATCGTAGCCCCTTCTATGGAAACGCCGTGGCGGGCCGCCTGCACGATTGCGTTTTGCTCTGCGTGCGTGGTGCGCACGCAATGCTGTTTTGCATGCCCGTCCTCGTCGGAAACGGTTTTCATCAAATGCCCAGCCTCGTCGCAGTGCTCTAGGCCCATGGGAGCGCCCACGTATCCGGTGGAGAGTATGAACTTGTTTTTGACCAAAACCGCGCCGGACTTTCCCCTGTCGCAAGTCGCCCTCGCTGCGACTGCGTGCGTTATTCCGATGAAGTATTCGTCCCAGGACGGCCTCACTTGATGTTCAGCTTCAGGCATAGTCTTTCCACCTCTTTGGTTTCCTCTTCAATAGAACCAGACGCGTCNNCGTATAGTCTGCCAAGCGCATTGTTTCGCTGATGCTTTGCTGCGCGCCCCCGCGGTTTTCCTGGTTTTCCAATCGCAAGAACTCTTCGAACGTCTGCGGGTCTTTCTCCCCGCGGTCCCTCGCGCGCATTCTCTCGTAACGCACTTGCGCCGGCGCTTCCAGCGCCACGAGCGCAAAATTTTTCTTTTGCATCAAAGCTTGCGCTTCGCCGGGATTGCGTATGGAAACCACGACGTAATTCGCGCCCGGCTTGAAGCGCTCGAGCGCTTTTTCCGCCAAATGCCCCGCGCCCTTGGTTTCGCGCAGTTCGTTGCCCAGGTTTACAAGGGTTTCCCGCGTCACGGGCTTTCCTTGCTTTTCCAGCTCTTCACGCAGATAATCGGACAGGGAATAGCGTTGGAATCCTTTTGAAACGAAGTATGCCGCGGCAGTGTCCTTGCCCGCACAGTTCTGCCCGACCAGCCCAACAATCATGCTAACACCTAAGCTTTTGAAATGCTAAAACCCACCTTAAGAATTATAGGTGCAAGGAGGTTTAAAGGCTTTTTCAGAGTGAAAGCACGACAACGCTTGCGATGAGCAAGGCGATTCCGGCATACTGGAGCTTGGAAAGCTTTTCCTTAAGCACGAGAAAGGCGATTATGGCGGTCAGCCCTGGGGCCGCGGCAGTAATCATCGAACTCAGAGAAACTCCCGCGTACAGCAGGGAGAGGTTCATGGAAACCACACCTATGGAAAACAAGACCACGTACGACAGCAGCATTGCCGGAACGTTTCCCGCCTTGGAAAGCGTTATTTTCTTTTTCTGCAGGAGGAAAAACAGTGCTATGCCCAAAAGCACTCCGCCCTCCATCCACACCGAAGCGTTGAATGCGTTTACGGAAAGCGAAACCACTTTCGCCGCGGTAAAGAAAGCACCCCAGCCGATGCTCGAAATCAAAGCAAGCACTATTGCCGGGTCAAACAAATTTTTGATTCCTCCTTTCTTGTAAGCCAGCATTGCCAAGGCAATGATTATCGCTGGAAGAGCCAGGTAGTAAAGCGGATAGAACGGCTCTTTCAAGAACAAGACCGAAAACAATGCGGAAAAAAACGGGAAGGAACTTGCGACAGCAAAAATCAGGCTTACGCTTGAAGACTGGATTGCACGGAAGTAAGCAATTATTGAAACCGCTCCGACTAGTGAAGAAAAGACGATGAGCCACAGCATGTTGCCTGAAGGAAATGCAAAAGTGGAAAAAATTGCCAGCGCCCCTATGAGAAAGGGCATTGCAAGGACGTACTCGGTTAATAAGAGGGAGTAAACGTCGTTCGTCTCGAGTATTTTCTTGTTTATGACGTCTTTGATGCCGAAAACGAATAGCGTCAAAAAGGCGAATGACAAGTCGGGCATTTGAAGATTACGCCGCGGCGGGTTTTAATTTAATTGCCCAAGTTGAGCTCGATGTTGACAGAAGGAGGAACTCTGATGCGCATTACTTCCCTCAGCACACGGTCGTCGGCCTGGATTTCGATCAAGCGCTTGTGAATGCGCAATTCCCAAGTTTCGTAAGTGTCGGAACCGTCCCCGCAAGGAGTCTTGCGAGTGGAGATTTTCAGTTTCTTCGTGGGCAAAGGAATAGGGCCTCGCAGTTCAACGCCAGCCTTCTGCGCAATATCCCTGATTTGCGTGCAAACCGCGTCCAAATCCTTGAAGACCTGGCTTTCGAGTTTGATTCTGGCTTTATTCATGCGAAACCAACTTTTTTTTTAAACGCAAACGGAAGAAAAAACGGGAAGGGTTTCGAAACGCAACTCCGAAACCCGCGTTATTTTTCCATTAATTTTTTTTTAATTTTTTACTTAAGCTTTCCTGGGGACGAGGTCGAGAATGANNGTCTTGATGAAATCGGGATTCTTCTGCGCCGTCAAACCGGTCTTCGGGTCTTTCTTCTCCACAATCTCCGTTATCGTGCACGCCAACTGTGCGGTGTGCAAGTGGAAGACTGGAGTGTAGTTCTTGCCGATTGCAGTAGGATGGTTGAGAACCACTATCTGCGCGGTGAATTCTTCCACGACGGTTGGCGGGTTGTTAGTCGGTCCGACGACGCTTCCCCTCTTGATTGCCTTCCGGTCAATACCTTTTATCGTAAATCCGACGTTGTCGCCTGGAATGGCTTGGGGAATCGACTGGTGGTGCATTTCAATGCTCTTGATTTCGCCAGTAATGTTCTCGGGCATGATGATTACAACACCTGGCTTGAGAATTCCTGATTCGACCCTTCCGACTGGAACAGTTCCCTGCCCAGTGATGGTGAAAACTTCCTGGATGGGCAGGCGCAACGGCTTTTCGGTCGGCTTCTTGGGTTCGACCAACTGGTCCAAAGCCTCAAGAAGCGTGGGTCCAGAATACCAAGGCGTCTTGTCGCTCTTGACCTTGATGTTGTCTCCGTTGTAGGCTGAGTAGGGAATGAACGGGATTTTGTCGACCGGATAGCCCATGGGCTTGAGTTTCGCCATCAAAGCCTGCCTGGTCTCTTCGTACTTGACGCGGTCGTAGTTAACGGCATCCATCTTGTTGATGCCGATGATAAATTGCTGCACTCCGAGCACTTTCAGCAAGAAAGCGTGTTCGATAGTCTGCGCTTGAATTCCTTCCTTCGCCGAGCAGACGAGAACTGCCGCGTCCGCCTGCGAAGCGCCGGTAATCATGTTTTTCACAAAGTCCTTGTGCCCGGGCGCGTCGATAATCGTGAAGTAGTATTTCTGAGTGTGGAAGTCCTTGTGCGCGATGTCGATGGTAACTCCTCTCTCGCGCTCTTCCTTAAGCTGGTCCATTACGAAAGCGAATTCGAAAGTCGGCTTGCCTGCCTTCGCGGCTTCTTCCTTGAGCTTGCGCAAGTCGTTTTCGCTGACTGCGCCGGTCTCGTAAAGCAAACGCCCTACGGTAGTGGATTTTCCGTGGTCTACGTGACCGATTGTCACGAGATTCATGTGTGGTTTCTTTTCAGCCATTACAATTACCTCCGTATATTATTCAAATAGTCTCTAAGGTTATTTGACATATCTAAAAGACCTTATATATCGTTAAAGGTCTTTTAAATACATTTCTCAGAAACGTAGCAGCATATTGAATGCGCGCCCGAAATTGCGTATTGAGAACATACAAACTAATCTTTTTAAAACTTTGGTTTCTCGGTAGTGTTGCATTAACGGTGGACAGGTAAGTTTGTTGCAAGTCGGTTGATTCTTAAAAATTATTTTTACAATCCAAACCCGTCCACTTATTTTTGACTTCTTCTGAAAACCCACTACAGAAAGTCAGAAAGAAATCCTCATGGTTTTGGGATTTCATTTTTGAATTCTTCAGAAAGACGGGAATTCGAAAAGAAATCCTCATGA
>DUGE01000093.1 GCA_013331595.1 Microcaldota archaeon | reverse complement strand
GCTCTACCACTGAGCTACTGAGGCATGCTGTAAAATAAGGGGCGGGGGAAAATTAAAAACGCGCACTTTCGGCGTAGTGGAAGGTTATTTTACGTTGTACTTGAACTTTTTCTCGTAGTCCTTGTGCTTGAACCACTCCAATAGGATGGAAACGATCTCGACGTTTGTTGTAGTGATAGTGTAAATCAAGCGCCAACCGCTGCGAAGGTTCAGTTTCCATAAATTATCGATTTGGTATTTGATTACGTATTCCCTAGGCCACAATCTGCTAGGTATTTTGATTCCGCACTTGGAGTTCAACTTCAACTTTTGAATAGCTTCGTCCAAACTTACGGCTAGCTCTTTCTCTTCGCTCCTGCCACCCTTAAGTTCCTCGTAGGCCGCAAAAAGTTTTTCGTCCGCGAAGCGAACTTTCCTTGCTCGGAAATCTTCATTCAAACTTCAACACCAAACCGCTTGACTTGCTCAAGAAGCTTGGGGTTCCACGTCCAAATAATACATTTATCATTGTCGATTAAAATCTTTCCGGAATAAAACAAATAGTCAACAATGGTTATGTAAGTAGTCCACATTACTTTCTTCGGCAGGCCCTTCCAGATTTGGGTGACGGTTTTCTCGCCGTAGGCCTTGCGTATCGCCTTTTCCACCATCAAAACAGTATCGAGCCGCGGGTAGCGGCCGAGGTTTCTCGGCTTGAATTCCTTGAATGCAACAGCACTTTCCATATTAATCAGTTGATAAATTTATCAATTGATTAATTAATAAGAGTTTCGCCGGGGGAAAACTATTAGGAGTGTTTGCGCCTGACGAAAGCTATGCCGACCAGCACTATGCCGAGCATGAGGGTGAAGTAAACCGGGTTTTCCGGCCAGGCGGGCAGGCTGAGCGAAGTTTTCCTGTTGAAGCCGTCGTCTGAAGGCGCTGGCGGAAGCAAGAACGGGTTTTGCGTTGGAAGCCCGACAGTGCCGTCTGGAGTTCCGGTGAATCCCATTCCTTGCGTGGCAAAACGCGGGTCCATTGGAATGTCTTGCCCATTATAAACAGTTATTGCGCCTGTGGACGGGTTGAAGGTGAATATTCCGCTGGGGCCTTTCGCGCTTTCAAGCGGGCCTTCATCCTTGAATCCAGGGCCGTTGACAGTAATTATCGGCTGGCCTTTGTCGTCCACTCCCGGCTTTATGGTAATCGGGCCCTTGTCAGTCGGGAAGATTATGCTGCCATCGGGCCCGGTGGTGGGAGAACCGGTCAAGTGGAAGTCTTGCTGCTGGCCAGTGGCCTTGTCTATCTTGCGCAGCGTATTGTCGAACAAGTAATAAATCGAGTCGGGAGTTTCCAAAACCTGGAACCCGCCCTTGCCTCCAGTAGAGTCTTTCTGCACTTGGTCTAGCGAATCCTGCAATTGCCTCACCACATCTTCAAAGCCAGTCTTGCCTTGCAACTGCAAATTGATTGCCGGAATTGGCGCTTCGCCTGGAATGTTGACTTGCGAGGGCCTTGCCACAACGTCTGCAATCGTCTGCGCCTGGCCTTCGCCGAGGACGTAAACGAAAACGTAAAGTCGTTTTGCAACAGGGTCGTATTCAATCTTGCCTTTTTCAGCGATTATTGTCTTCAGGCTTCCAACGTCCATTTTTCCGAAATCTCCAGCAGGAGCGTTCAAAACAACGTTCGCATTGCCCAAAACGTCCAGGCTCGAACCGGCCGTTGACGTTCCCAATCCACTGCTTGCAAGATAGTCGAGCGAGGGAGAGCGAGTTTCAACCCCTGGTTTTTCGCCTGCATTCTCCCCAAGCGAAAAGCGCGTGAAGCTTATTGAATTTCCGAGGAACGAAACCGTTCCCAAATCAGTGTCAACACTCGTAATCTTGCCCAAAACCTGTTCGAGGCTGATGCCGTCGAATTTCACCAGTGCATTGAGTTGCCTTGCAAGGCAGTCTCCCGCAGGGCAGGACTTGTCAACCAAAGAGCCGCTGCCCGCTGGCGTTATTGAAATGAAAGGTTTATCGCCGCAAGCCAATTGGGTTGTGATTATTGTATTTGGAATTATCATTCTCGCCAATTCCTGCGAGCGGAGGATGCTTGCTGCGCGCAATTGCCAGTAGAACGAGTTGAAGTCGAATGCAGTGGTGCCATCGGGTTTGACGAGCCTCAATCCGTTTTCAATCTGCAAAACATCGCCGTTGCTCAAAACGTCGTTTTCGCTCAATTTACAGCCGTTTCCGTTCAACTGGTCGAACAAGTGAGTTGGCATCATTGAAGGAGATTGTTCCACGTGCACGTAGAAAACTTCTGGAGATTGGATGAAGCCCTTCTGGTTTGTTATTTCAGAGCGGAGGTTAAGCAGTTCCTGGAATCCCGCGAGCCTCGCCTTGTCGTCCTGCGGCTTGCTGAACAGCCCGGCTGCAATCGACTTGGTCAAATCGCTCAAGCCCGAGAGCGTGCTGTCCACCTTGGTTTTTCCAGTATCGCCCGTTGCCTGTGGTTTCAAGGCTTGGTATGAAAGCACTTTATACTGTTGGTCTTGGCAGAGTGAAGTGTACTCAATGGCCTGGGCGTTTATTTGGAATTGCTTTGCCTGGAAGTAATTGTTTGCCGCTTCAGACACCGCAATCAGTATTACGGTTGCAACTGGAGCAACGTGCGGAATTCCATAGGTAAATGCCGTTTGAATAAATATTGAAGCGTAGCTCGAGCTGACCCACGTGATATAAAGTTTCTTGTACTCGGCCAACTCTGCAGGGTCGCATTTATCACCGGCGTTTATTGGCGGGNNCCGAGAATGTAAGAAGTTCCCAAAACAGCAGCGCCTATGCCGAGCAGGTTTGAATAGCCGAAGGCAGCACGGGAAATAAGAAACGGCACTGCAAGTTTGGATATTGTTGCCGCAATGTCGGCCTTGGCACGCTGGTGGAGAACCGCGCCTGGAAACGCATTGTTCGTCTTGAAAGGCAGGCTGGTTATGGCGTCGACTTTCGGCCTGAAGCTGCGCGTGTCTTCAAAGTTGATTGCCGAAGAACGACCTTGCCAGTTCGTGGCAATGTTCCAATGCGCGTTTTGCAGTGAAATGGAAGTTGAGGAACTCTTGGAAGCCTGAGGCAAATCTCCTGGAACGTTAATCACGCGGATGGTTCCAGCATTAAACGCTTTTGGAGGGACGCCCAAGCCCCCGCCGCTGTAAACACCTATTTTCTCGAGTAGGGTTGCCAAGTTCCACGGGCTGGTTTTCTGCCTGAATTCCTCTGCCACGGGCTTGCTCGCGTAAACCTTAACGTACTTGCCTTCTGTTCCCGACATGAGCATCAAAAGCCTGTCGTTAACTTCATAGAGAAAGCGCGCGGTCGCAAGCCACCCCATTCCGTAAGCAAGGCTTATTCCCTGACGGGTAACCAAAGCCCCGCCCAAAACTTTTGTAGCGCCCTGCAGGTTGGTGTAAGTATTAACTTGTTTTTCAGTTTTACTGAGCGTTGCTTGATATTCAGCAAGTTCAGCGCTTAAGGCAGCAGGTGGAGGCGTGCCTGGAGGGGCATGTAAAATTTGGGTTTGCAAAGAATCAACTCTAGTGGTAAGGAACTGGCGCTCTTCCTTCAGGTGAGTAAGTTGCCTTGCAGATGCAGAAGTGCCTGCAAAGCTCGCGAAGCCCGCAAGAAGCGAAACGTAGAAATCGGCCTTGTTTACTTTCGCGGTGGTTTGAATCCACGACTGGTAGAATGATGGAATGAGGATATTGCCGCCGCCGTTCAAGCTCAACAGCGCGGCAACTTGGTCTCCGCTCAAGTGCTGGGCGGTGTTGTCGTTCGGCTGGCTCTTCTCCTCCTCCCCCGTTGGCGCGAAAACGTCCTTGTCTTCAAGCACTGCCGATGAAACAGAGCCGTAAGTCAAATCCTTGTCAAGATTCGCTTCAATTGAAACCCGTCCCTTGATGTTGCCCTGTAGCAAGCACGACTGGGGGTTCAGGCTTATTTGAGCCATGAGCTGCGGGCAGGAAATTTCCCTGCCGCTGTCTTTGCCCGAATAGTCGGGAAGTGTTATTTTGTTTCCGGCGCAGGCGAAAAACTCTTCTTCAGGAAGCTTTGCTTCGGTTTCCTTCACTTGAGTGCCCAGAATGCCGCTCAACTGGCTTATCACGGAGTTTACTTTGTCGGCAGCAGTCTCGCCGCCTGTTTCGCGGGCAATCACCTGCGCTTGCGCGTAGGTCACGAAAGTGTTTGCAGCAACGTCATCAACCTTGTCCTTGTCAGGATTGAAGCCCTTAACATATTTCTGCACGAGCTTTTCTTTCGGGATTGAAGCGAGGCGGGAAAGCGTGTCAAGCGAAACTTTCTGGTCAAGAACTCCAACTGCCTGGGGTGCAAGGGGATTGACCGGCGCATTTTGCGCAATCGGGTTTACAGCTTGCAACGTTTGGTTTTGCACCAAAAGCTGGTCCAAAGGGACGTCCGTAATCTGCCTAACAGGATTGGCAATAGTATTGTCCCAAAGAGTTTGCCTCTCCTGGTCGGTCATGCGGTTGGCAGTGCAAGCGCCTGCTGCCGTATCGAAATCAGGGGGGTAATCAAGAACCGAAGTTGGTGCTGGTGAAGGCGAGGGTGTTGTGGAAGGCGTCGGGGTTGCTGCGAAAGCAAATGGCGAGAGCAATTGTGTGACTAAGATTAGTATTGCCGCGAGGCAGAAACTGCGTTCGACAGAGCGGCACGCGGTTGAAGCCATAATTAGAATTAACGCCTTCCGCTTTAAAAAAGCGCTTCGGCAAACGCAAAAGCGCATAGCAAAACGCTTTTTTAGCAAAAGCGTAATGTTTTCAGTGATTTAATGGTCGAAGTAGCAACCGTAGCATATTATTTGTTCCTCCTGGTAGGCGGGGTTGGCCTAGGATATTTCATCCTTCGCCTAACAAGCCCGAACGCAAGGCTATACCAGCCGGGCAGGAAGCTTGCCGTTTCAGCGTTGTACGGCTTTGCATTGTTCGCCATAGGCCTGGGCTTCGACTATTATTTTTCGCAGGAAAACTTTCTCAACGCAAAAGGCATCCTGCCCATAACCGTTTTCGCCACGCTCATCGCAAGCCTCATAATCCTGAAAATAAAGAACTTGATTTTCAAGCCAAAGTTCACCGAAGTGGGCGTGCCGGTGCAACCCCCCCCACAGACCAAAGCCCAACCAACTGCTGCAATGAAAACGGAAGAAAATGAGGAACGGCTTAAGCGCAGGCAAATGGCCGAATCCATTGTTGAAGAAATAAGGCCGGAGGAAGAGGATAAGGCGATGCAAAAGCCGACAGTGGAAGAAATTGAATCGAAAGACGAGTCCCACAGGCTCTATGCGCAAGTGGCTGAAGAAAAGAAAAAAGAAATCGAGGAAAAGAAAAGCGCTGAATCGGAAATGGACCAAATGGCTGCAGACGTTTACGCCCAATTGAAGGTAAGCTCCAAGCGCGCAAGCGCAGGGCAAAAAATAGCAATAGCGCCTCCGGCAGCTGAGCCGAAAGTACGGCAGAAAATCGCCGAGCAAAAAGCATTGGAAAACCAAAATGCAAAGCCCGCCACTGCCGGGGAAGCGATTGGAATTTCAAGCACGCATGCGCCCAAGCCAACAGAACCAACAGCGCCTTCGGGCTCGGTGTTCGACAGGCTCAGCTCCCTCTCTTCAACCACAACGCAAAAAACGCAGGAAGTTAAAATGGTGAAAGTGCAGGAAAGCGCCTCTTGCCCCCGCTGCCATTCTCCCAATTCGAGAATAATCTTCTGCCCCTATTGCAGCAGTGGAATGTGCGCCAACTGCTCTCCCCTTATAAAACCAACTGAAGAGGGATTCGAGTATACGTGCCCAAACTGCGGGGAAAGCGTGCTCGTGAAAAAACAGGCGAAGTGAAAAAAAGCTCTCACGGTTGAGTTGACAGGGCGTCTTCGTTCGACTTCCAAATGCAGATGCGCGTCTTGTACTTTACAAACTTAGACTGCAGCCCCGCATCGGCATCGCTCGTGTCCGTGTAGAGCACCTGAAAGGGAGAAGATACGGTCAAAACTTCGTAGTGCTCGCCGCGCACTGCATCGCAGCCTGGCTTACTCCCGTTCTCGAGCCTTTTTTCCGAAAGGGTATCGCCATGCTGGAGCCCCACGATGCGCGGGTTGCGCGAATTCGTTATTTCAGGCCCGACGTAGGAAACAAGAGCGCCCTGCGGGTCTCCAACAGGGTCTATGCTTCCGGTTTTTGCAGCCAGGAGAACTTCAAAATAATATTTGTAGCCAGAGAAAGCGAAAGGCTTCATCAATTCCTTCATTGCACAGCGCATTGCCGTACGCCCGGGAACTTCCGCGGGGTTGGAGCCGCGGCTGCCGAACTTGTCGTCCATCAAAGGCAGGATTGCCCTCTGCGGGTCTTCATCGCCCGGGTCGCTGTCGCCCAAGTCGCGCTTCAATAAGTCCGTGACGCGCAGAGTGCCCGGGTATTTCTCAAGCTTTTTGCACTGCACGTCCAAATCGTATTCCGGAGGAGTGTCTGAATCGCCGCTGAAGCCGCCTTCCGCAAGGGCGTATTTGTAAACGGTTATGCCATTGCTGTCGATATTCGAGAGCGTGGAAGCGTCGACGTAATACATCGTTTTTACGACGCTCTGCATGTAATTCAAAACATAGGCGCTTCGCAGTACGGTGTCCTGGTCGTTCCCCCAGTTGCCCACGAAATCGAAAATAAGCGAAACAGAAAAAGTCGCGACGAGCAGCAGGATTATGGCGTCGGTTATTGCAGCCTGCGACCTCTTGCGGTGATCAAATCTTATTTCCATCATTTTCACGTTTCCATATTTCATTTTTTTTGGGTTGTCAAACCCGACGTTTTTCTTTGGGGGGTGACGGACCTTCGTTGCAGAACTGCAGTTCTGCGACGTGCCGCAGAGCAAAGCTCTGCGTGCATCTTTTTTCAAAAAGAAAGGGATGCCATCACTTCCACGATATTACGTTAACAACGCCCAGCCCGTTGGTGTAACTATCCTCGTCCGGGCAGGGGACTGCGATTGGGAAAGACAAGAGAACTGATTGCGCAGGGGGCTTGAACAAAGCGCCGTCCAAAGCCTTGGGCTCGTTGGAGCAGTAAAACCAAGTTTCACCCTGCTCTCCCGAAGAGCCGGCGTAGTAAGGGAGAACAGCATCCCCACGGGCGCTATAAGGATTCAAGTTCGGGTCGTCGCTAGCCGGGTCAATGGGAATGCCGTTGCAAAAACGCTTGTACGTAATGAGGAACGTGACTCCAAGCGACGCGCCGCGGGGCTTGAGCTTGTCGCCGCAGAGCTTTTCCTTTTCAAAAGAATCCTTGCTGATGAAGCCGTTTTCAGTCACAAGGTAGGACAGGGCCATCGCCCCCTCGCGAATGCTGTTCTGCTTTGCTTTCTGTGCAACCATCTGGTTGGCGTACAAAATCGAGCCCGTAAAAAGAAGTATGGCGAAAACAATGGGGAAAATGCTGGGAATGTCATCGCCCAGCGGGCCGATGAACCCCTTCCTTGCTTTTTTAACGTATTTCACAATAAATCACGCCACAACATACGCGCACATTATTTATTACGCTTTGAATTTAAGGCGGGAAGCCGCAGGCTTCAGGCTTGTCAATGTCGGCATTATCCAGCTTCAGGCATTGCTCTGGCGAAACGCTCGTCTCGCCGGGCGGCGCGTAATTGCAATTCTGCAAATACAAATACTCCGCGCCGTTGAAAGTCTTGTGCTTGCATTTCAAGACTATGAGATAGGAAGTGCGGTCGGTCGGAAGGGATGGCGTGAGCTTAAGCATGTCCAGGCTTTCGCCTCCGAAAGTCTCGATTACAACATGCGCGGGCGTATTGAGCCTGCTCTGGAAGAAAATGTTGCCTTCTTCCATTTGCCCGTAGCCGACGCTCTGGAACCCGCTGCAGTCCTTTGACTCTGTTGAAACTCCGATGGAAAAAATTTTTTGTGAAGGCCTCTTGGTTATCGTTACTGTATAGCGCGCCCTGTCCCTCTCGCCCACGCTCAGCGCAGCGACAATGGGGATTACAAGCCGCTCGTCTTCAGAAGGCGAGGTGAGAACTTGGTTTATGGAAGAGGCAATCTGCTGGGCGTTCAATTCCGCCTGGGTGGTGCACAACCCGCGCTGCTCGCGGTTGGAAAACATGAGCATTATGGCGGCGAGCGCCATTATGAAGAAAACCATGGCAAATCGCGTTAGCACGGACATTTCAATCTGCCCGCGGCTTTGCCCCACGGGGAAAGCAATTGGCTGGAAAACTTTCGAAATTAATTTTAGCATTTTCGGCCCACGCACATTGCAATGTTTCAACAAAAACTTAAAATCCTACAGTCCAATTGCGGACGTCAACCGGTTTTCTTTTTCGCGCAAACTTCAATCGAACCCTGCTCTTCGCCGTTCGTTCCCAATACGGTTTTCTTCGTCAGGACAATGTCGAACGCCGAGCTTCTTTCGCCGGAAAGCGTGCTCCACCGCGAATTGTCCAAAACCTCGCGGGAAATGCCGTAGTCCGCCGCATTGCAGTTGTTTTCATTCAAGCACGGCTTGCTTGAAAGCTCCACGCACTGCGCGTCGGCCGCATCCCTGCTGATTTGAATGTCTCCGGCCATGTTGACGCACGAAATTGCGTTCGAGATTTGCACGAACTTGCCCGGGCTGGCCGGGTCTTTTGCAATTGGCACAACCTGCCAGCAGTAGCCGTAAGTCCCAGTACAAAGCCGGCAGTATTCCGGTTTTTGGTACAAGACGAACTGCAGGCCTATGGTTTGCTGCGAGCCGCAGCTTGGGAATTGGAAGTAAACCGTTCTGCTCGTTCCAGAACTGCCTAACGCAACGTCAAGCATGGCGTTCTTGAGGTTTTGAGTCTGCGTCTTGAGCTTCGCCTCGCACTTGGCCTGGGAAGTGGTGTTGATGACGCTCCACCCTATTGAAAGCGTGAGGGCGAGGATTATGACGGCGACGAAAAGCTCTATTGGCGCCGACACTTGCGATTTCGACTTGCCGGTTTTGCGAATGGCAGAAAGCATGATAGGCATTAAGAAAAGTTGTTTTAAAACAACTGTGTTCAAACCCGAAAAGGCATAGTGGTTTTTACGACAGTGCTATTGCAATTGATTTCAGCGCCTGCTGGGCGCTGTCAAGGCCCTGCTGGGAAGCGCCCTGCGCCTGGTTGAACAAAGGCTTTACGAAAGTCAGCAGGAGAATCACTGCGATGATGATTACGATAATCATGTAAATGGGGGTCCACGACTGGGACTTGAAATTCCTGGCAACTTTGGCGTTAGGCATAATAGAAAGAAAAGAAAAAGGGGAATATTAAAGCTCTTCCCCAAGAAGCGCTACGAAGCTTTTTACGATATGTCGCAAAGGGTGGTGCAAGTGTCCCTTGCCTTCTGGGGAGTGCTTCCTATGCCCACGCAGTATTTAATCGTATCCTTGGAGTCGTCGCCGCAAACGTCGGCGTAAGCCTCAACTTCATTCACCGCCTCAATTTGCGTGTCAGTAACGCTCAATCTCTGTTCGCTGCAAACCACATTGTCGCCCGGAGCGCAGCCGAATTTGATGTAGGAAGTGTCAACCGGCGTGTCCGACTTGACTTCGCCCCTCAGCACTATCGTGCCTTTCTTGAAAGTCAGCTTTTTCGATTGTGCGACTCCAAAGCCTTTGGAATAGATGTCCTTGAAGTCCTTGGCGATTTCCGATTTCGCATCGTTGCCTGGAGGCTGGACTTTCGTGATGATGTTCAATAGAACGCCGAGAATCGCGATTGCGACTATAACGCTGATGACGAGCATCATGGTTTCGAACGCTTGACCTTTCTTCAAGACAATCACTCCCCAGAAGGAGAAACCAAGGTTTCTCCTTTCTAATCCTCTCCCTTTACGAAAAATAACGCTTGCCCAAAGGCCTGAAAGCATTACGGAAAGCGGCTTTTAAAGCTTGCATAGGGGAGGTGCATGCAACCGTACTAAATCCTCAAGGCAACGCCCTTCACGGGCCTAAACCAGTATTTCGGCGGGACAAATTTTTTTAAGCCCAGCCACTCCAGCGTTTTGAATCGCCCAGGGAGATCAAACTCCGTTGCCCCCATCTTCACCAAATAGTTCCGCAATGCATTGTTTGAAGTCTCGCCCGCTACCCCGGAAAAACCACGGGCCTTAAGGCTAGGCACTACGTTTTGGCGGATGTGCCTGAAGATTTCAATAATCTCGCGCCCCTTGCGGTTCCCGCTTTTAATCTTCATAACCCAGATTATTTTTTCCCCTTTCCGAAAGACGCCTCCAAAAAAATCGGGATTAGTAACTTCGTTTTCTTCCAGGTGTACGGCACTACTGCCCTTCCGGATTATGAGCATTTCACCTAAGAGTTCTTCGCTTAATTTCGAATGCGCTCCGGGCAACTGCGCGACCGTTTTTGTGTGCTTCTGCTTCTCACGCATAGTTCTAAAACCTCAATCACCCGCCGGAGCCCGACAGGGCGCCGATAAAGCTGGATGAGAAGAAAGCTATGAAGCAATAGAGCGCGGCTGCAATGGGCAAAGCCCAGGCAACGGAAACCCACGTGTGAAGCTTGTTGTTCGTGTCCTCAATCTGCGAGTTGAAGTACGTGAGTATGGCGACAATTTCAAGCACGTAAACGCCCATTACCAGAACGAAAGTCGTGGGGTCTGCAATGGACTTCAGCACGTCGCTCCCTTGGAACAATTGGCTCAGACCCTCAAAACCGCCCAAGCCCGTGTTCTGGATATTGTTGAGTTGCGAAGAGCCGCCGGAATTCTGCTGGGCAAGGGAATTGACGATAATGCGCTGCATTGCCGAAACAACGCCCAGCACTATGGGCGCGACGAAAATGCTCATTGTCTTCAGCATGGTCGTAACGTCCGACAAAAGCCGTTTCAACGACTCGTCTGTCTTCTGGGCGTTGCGCAATTGCATTGAAAAGCTGATGAGCGATTTTGCCGCCACGTTCACGCCCAATTGGACGGCGTCAACCATGAACTGCAGGCCGCTGCGAATCAGCCGCGAGGGAAGGTTTTTGACTACGCCGAAAGTCTTGTCGAAAATCGCGTCTTCAAGCGTGAGCCCCATGAAAGTTATGTTTTCAAGAATGCGCTTGAACACCGTCTTGCCAACCTTGCTCTTCGGAAGGAATTGCACCGACGCCCTCAACGCTTCCTCAATGGGCTTGTTTTCGCCCAGGCGCGAGGCCAGAACGTACAACGCGTCCTGAAACTCTCCCTCCATGTAGCGTATTTCATCCTGCACTTTCTTTCGCTCCCAGTACGCTCCCAAAAGCCAGAGGCTCACCAAAAGCGAGAATCCGATGAGCAGCCCGAAAATCAGGAACTGGCCTATGAAAGTCCCTTTCGGCAAAATCACTAGGGGGCCGAGCGCCAGCGATTGCTTGTCGAAGAAAGTCAAGTGCGGCAACGCTGCAATGGCCTCCTGCCTTGAAACCGGATCGAGATAGGAAGGAATGCTGCCGATGGTGCCGCCGATTATGAATTCCTCACCAATCCCGCGGCCGAGAATGGCGTTCACTTGGTTTTGCATCCAACCTTGGTCCGTAAGAAAACCCAAGAAAACGAAAAGCAATAGCGCAAGTATTCCCAGCGTTTTGGCTGGAACTATCATTCCTCCAAGCCTGAACGTGCCTTTGGGCGGAAGGCCCGGCTGGTCTTCAGGAACGTCGGGTGGAACGTAGGTCGGAGGGCGGGACGCAATGATTTGCTTTCCGAAAAGGAAAACGAGAATGGGCAGGACGACGTTGTAGGCCAGAAACAAATACTCGGCTTTTGCAAGCGGCATGTTTGCGAACGTGCTTCCGATCGGCAGGATGATTGCCAAAAGCAACGGCAGGAGGATTCCGAAGTAATACAAATACACCGTGGGCTGCTGGAGCTTGCGCGCGTACAAATCCATCTTCTCCCGCGCGCCTTCAAGCACGTCTGCGCTCGCCTTGTTCAAAAGGTCCTCGCGCTTTTTCGAGTCTGTTTCCAAAATCGAGCCTCGTATGAGCATGAGCGCTTGCTTGAAGTCGTCGTTGTAAGGCCCCCACTTGTAGGCCAATTCATCAAGCGCCTCTTCCATGCTTTCGTAACGGCCTAATTGCACGTCCCAAACTATTTTCTTCAGCTCTTCCGCAATCTTTCCCTGCCCGTGGTTTGCGGCAAACTCAACTGCCTTTTCCAAGTTGGGCACAAGGCGTAGGCTCATGCTCAAGTAATTCACGATTTCAGGCACGTAGGCCAAGGCCATGAGCTTTTCATTTTCAGCCGCGGCCTTGGGGTACCCTAGATAATAATAGGAAATTCCGATGGCCGCAAAAACCAATACGCCCGACACTATCAGGACGGTCGTGTCAAGGGTATCGTTGAAAAAATAATGGTAGGCAATGCCGGATAGGATGAGGGCAACGAATATCCCAACTGCGAGAATTCCGAAGTAGGCCGCTCTGAAATTTTCTGGGTTGACGTCCCACTCGAGGAAATTAAGGGCTTCCTGCTGGTCGTCAGTGAACTTGGCGCCCTTGCCCATGCTGCGCATGAGCCCGGAAAACTGGCGCGTGACGCGGATAAAGCGCGGTTCTGCAGCAACGTGCTTTACTTCCTTAGTCTTTTTTTCATAGACCGGCTCGTACAGCCCTGACGGTGCGGCGGTCTTTTCATTCTCCCGTTCCCTGCGAATCTCCGGCTTGG
>DUGE01000050.1 GCA_013331595.1 Microcaldota archaeon | reverse complement strand
TTGAAAGAAAAAACCGTACTGGGAATCGAAAGCACGGCGCACACCCTAGGCGCAGGCATTGCTTCAATAGATGAAAGAGGCAAAATCGGGCTGAAGTCCAACGCCCTGGACCGCGTCCCCGGCACGAAGAAAGGATTCGTCCCAAGGCTTTTGGCCGAGCACCACGAAAAAATCTTCAAGAAAACCGTTGAAAAAGCGCTTTCCGAAGCTGAATTGAAACTAGGCGAAATCGATGCAATTGCATTTTCGCAAGGCCCGGGCATGGGCCACGCCCTGCGCATTGGTTTTGTTGGGGCAAAAGCATTATCGGAATTTGCAGGCGTGCCTTTGCTTCCTGTGCACCACGGCGTTGCCCACTGCGAAGTTGGAAAGTGGGAGCGCAGTTTCAAAGACCCGCTCATCCTCTACGTTTCAGGCGGCAACACGCAAATAATCATTCTTGACACTAAGGCAAAGCGCTACCACGTGCTTGGCGAGACTCTCGACGTTGGCGTTGGAAATTTCCTGGACGTTTTTGCGCGGCAGTTCGGCTTGAACAATGCCGTTGAAGTCATGCACCAAGCGGAAAAAGGCGAAACCCTGCTCGAATTGCCTTACACGATAAAAGGGATGAACACGAGCTTCACCGGACTCGAGACTTTCGCAACGCGCAATTACAAGCCCAAAGTTGATGCGGGCAGCGTGAGGCTCGAGGACGTTTGCTTTTCAGTACAGGAAACGGTTTTCGCAATTTTGGTTGAAGCGACGGAAAGGGCGTTGTTCCACTCGCAGAAAAAAGAGGTTTTGGTTTGTGGCGGGGTTGCATGCAACACGCGCTTGAAAGAAATGCTCGCCGTAATGTGCAAGGAGAATGGCGTGCGTTTTGGCGCTGCGAGCGACCAGTTCAACCGCGATAACGGAGCCATGATTGCGCTCGTCGGCGCGAAAATGCTTTCCGCCGGCTTCAAACCCCAGCCTAACGTCGAGCCAATCCAGCGCATGAGGCCCGAAGACCAGGAAATAATTTGGGCTTGAGCTTTTCCGCACGAAAGGAAAAGGGTTAAATTCGCGTAAGTCAAGGATTTGATACAGAGAGGCAATCAACTTAGTGAAAGGGTGTGTTTAGCATGAAGCAGACTAAAATCGTCAAGCTAGAGCACGACAGGGAAAAGATGGCGAAAATCCTCGACCAAAGCGCCAGCGTAATCAAGAAAGGAGGGATAATCGCTTTTCCGACAGAAACGTCCTACGGCCTAGGCTGTGACGCCACTAACGCCACGGCAATAAAGAAAATCTATGAAATCAAAGGCCGCGACGAGGCAAACCCACTGCCCATCATCGTGAGCGACATCCACATGGCAGAGGAATACTGCATCCTCAGCGACAAGGCAGTCAAGCTCGTCAACGCATTCATGCCCGGCCCCCTTAGCATCATCGTGAAGAAGCGCGACAAGCTTCCTGAAGAGCTCAGCCCTGCAGAAAAAGGAGTTGCCTTCCGCATTCCCGCCAAGGAATTCGCACGCATCATGGTCCAGGAAGCGGGAGTGCCCGTTGTTTCAACGTCTGCAAACTTTTCAGGGAAAAGCCCTATTTACAAGATTGAGGAGCTCAAGCAGACTTTCAACAACAAGATAGACATGATAATCGACGGGGGAGACCTTCCGCCCATACGGCCGTCAACAATCATCGACCTCTGCCAAGAACCGCCCGTTGTCGTGCGCGAAGGCCCGCTCAACTCGAAAGACGTGCTTCACGAGCTGAACGACGAATAACCCCCTTTTTATTTTTCCACTCCCTTTTTTCCACTATAGTGAAAACACCATGCCAAAAGGGAAAATCATTGGGAAAGGCGCTGAAGCCGTTTTAACCCTAGTCAGTTTCAAGGGCCGGACTGCAGTTGCAAAAGACCGCCTTAGGAAGGCATACCGCCATCCTTTACTGGACGGGAAACTCCGCAAGAACCGCACCCGCAGGGAGGAAAAAGTCTTGAGGCGTTTGAACGAGCTCGGCATACAATCGCCGCAGTTTCTCGATGCTAAGGGAACGCAAATAGTTTTCTCTTTCGAGAAAGGGGCCACAGCAAAAAATGTAAAGCTTACTCCCCCGATTCTAAAGCAAATAGGCACCCAGCTTGCGCGAATGCACGACGCGGGCGTGGCGCACGGCGATTTCACCACAAGCAACGTCATGGTTGAAGGCGGCAGGGTGAAAATAATCGATTTCGGCCTCTCGGTTTTCTCCCATGAGGTTGAAGATTTGGCAACGGACCTCGTGCTTTTCGAGAAAACCGTTTCCCCGGCCGAATTCAAGGTTTTCCTCAAGGCTTACGCTAGTGAAAAGAAAAACTCCCGCGCGGTAATAGCGCGGTTTGGGGAAATAAAGCAAAGGGGACGGTACGTCGAACGGTAGGCGTTTGCCTAGAGTTCTCCTACCCTGCGCTTCTGCTTTCTCTTCAAGCGCTTTCTGCGCTTTTTAATCCATTTCCATCTCATTTTCCCGCGTTTCTTCCATTTCCGCGGTCGTGCTCCCATGTAATAAATCCCTCACTAAAAGCTTGAAATAATGACTGAATATATTTGCCTAGGCAGACTTTAAAACACTTGCCGAGGCCTCGGTTAAGCTTTCAAAAGTTTCCTTATTTCATCCCTCGATAGGGCCTTCAACGCCTCGGTCGAACGCACACCCTTATCGAAAAGAACTCTGGCCCTACGCCGCCCTATGCCCTTAATCCTGCACAAGTCGAGCAATTCATCCTTGACGCCGTTCTTTATCCTCCGCCGCAGGATTTTTGCGGTTTTATAGGCAGTGGCCTGGTTGAGCAAAAACGCTATTTCCTGCATTGAATAGCAAAGCCACTCGCTGTTCAATACTCGCGAATGCAGGGAACCGGGAGGCAATGCAAAATCCTGCAGCACTTGCGCTTCAGTAGCCTCGCTAATCCACGCGTTCAGCACCTTCGCAGTCTTGAACTTCTCAACCGCCTGGAAATCGCTCTCCAGCTTCTCAATGTCCCGGTCGTCGGCAAATGCGTAAAGCTCCTCCCACAGTGGCAGTTGCTCGTTCTGCTTTACGCTCAAGAACGGCCGCGATTCAGTCGCCTCCTGCAAGGCTAACAGATAGTCAAAAACACCTGTCTTGTTCTTTTTGACGAATTCCGAGAACGAATAGGCGCTCAGGGGGTCAAGGTAAAGCTCCGAAACACGTTTCCCAAGCGGCGTTGCCAGGAGAATGCCGCCTTTCTCGCGGATGAAATCCATTTCCTTCAGTTGGAGGACTATTTTCTCCACAAGGCCGTAAAGCTCCTCGAGCTCGGCGTACTGCGAGGCGAAGAAAGTCTTTTCGAAAAAGGAATAGAGGCTCTTGAAATCATTGGCGTAATTCGAAGCAACTAAAGCCAAGACATGGCTGCGCAACACCGGTTCGCTTGAAAGCTTCGAGTAAATTTTTTCCAGCGGGCCGAAAATATACTTGCCCTTCACGGAAGCCTTTTCAGCCACGGTGCAGCAAAGCACGCCATAGCCCACAGTGTCGTAAGACGGCCTTCCCGCCCTTCCGACCATCTGGGCGCATTCCAAAGCAGGGATGTACTGGGAGAAAGCGCCGTTATAGCGCTTTAAGTCTTTCACGATAACCCAGGAAGCTGGATAATCAATGCCCATTGCAAGCGTGGTAGTGCAGACTATGGCCTTGATGCAGCGGTCTTTCTTGAACCCGCGCTCTATCAGCCTGCGCTGCGCGTTTGGAAGCCCCGCGTGGTGGAAGGCAACCCCGTTCTTCAGGCATTCCGCCAGTTCCTTGCATTGTTCAGTGGGAGTGCCCAACGCCTTTAGCGCCTTGCCTGCAAGCCACTCGCACTCTTCCCGCTCGGTTTCATTCAAAAGTTTTGCGGTAATGCCAACAAGTTCTTTCGCAAGCGCCTGCGTGTTGCGGCGGGTTGAAACGAAAACAAGCGCCTGGCCGCCCTGCTTGTCACCCAACGCTTTTGCAACCAAGCCGGCTATTGAGCCTTCGAGTTTCTCCTTCTTTTCCCCTGCGCTTATGCCAAGAGAAGGCGAAGCAAAAGCAAGGTTTTTTCCATCAAAAACTCCCAGGTGCAAGGGCGTGGGCCGGTAAGTGCTTTCAATCAGTTTCGCCTGAAGCCAATCGGCAATTTCGCCGGCATTGGGAATCGTTGCTGAAAGGCACAGCAGGCGGGAGTTCTGCTGAAACATTTTCGTCAAGACTATTTCAAGCGTTGCACCCCTTCCCTCGTCACCCATCAAGTGCACTTCATCACACACGACAAGACCGACGTTGTCCACCCAGCGCGTCTTATGCCGGAGGAGGGAATCGAGCTTTTCGCTCGTGACAACAATAACGTCGAAATCCTGCAATTCTTCAGAGGATGAATCCAAATCGCCGGTTGAAACTGCGACCTTGATGCCGTGGGGCGAGAGCTTTTCCACAAACTCATCGTGCTTTTCACTCGCCAATGCCCTCAAAGGCACTACGTAAAGCGCCTTGGTTTTGGTCTTGCGATAATTATCCAAAATCTTGAGCAAAGCCAAAAGCGTCTTGCCGCTTGCGGTTGGAGCGGAAACAACTATGCGTTCTTTTTCCAGCAGGCCTTCGGCTATCGCCTTTTCCTGCAATGGATTTAACTTCGAAAAGCCCAGCTGCTCGTGCATAAAGTAAAATGCGCTTTCCCGCGCTTTTAAATCTGACTAGAGTAAGGTGCCGATGGCTATGGCGCTTGAACTGAGAAGCGATACCGGCCAGGAACAAACTCCCTTGCGACTTTATTTTGTTGCGCTTTTCGCAAAAGCCGTTCAAAAGTAGTGTTTGGGACAAGGACAATATCACCACGCCGGTTTACAAAACCGAAAGGATGGGTTGCTTTTAATGCCCTTATTTTGTATTCTCCAGAACGGTCAAGAGCGCCTCTTGAAGGCGATAGGGCGATCCAAGCAAACTTTTTTTTATTTTCCTCAAGGGCGTGAATTTTTTCTCCCATTCCCCTTGTTTCACGCCTTATTGGAACGGAACTCATCTTATGGGCAACAAGCGCTGCTGCCGCAGTTGCAGTTCCAGAGATTACTGATTCGGCCACAGTATGGGGAAAACCAAAAAACACGAAGGTCGCTCCAAGAGCGCCTACACCCGGAATATTATTGAGAAAAACTCTTCCCTTCCTCGAAGCCATTACGCTATCAACGCTAGCTTTCACTTCTGGATGCAAATCTGCATTTTTTATGACGATACGCTTTTTTCCAAACATTTGAAGCCAATATCTATTGGTAGGCAAGGGCATTTTAAGTTTTATTCTCGCCGTTAGTCTGCAAAAGTTTAGAAAGGAAAAGTAAAGGAAGAGGTGTAGAGAGGAGAAACGTAAAGAAGGGAAGAGGTTTAGAAAGGAGAAACCACGGGTTTCGCCTTCTTAAGAGTGGTTGCGAGAGACAGGCCAAAAAACAATTTTAAGGTTGAAACACCTGTGAGTTTGTCTGTTCCCGCACCACAGTCTCTTTTTTGCGTTTTCCGCAAAAAAACTTCTGCCTTCGATTAATGCCTACGCACAACACATTAATAAGCCTTCCGCTAAATAAGGCACCACGAAACGCAGTTTGACAAAAGAAGGAATAATTGGACTTAAAATCGTAAAAAGAGGAATCTAAGGCTTCCTTTCCAAAGCCTTTTGCCGCTAGTTTTCTGCCTCTTGGGTCTCGTGTTTTTCCACTGAAAACAAAAAATTCAGCCCCTTGCAATTGCTTCTTATCTTATACAAGCTTTTAAAACTTGTGATACTACTGGTCGGAAATACCATCTTTTTTCGGCAGTATTACGATTGGATTTGCCTGCGTTCGCATTTTGCCGTTAAAGCCAACTTCTTTAAAGCAAAAAAATCAGTTTTTACCTATGACTTATTTGCAGGTTAATGACACCGCGGTGCTCGGGCGTGAAGCGGGAAGGCTTTTTGAAAAGCTCGGGCACTTGGGCTGGACTCTGGAAGAATGCAGGGTTTACGCACCCTTGACGCTTCGCATAAACAAGCTCAAGAAAGAGCAGAACGCAATAATCCTCGCCCATTCGTACCAGACGCCGGACATAGTGTACGGCATAGCGGATTTCGTCGGCGATTCTTACGGGTTGAGCAAGCAGGCAATGGCCACTAAGGCGGAGAAAATAATTTTTTCCGGCGTCCGGNNCTTTCGGAAAGCATTACTGCCGAGGACGTACGCAAATTGAGGAAAGAGCACCCGAATGCGGGCGTGGTTGTTTACGTGAACACTTCGGCTGAAGTGAAGGCAGAGGCGGACGTCTGCTGCACTTCGGCTAACGCATTGAAAATAGTCCAGGGAATGCCGCAGGATGAAATCCTCTTCCTTCCGGACGTTTTCATGGCGCGCAACTTGCAGAAGCTTACGGACAAGAAAATAATCGCCTGGGATGGAAAGTGCGTTGTGCACGAGGCTTTCGACGGCAGCAAGCTCAAGGCAGTGCGCGAAGCTTACCCGGGCATTAAAGTGCTGGCGCACACCGAATGCCCGCCGGACGTGGTGGACGGCGCCGACCTCGCGGGCGGCACTGAAAACATGATTACGTACGTAAAAAATTCACCTGACGAAAAGTTCATGCTCGTAACAGAATGCGGCTTGAACGACCGCATGCGCACAGAGTTTCCTGAAAAGCAGTTCGTCGGCATGTGCAACTTGTGCCCTTACATGAAGCGCAATAATTTGCTGAACGTGCTGAAAGCGTTGAATAACCCTTCTAAAGAACAGACTATTGAAATTCCTGAAGGCGTGCGGGTTCGCGCTTTGAAGGCGCTGGAAAAAATGTTCGAACTTTCAAACTAAGCGGGGGGTAATGGGACAAATGCGCATTGCATTAATAGGCTTGGGCAGCATAGGCTCTTTCCTCGCCAAATCCTTTCCTGAACACAATTTTACGGCCTTTGATGCGGACTTGCCTAAAGCGAAACAAACGATTGAAAGAATGGGATTGGCAAACGTCGAACTGGTTGAAAGCATGCAATCCCCCAAGCTCAGCCAGGCGTCTCTGGCAATAGAATGCGCATCCCAGGAAGCGGTCCCGCTTCTTTTGCATTTCCTCAAGCACGCCAGCATAATGATAATGTCCGTCGGCGCTTTGACCGACGCCAGGCTCGCTGAAAAATTGGAATCTGAAGCGAAAAAACATGGCCACAGGATTTTCATCCCTTCAGGAGCCGTTGGCGGGTTGGACGTGCTTCAAGCTTGCGAACCGCAGGAAGTTGTCTTGGAAACGCGCAAGAGCCCTGAAAGCCTTGGGAGGAAAGACGCCAAGGAAACAATGGTGTTTGAAGGGCCTGCACGTGAAGCGTGCGCAAAATTCCCGAAGAACGTGAACGTGGCTGCAACGCTTTCATTGGCTGGAATAGGTTTTGACAGGACGCGCGTGCGGATAATTTCAGACCCGGAATGCAAAACGAATAGGCACACCGTACGCATTAAAGGCAAGGCGGGAAATTACACGCTGGCTTTCGAAAACTTTCCGTTTGCCGAAAACCCGAAGACAAGCGCTTTAGCCGCCTATTCTGCCGTCTCCATCATCAAGAGAATGGATAGTACCACCCAGATAGGCTGAACGCACAAAGAGTTAGGGTAGTTCACGATGACTCTCTTTTCATCAAAATTTCAGAAGTACCTCTTTTCGTCATTACTACCGCGATACAAAATGCATTTGCAAGGATAAAAAAGAGTAGCCCCGAGCGGATTCGAACCGCTGTCCACAGGTCGCTCGCGCAAGGCGGGGTTGCTCGCTTTTTTGAAAAGCTCGCTCATCCGTCATTGCAATCAGAGCCTGTTATCCTGCTATGGGCAAAAACGCTGTTTTCTAAAAAGCGGATTGCTGACCACTAGACGACGGGGCTGCAGGCAATAATTTGAGTGCTCGGTTTGAAAAAGGTTTTCGTTCCACTGGTTTGCAGGCCAAACTCACCCGAAAACGAGGATTACCGACCATATGACGGCTATGCCGGAAAGGAAGGCGGCGAATTCAACAATCGACTTGCTGACAACCCGCTGTTTCTTTATTTCGGGAATCAAATCCGTGCCAGCAACGTACAGGAACCCGCCTGCGGCAAAAGGAAGCATGAATGCGGACAAGCTCGGCACTACCGACGCCGCGTAAAACATTACTACGGCGCCAATTACGGAAACAAGCGCCACGAGCAGGTTGCAGGCCAGGGCTTTCTTCTGGCTCATGCCGCTGTATATGAGGACTGAAAAATCCCCGAACTCCTGGGGAATCTCGTGGGCAATTACGGCCAAAGTGGTCGTAACGCCCAATTCCGTGCTTTGGAGAAAACTCGCTGCGATTATGGTCCCATCAACGAAATTATGGATTGCATCGCCAATCAGGTTGAGGAATGCAAAGGGATGTAAATGGGTTTTGGAATGGTGGTGGTGCCAGAACAGTATTTTTTCCAGGAGGAAGAAGAAAACAAAGCCGAACAGCGCAAAGGGAAAAACTTGTTTTCCCACGGCGGCGGCCTCAGGCAGCAAGTCGAGGAATGCCGCGGCGATCATTGCGCCGGCCGCAAAGCTCACCATGAGCTGCAGGTATTTATCGGAATTCTTGCGTACAACAAAGATTATTCCCACAAGGGAAATCAGGCTAATGAGGATTGTAGCCGCAAGTATTTCAAACAAAACCATTTGAACACCAAAAACTCGCTTTGGAAAACGCAATAACGTTTAGGCCGAAAGCCAATAATAAAACAAGCGGGTGTTCAACACTGGTAGGTGAAGCCGTAAACGTCGTAGCACGTGTGCGTTGAAGGATAGGACGGGTAATTCGTGTACACGACTGCGCCTGCGGCCGGTGTTTGGTAAGCGTAGTACGAGCTAGGCTGGGCATAATAGTAAGAAGGATACGAGTAGGCATATGACGGGTAGTAAGCGTAAGACGGATAGGCGTAGTTCTGATATGAGTAATACGGGTAGGAATAGGAGTACGGGTAGTAGTAGGACTGATAGGCGGGATAGTACGGGTAATAATTCGACGGGTAGTTCGAGTAGTAGGCTGAAACGCCGACTGAAAAGTAGGCACTGGCTGGAACTGCCAAAATAGACACTAAGGCCAACAAACCGAAAATAACCCCACTCTTCATGCTACCGCCTTTTTACTCGGTAAAACCATGCCGGAAAGGGTAGATAAATGCAACGGGCTTAAAAAAGCCCGAATTCCCTCGCCCAGGCGGCAAAAACGACCCCGGAATCCACAACCCAAAGTGCGGGGTGCAACAGGTCCAAAGCCTGCATTCCATATATTGCGCCGATTGCAAGGGTGAACGCCAGGCGGCCGAGGTTGAAGAGGAAAAAGAAAACCGAGTAAAGCAAAATTCTTGAAACAGGAGTCTTTGTTTTCGTGGAATAAACGAGCGACAAGAACAGGATTATCATCACCAGGCCGCTGCAGTCCACGACGATTTGGAACACCGTGCTTCCAACCGTAAGCAGCGTGCCAGCACGGGCAACAGGCAACCCAACGTTTGAAAGTATTGCCTCCTGCGCTTGGGCCACGAGCAGGTTAAGGGGCTCGAGGGGAAGAATTTTGATTAGCAAAAACATTAGGGCAAAGCTTGCGAGAAAATGGATGAGAAAGTGTTTTTCATCTGGAGTCAGGCTTTTGCGCAAGGGGTTCACCACGGCACGTTCTTGAGCTTGAGCCTATGCGCAACCCAGTTGAAAAACAAGTGCAGGAAGTAGGTCAGCACTAGGAGGGCGAAAGCATCCCAGCCGTTCAACTCAACCACGATTCTCGGCGCGTAGGCAAACGCAAAAACAAGCGCGGCTATTATGAACAAAAGCTGGTCGAGCAGGAAATACTGCGAGCCCGGAGGAAGGCCTAGCCTGCGTTTGGCAAAACTTCCCAGCAGGTCGCCCGCCATTGCACCGAGGGAAGTGAGGAAAGCCAGCACTAACTTGTCAGTAAAGGAAAGCCAGGGCAGGAAGCTTACAACCGAAGCAACCACCATGCCTGCAAGGGTCCCGGCGATTACTCCCGAAACGAACCCGCGGATTGTTTTCGAATCGCCAAAAACCCTCCGGCCGTCGCTAAACTTCGCCCCGAAATCAAAGGGCTTGCCTCCTCCGAAAACTACCGGAGCGCCGTTGGAAACGTAGGCGGGAAGTATCAAAAGCAGGAGTTCAAGGAAGTTCATGTGGCAACAGCGCAAAAAATTTGGTTAAAGTTTTTTCGGTGGAAAAGGCTTTTAACTTTCGCTTTCCAAAACCAGTAATGACAGTGGCAGGGGTCG
>DUGE01000100.1 GCA_013331595.1 Microcaldota archaeon | reverse complement strand
TAAACCGACTTTTTCAACAAAGCCTGTTCAATCAGTCTTTCAAAGCTTCCCACAATACGTCTTCCTTGGAGTCTATGCTCAAGCCCGTTCCGGTTATGTTGACCGGGTGGATTCCCTTAGAGTGGTTGGTTCCGCGCATCTTGCGGATGAATATGGCACGGTTGGCGGGAGTCAAGTACAACTGCATCACGCCGTCGGTCAGGAATTCCTCAACGCCGAAGCGCGAATAAGCATGGCGGCCCGGGCCGGTTTCACAAGTCAAAAGCGTAGTGCAATCGAGCTTGCGCAATTCTTTTATGAGCGAGTAGATTGCGAAGCGTATTTGCCGCAGGTCGGAAAGCCAGAAAGAAAATGCAGTAATGCTATCCACCACAAGGCGCTTTGCCTTTATGGCCTGGGCTTTCTCGACAATCCGCTGGACTTGCGCCTCGGGGTCGTTCTGCATTTCAGGGGTTGGTTCGAACTTGTAGATCTTGAGCTTGTTTTCCCTTTCAAGGGGCACGAGGTCCCACTTGAAGTTCTGCATGTTCCACCAGATGTTGTGCGCGCCTTCCTCGAGGGTTATGTACGCGCCGGGCTCGCCATATTCCTTAGCGCCGTTGTAAAGGTATTCCATGCAAAGGATGCTCTTTCCAGTGCCCGCAGTTCCTGAAACGAGGATGCTTGAGGATTCGGGAAACCCGCCTTCAATCAAATCGTCCAAGCCCGGAACTCCCGATTTAACCCTGTTCAAAAGCAAAACACCTTTTGCCGCATGTGGCTGCAGCTATTGTTTTAACATGAGGGTTAATAAAAAAGTTGAGTTTCAGGCCGGATTGAAAAAAAGGCTACAAATATAGCAAACCAAGAAAGTCTTTCCGTTAATTTGTCTCGCTTGCAGAACGATGTTCGCAAAACGCGAGGTTTTGCGACACGTCGCAAAAGCATCGGCTTTTGCAAACGAGTTCTGCGGCGTGTCGCAGAGCTCGGCTCTGCAACATGGTTTGCGACTAACTGGCGAAAGCTCGCAGGCTTGAGCTGCTCGCGGCCTGCAATCTCGGCAAAATACCGAATTACTTTCCGAGATTGCTATAATAGGTTGCTTTCAGTAAAACCAAAAGGGCGTTTACTTTGAAGGGCGTTTTTTGCCCTTTTGCGGTTCAGCTTCCGCTTGCATGTTTTCGGCTGAATCCTCTTCCTTCGGGAGAAAGTGCTTGCGGAGGAAGAACGCCAACAGGACAATCACAGCGACAACTACCAAGGCGAAAAAGCCTATTGCGCGCGAGGCGGTGAAGAATCCCGTAACTGGAGAAGAGGGAACGTTTACCGCGTTTGTGTAAAGCGAGTAATCACCGCCATCCTGGCTTACGAGCGTCAAGTGGATTGACTGGTTTTCCTGCGCGGTGAATGAAGCCCTAAGCTCTTTCTCTTCCCCGGGATTGAGCGAAAGCGTTGCAGGGTCGAACGAGGCGTTCAATGCAGAAAATCCGGGAGTTAGGTTGACGGTGTTGTTGCCGTTGTTGGTAACCGCAAAAGTAACCGCATTTTCCAGGGTGCCGTTGTCATTCGAAATTGTCTCTTGAATTTTCTCTGCTATTGAAATTCTTGCGGGACCCGAAGGAACTGCTGTTGCATTGGGAGTTGGAATCAGTGTCACGGTGGGAGCGGGGGTTGAGGAAGCGATGTTTTCAATCACCGCCGAAGCATTGGGAGCGGGCGTTGCAACCGGGGAGCATACTCTTACGACAACAACTGAAGTGCTGAGCACGCTCGTGTTGGCAAGTACGGTTATGGGAAATACGCCCAAGGCAGAGCCGGTTGCAAAAATCGATGCGGAAACAATGCCGTTCGGCTCTGAAGTTGCGCGCGAAGGCTCGATGTGCGAGGGTATTGCCGAGCTTGAGTTGAAGATATAATCGGTTGTTTGCGCATTGGTGTTCTTGAATGCAAAGGGAATGCTTCCGCTTTCTCCAAGGCACAATTCCAACTGGCCGAAAACTATGTTGGGGCAAACCCTCAATTGCACTGCCACGCTTCCCGAAGCTGAAGACAATTGGGAAGAAGCTTGTATCGAGAGAGTTCTGTTGGAAACCGTGAGGTTCGTACCGTCAATCGTGAAGTCCACGGTTTTTCTTCCCCTAACCGGCAGGGTGAACTGTGGGGTTGAGAACGAGCCCGGCAAGCCGCTTGAAACAAGCCGTATTGTTGTTCCGGAGCCTATTGCGGTTACGTTGAGCGAGAAAGTTTTCCTGCTTCCGGCGCACATGAAAATGTTTTGCGTTGAGAGGTTCAAGTCAAGCCTCGGCGCTATTGAAGGCGCCGGGGTCGGTGTGGGCGTAGGAGTGGGTGTGGGTGAAACAGTAGGCCGGGGGGTTGGACTGGACCGCACGGTACAGTCTTTTATCTGCAATGCGGCAGTGCTGCGCGCATTGTTGGCCAAAACATCGTAGGAAAAGGTTGCGGGCGGCGTTCCTGAGGGTGGCTGTATTGAAAGGAAGAAGTTTTTCTCCTGGCCCGGCTGCAGTGTGAAAGAGCCGTTCGCCAAATAAAAGAAACGGTTAGGCATGTTTTCCAAAACTATTTTTCCTGACTCATTAACCAAGCCCGAGTTTTTCAGGTTTAAGGCAACCACTTGGGAGCTTCCTGCGCAAACAGCCTGCTGCTGTGGCACGAAAAGCTCGAGGTTCTTGCAAGCCTTGATTATCGCATAGCCGTCAACCTTGCGCGTTGCATGCGAGCCTGCCGCTATGACTGAAAAAGAATAATTTCCTGCAGGGGCGTTGCATGCGGTATTCAGGACAAGCGTGCTTTTGACCGTGGAAGCGCCTGGAACCGGAATTTGCGGCTGGAGGAAAGTTGAAAAAGCATAGTTAGAACTCAAGGCCATTATGAAAACGTCGTCCCTCTCCGTGTTGGTTATGGCCACTTGATAGTAGAGCGGATCGCACTGGCAGGCCGAAAGGCTTGGCGGCGTGAGAGTCACTTCAGTTGCGAAAGAAAAAGCCGGAAGCAAGGCTATCAATAGGCAAATCGCCGAAAAAGCCCTTTGCAATTGCGTTCCTGCAGAAAAATTCGTTCCAGACATAAGATATCAAAACCCATTTCGGATTTAATTCGGCTCATTCATCGATCGTGCTCGTGTCCCCTGAATCCCCATGCAAGTGCACGATTTTCTTTCCATCGTTTTGAATGCCGTCTTGCGAGCCGTTGTCACCCATTTGCCTTTCCAGCTTCTTCGACTCGGCGTAAAGGTATCCCGCTGCGGCAATGCCCATAATTAAGAGTATTAGCAGGATTGCCACGATGGGCGAAGAGCCCAAGCCCGTAAACAGGCCGCTCAATCCGGTTGCACTTGACCGTGAAGGCACGCTTATTGGGATGGTCTTGACCCCGTCTGAAGACTGGAGCCTTATCTGCCCATCGAATGCCTTGTCGTCGTAGGCGTCGTTGGCAAGGACGAAGCCCAGGGTCGTGGTTTCCTTGTCATCCAAGCTTACGGGGGTGAAGCCTAACCTCCATCCTTGCGGCAGTATGCCGAAAGCTCCCAAGGTTATGAGCTTGCCCTGGTTGTTGGTGAAAGGCAAGCGCACGATAATCGTAGTTCCATTGCCCTGAGATTGGAATTCAAAGGACGGCTGGCCGGCAGTGCCAATCAATTCTTTTGCAGTTCCGCTCTTGACGTTCACGAAAACGGTTTTTGCAGGTGCTGCGAAAGCGCTCGACTCTACATGCAGGACGGCGTTGGAGAACGAGAACGGCGCATCCTGGCGCGAGGTTATGATTATGTTGCGCGTCACTTGCGAACCGCCCGGCAATGCAAACGCCGGAACCGGAGTTGCATCAACGCCCGTCGGGAGGTTGGTAAGGTAAACGAGCACGGTGTTCAAGTCAAAAACATCGTTGTTCTTGACTGTTACTGGCAGGAGCACGCTTGAGCCTGGAGCCACTTCAATGGCTGAAGGCACTGTAACTGCAATGTTTCCCGAAGTCTGGGGCGAGAAGCTGGTTGAAGGCGAAACCACCCTCACGAGAAGGTTTTGCACTCCCAAGAGCGACTGGCCTGTGAAGAACCCGCTGGTCGGCACGTCGTAGTTGAGAGTAATGGTGTTGCTCGAGCCGAGAAGAACATTGTCCTGCACCGAAATCCTGCAGTAGCTTGAGCCGGTCGTGCCCGGACGGACTCCGATTCTTGCGGCCGAGCAAGTGTAATTCTGAGAGGTTGCAGTTGCAGTGTAAGTTCCGTCACTGTCGTAATAACACTGGGCAGAGCAAGAGCCAGTGCTGCCGACGCAATTCTGCGCGGTCTCAGTGTAGCCGTTGCCGCAATCTATCGTGAAATTGTCCTGCTGGCCGGAATTGAGGTTCTGGTAATTGGCTATAACAGTTGCGTAATTGTTTTCACCCATGGCCTGCGGGCTGAACGAAAGGTAGCACGAGTTGTCGAAGTTGTTGACGACTCGCACGTCTTCAGTAACGCAAGACTGGCCTGCGATTGAAGCGGTTGGCGTGAAAATGCCCGTGCTTGAGTAAGTGCAAGTGGTGCTGCAGGAATTCCTGCCGCCACTGCAAGTTACGGTCTGCGTCTGGCCGTTACCGCAATTGACGCTAACGTCGTAGGTTGCATCCGTAGTTCCGATTGAGGAAACAAGCCTCACCGGAACGGTGTAAGAGCCGGGCGTGGTGTTGGCCGAAACAATGACTTCAACAACCTGCCTTTCGCCGGGCTTTAGCCTGAAGTTGCGCGGCGAAGCCTGCACTGACAAAGGCGAGCTGAGGAAAACAACCGAATAATCCGCAATCGTGTTGCCAGTGTTCTCCACGTCAAGGAAAGACGAAGAGCTCTGGCCGGTTTGCAGAGTCAAGGACAAGGGCGATAGCAACGCATCCTGCCTGCTGTCGCCCTCCACATCAAAACAAAGGTCTTTCTGCGAAGCGAGAAAACCGCCTTTCTTCAAGAGCAGCTGGAACCTGTGCTCGCCTGCATTTGCATTGAACGGGTTGACGCGCACAAAAATATCGCGCGAAGACTGCGATTCAAAACCGTAAATCTTCGGCTGCACGACCTGCGCTTCCAACGCGCCTTGCGCATTCTCGTCCTCCAAACTCTGAAGCTCGACGTCGTAATCTCCTGCCAAGCCGTTGTTGGAAATGGTGATTGGAACGTTGCGCACAGTGGTTGTAGTCGGGTCTATGCTTATGCACGAGCCGGCGTTCGTCGAATACTGCGAGCCTTGCACGACATCAAGAGTTACTGCCCTGCTGCCGTCGCCCAAAGCGCTGTCAGCATTGAGCGTGAAGGACTTCAAGCCGCTTGAACGCGGCGTAATGCAGAATTGCAATTGCTTTATTTCCTGTGGCGTAATCCTGAATTCCGTTTCGCTGAATTCTCCCCTTTCGTTCCCATCGCTAGAATTGTAAGAAAGAACCACATTGCCGGAAGCCAATCCGTGGTTGCGCACGAGCACGTCAAAACAAGTCCTCTGGCCGGGCAATGCCGAAAGCGAAGAGCGCGGCACTTCAATTTCAAGGCCTCCGCTCACGCACGCCTGCACTCCAATGCCGCCGGTGCAGTTGGAAAGAGTTGAAGCGAAATTCACTATTGCGCTCCTCGAGCCCGCCACATCCGCAAGCGTTGAGTTGAATTCCAATATCGCCTGCTGGCCTGCGCCAAGCGCAACGAACTGCGGTCCTGAAAGCGCGGTTGTAGAGTATGAAACGAAAATCGTGTTGTTGTCAGTCGCGTTCTTGTTCGTGACCAAAACCTGGTAAGGCTGTTGGGTGAAAGAGAACGGGCACATGGGCGCGCTTATGAGCCTTGCACGGTAGTCTGGGCATTCGAACTCGCTGCCCACTCCGCTGCCTCCAAGGCCGTTGGTTGCAACAACCTTGTTCAGGCAAATTGCCTTTGAAGTGGTTGCGCCTGCGGTTATGCTTGCGCTGACAGTGGATGAAGAATAACCCTGCTTCGAGGAAGTGATGGTGTAAACTCCAGGGCTTAGCGAAACGCCCGCCAAGCCGCTGGCGTCTGAAAACAATTGGCTTGTTGAAACAACAAGCTCGGCGCTCTGCAAAGCTGCGCCGCTCGCACAATCGGTAACGCGCGCCACCAGGCTCCCGTCAGTCGGAACAGGCGCAATCAATGTTGCGCTAGCAGAATTGCAAGCAACTCCGTTGACGCTCGCGCTTACAACCTTGCTTTGCGGGTAAGACTGTTCTGGGCCGAAAGTGCATTGTGCAGTGCAAACTCCGGTCGGGTTTCCAGCGCATGAAGCCTGAACCACTTGGCCTCCGCACGAAACTTGCGCCGAAGCGGCGCTCGGAAAACCTGAAAAACCAACACTAACCGTAGTCTGGTCTCCTGGCCTTAAGTTTGAAGGATTGAGGCCCACGGTGCACGATTGTGAAGCAAAGGCAGTTGGAAGGACAACAGTAACGGTTGTAGTCTGGCCTGCGGTTACAGTGCCTCCTGAAGAGGCAGTCTG
>DUGE01000088.1:3458-11561 GCA_013331595.1 Microcaldota archaeon | reverse complement strand
CCTCATCGACACTCCCGGCCACGTTGACTTCGGCGGCCACGTTACGCGCGCCATGCGCGCCGTTGACGGGGTCGTGCTGGTGATTGACAGCGTTGAAGGAATCATGCCCCAGACTGAAACCGTCCTCCGCCAGGCACTGAAGGAAAAAGTCCGCCCAGTTCTCTTCATCAACAAGATAGACCGCCTGATAAACGAGCTGAAAATGACTTCCCCGCAGATGCAGGAGCGCTTCGTGAAAATCATCAACGGCGTAAACAAGCTCATAGACTCTTTCGGGCCTGAGGAATTCAAGAAAGACTGGACCATTGCAGTGGACAAGGGCAACGTTGCTTTCGGAAGCGGCTTCAACAAGTGGGCAATTTCCTACAGCACGATGAAAAACTTCGGGATAAACTTCCAGCACATTTATGATTATTGCGCCAAGCAGGACCACAAGTGGCTCCAGGAAAAAGCGCCTTTGGATGAAGTCATTCTTGAAATGGCCATAAAGCATTTGCCTTCGCCGGAAAAATCCCAGGCATACCGGATTCCCGTAATCTGGAAGGGCGACGTTAACGACGCGTACGGCAAGGGGATGCTTTCCTGCGACCCGAATGCTAAAGTCACTTTCATGGTCACTGCAATAGCAGTCGACGAGCATGCCGGCGACGTTGCCGTGGGTAGAATTTACTCGGGTACGGTGCGCAAGGGCACCGATTTGTATTCCGCTTCGCAATACCGCACTGACAAATTGCAGGGCGTTGCGATTTACATGGGCCCCGACAGGGTGCCTGTCGACTATGCAACGGCCGGAAACATCATTGCGCTCGTAGGATTGAAGGAAGTTTACGCCGGGGAAACCTTGAGCGAAGGGGAAATGGTGGCGTTCGAGCAAATCAAGCACCACTCCGAGCCGGTAGTCACAAAGAGCATTGAAGCCAAGAACCCGAGAGACTTGGTACGGCTCATTGAAGCCCTGAGGAGAATAGCAAAAGAAGACCCGACCTTAAAAGTGGAAATCAACCAGGAAACCGGCGAGCACTTGATTTCCGGAATGGGAGAATTGCACTTGGAAATCATTGAATACAAGATTCAGAACGAGCGCAAGGTGGAAATCCAGACTTCCGCGCCAGTTGTCGTCTATCATGAAACCGTCCAGGCTGAAGGCCCGGAGCTTGAAGGCAAGTCGCCCAACAAGCACAATAAATTCCGCGTTATCGTCGAGCCCCTTGAGCCGGGCGTTTTGAAGGCTTTCCAGGACGGCGAGATTACGGCCAAGATGAAAGGAAAAGACTTGATCGACCGCCTCATTAAAGCCGGCCTGCCGCGCGACGAGGCAAAAAGCATAATGGCAATTCGCGAGAACAACCTGTTCATCGACGCTTCGAAGGGAGTGCAGTACTTGCAGGAAATCAAGGAAACGCTCATCGACGGTTTCGGCGAGGCCATGAAGCAAGGCCCGCTTGCAAAGGAAAAATGCGTTGGCGTCAAGGTCTTGCTTACGGATGCCACGATTCACGTTGACCCGGCACACCGGGGCCCTGCGCAGGTAATTCCAGCAATCAAGCGCCCGATTTACGCAGGAATGATTTACGCCAAGACCGTGTTGTTGGAGCCAAAGCAAAAGCTGTTCGTCTCCTCGCCTACTGATTACATGAGCGGAATCATTTCGCAAATCCAGTCGCGCCGGGGCCAAGTGCTGGAAATCCAGCAGGAGGGCGAACTGGTGAGCATAAATGCCAAGGTTCCCGTTGCCTCGATGTTCGGCTTTGCAAGCGAAATCCGCGGCGCGTCCCAAGGAAGGGCCACGTGGTATTCCGAGTACGCAGGCTACGAACCCGTGCCGCAATCTTTGCAGGCTTCAACCATTGCTTCAATACGCAAGCGCAAGGGCGAGCCCGAAACTCCCCTCACCGCAAAAGACTTCATCGAGTGAGCTTCAGGAAATCGCCTGCGGAAAGAATCCTAATGCCCTCAAATTGCCCTAGCCTGAGCAAGTGTTTGTCTCCGCTGATGATAAAATCCGCCTTTGCTGAAAGCTCGCACTCCAAAACCGCGTCGTCATCGGGATCTTCTTTAACCACATTGACTTTAACGTGTGTTTCAACCGGCTGTGCAATTTCCAGAAGGTCGTTTGCAAATTCTTTCTGCTTTTCAAGTGGAAGCGCAAACTTCGGCCTGGCCATGACCTCTAAAAATTCACTGAACAACTCTCCTGAAATGAAGAGATTGTGGTTCCCCTGGGCAATTTCCATGAGGAGCTGCCGCTCGTTTCCGTTGATCCTGTTGAATACAAAGCCTGAAACCAGTATGTTATAGCTAATCGCTTAAATATTCATACATTTTAGGCATATTGTTAGGGTTGTCGTAAATCTTCCTCAGCCGATACTTTACGCCTTCCACGGTTCTCAACGCTCGGTTTGCCAAGTCTTTTCGTCCAGGCTGCCAACATGGTTCTGCTGGATTGAGTTCTGGCGCGTACTTTGGAAACCGAATCAAGCGAAAAGTTTTGCGGTGGTCGTGGAGGAACGCTTCTACAAGTTTTCCTTTGTGGCAAGGCCCGCCGTCAACAAACAAAGCAACTTTGTTGAAGCGCTTGACGACTTGCTTGCAGTGTTGCACGAATTGTTTTTGCCGTTTCCTCTTGAAAAAACAGTAAACTAGCGAGCGTTTTGTTCGCGTAGCGAACACGTTGGTGTACTTACGCTGAAAGTTTACGGGAGCCGTGGGATGGCTCCCTTTGCGAGCCCAGCCTCTTCTTACGTTCGGGAGGAGCCCGAACGAGGCTTCATCCTCGCAGCCCACAACAAAACCTTTTTTCCGGTAGTACCGTGCGATTTGCCTCGCTTTTTTTTAAACTCGTCTTGCTCTTCCTTGCTCGGCGATTTGTAGTGCCTTGGCCTCGGCTGAATCAGCGAAAAGCCGCAGGCAACGAGCAACCGCCAGACGTGTTGTGGCGTGAACGTCACGCCGAACTTTTTTTTGATTAACGCGAGGACTTCTTTCGAAGTCCACAAACGCGAGGGAGTGCGCGGATTTCCGCTCTCAAGAAGTTTAATCAAACGAACCCGTTGCCTTTTCGTGAGCTGTGGCGGGCGGCCCTCTTGTTTTACTGCGTGAGCTGCCTGCTTGCCTTTTTCTTGAAACCGGTGCAGTACGCACTGCACCGTCGGCTTGGGTGCAGCGCACGCTTCGGCAACCGCGTCCATCGATTTACCTTGCTTTCTGTGGATGGCAATCAGCCACCGAAGTTTAGATTTCGCGTTAGTTTCTGCCGCCATACTCCGTTTAAGCTCTTGGATCGAAACGTTTGGCAGGAACGATTCGCCACGAGCAAGATTCCAAGACATACAACTAATAAGAAGTATGAGAATATAAGTTATTCGCTATTAGTGTCTAGAACCAGCCTGAACTGTGCTTTTTCACTTTCGAATTCGGTTTCGTCTGACTGCCCGTATTTCTCTTTCGACGTCTCTTGAATCAATGCGAATATCCCTGGAATCTATGAACTTAAAAACTTTTTCCAAGTTCCTAACCGCGCTTTCAGTGTTGACTTTCTTTATGACCACGGCGTTCCCAAGCCCGTAAACAATGAACTTGTCGCTGGGCTTGAAATCAACCTCGCTCCTCACGTCCTTCGGGATAACCACCTGCCCTTTCTCAGACATCTTCGTAAACGCAACTTCCATAAAAACCACTAAGTAAAACTGGTTTTACTTGTAATATAAAGTTTACTAATGGGTATTATGCTGTAAACTCTGCCGTTAGGAGCTTTTTCAACTCTCTCAAACGTTTGATGAGTTCTCTTCCTTTTGGTGTAGTTTCGTAAGCTAGGTAATCCCGATCTTTTTTTGAGATGTGAGTCCTGCTAATCAAATCGAATTCTTTGAGTATCTTCAGACAATGACTTAACTCTCGTTTATTTCTCAAAAATTCAGTTTCCAAGTCGTAGAATCTGCGCTCTCTTTCTGAAAGGTACACTAGCAAGCTCCAAACGTATTTTTTGGAAATCTTTTTGAGGAGCGCTTCTGTCGGAAGTTCTTTAGTGAAAACTAGGGTTTTCATTAAGAACAAGGCGAGTAGCGCAAATATAGACTTTGTTTGCTATTTTTAGCAACCATTTAAAAAGGTGAATTCTCTAATTTTTTTAGAAAAATTAGGCCGGCATGGTGGGAGAATGGCTAAAAAATCTGATAATCCGCAACAAACTAGTGAAGAGCATGCTAAACCTGAGACTAATAAACCTCACTCTGGTGGCATTATTATTCCCAAAAATATTGCTATGGTTGTTGTTATCGTATTCATTGTAGCCATTGCTTTCTTAGTAGCCGGTAAAAGTGGGGGTAATTCAGCGAACTCTGCCGGTTCACAAACTTCATATGACGTACCTGGTTCTGCTTCTAGTCAATGTCGGCAGGTCTCATATCAAGACACTGAAGCATATCAAGAACAGGAATGTCAAACTGTCCCTTATACTGATCGAGAGTGCGAGTCTAAGCCACTAACTTATTCAAAAACGAACTATCAATGTGGACGGGCTGGTTGGGTTAATGATTGGTCAACTGTTGAATGCACAATAAACAATTTGGATGCCGAAGGCGGAACTTTCAAAGTAAATATTGGTGTTGTTGTTAAGGGAACCAACGTTGGTGAATCGCAGTCACAGTTCATTTACCCCCAAAGTGCCTATACTTTTAAGTATTCGGTACAGGCAGATAGCACCGCCTGTTACTGTAACGAATTCGAAGTTCCGACGAAGCAAGTTTGCCGTGATGTAATAAAAACACGTCAAGATTGTCAAGTCGTAACTAAGTATCGTCCTGTAACAAAATATCGTGAAGAATGCAACTAAAGTGATTCAATGAATAGCTTTCTTTTCTTTCTCCTCATCCTAGGCATCTTGTTTGGTGGCGTTGTTCTCGCTGGCTGTACGGTTTCAGAAACCAAGAAAGATAACGTGCTTTGGTCCGAAAATACTCGAACCCAAGTAGGACCGAATGGAATTCAAACCGAAACTAAAAACTGTCCATTCTGGAATAAGGATTGCTAAGTAAAATGGGCTGATGTATTGAAGAAAAATTTTATTTTTGCATTAGTTTTACTACTTTCGTTAGTGCTTTTAGGTTGCACGCAACAGCAAAAAACTTACGTTTGCGCGAATGGAGCCGAAGTAGTAAATAAAGAGGATTGCTCGAAGTTTGTAACTGCTACTCCTACCCCTAGCGTAATTCAAACTACAGCAACTCCAACTCCATTACCCACTACTCCTTCACCAACTTGTACGAAATCATGTCCATTAGGAACTAGCGCTAAATGTGGTGAGCCATGTCCTGGCGAACTAACTGGAATTTGTAACGTAAAAATATTGTTTTCAGCTAATAGTTCGAATTCAAATGAAATGGCCGCTAGAACTACGTTTCTTAGTTATGCTAACTATTTAGAATCTAAGGGATACTACGGCGAAAATGGGGCAGTGAAACAACTATTCAAAGACATAACTTATTATGGCGTTTATAAAAATTCAGCATACTGGAATGTGTCCTACGCATACTGGACTATAAATGGCTCGAATGCAACTGGAGAGTTGTACGTTAGTGATAACGGAGATGTTGTTAAATTTGGCCTTTGTTCGCAGTGTCCAAACGTAGACCTACCTAATGAATTGCTGGTAACAGGTGGAACTGAATATGAAGGTAGCCAATTAATTTCGTTTAATTTTGTCAATTTCCAGACGGATAAGCCGAATAATGACCTTAATGGGTTTTCCTTTGGAGAAGGATTTAAGCTTGCAAGTTCTAGTGGGACGAGAATTAATCAAACATTACGCTGCAGAAGTGGCTCTGAAAAAGCCGAAATCATAACGCATAACTATTGTTCGCCGGTTTCAATAGAAAAAATTGTTTTGGACACTGATGGAATAATCAAAGAAAAAACGAAATTGAACGTTTTCATAGAATTTGAAAGGTACAATGTTAACCGCCCCAGCGAGTCAAACCCAATAGCGGGCTCGTATTCGTGGCCGAAGGAAATGAATATTAGACTTATTTCTGCCGAATGTACAAGATGATGGGGTTCAGCTTATTTTTCCGAGGACTTCCTGGGCGTGGCCTTCTGCTTTAACCTGTTCGAAAGCCAGGCGGATTTTTCCCTTCTTGTCAATCACGAAAGTAGTGCGAAGAATGCCCGCGTATTCCTTCCCGTAAGCCTGCTTCAAGCCCCAAGCACCGTACGACTTAATCGTTTCTTTGCTTTCATCGCTCAGCAGGATTATCTTGAAATCGTACTTCTGCTCGAACTTCTTGTGCGACTCTACAGTGTCGGCGCTCACGCCGAGGATAATTGCGTTTTTCCCCTCAAAGCTTTTCAGCAGCGCGGTAAATTCGTTGCCTTCGCAAATGCAGCCGGGAGTGTCGTCCTTCGGGTAAAAGTAAAGCACGACCGCCTTGCCTTTCGCCAAATAGTCTTTCAGGCAATGCTTCACGCCATTCTGGTCGGGCAGGCAAAAATCAGGCGCCTTGTCACCGGGCTTCAGCATGTTTTCACTCTAAGCTTTTTTTCCAAGCTTGAATTTGTAGCCGAGGAGCTTGTAGATTATTTTCGCCGCTGTTGCGTTGGGCGCGTCGTTGCCGGGCAAGGGCATCAACTCAACGCAGTCGAAGCCGATGACATTCTTTGCCTTGCAAACTTCACGAAGCAAATCGAGAACTTGGTAATAGTAAAGCCCTCCAGGCTCCGGGGTTCCAGTTGAAGGCATTTCGCTCGGGTCGAGCGCATCAACGTCGAAAGTGATGTACACGTTGTCGTGCGTGAGGCGCGAAATGATTTCCGGGATTTTATCCTCGAAGTTCTTGCGCAAATTAATTGCAAGGAAAACGTTTCCCTCGTTGTAATCGATTTCTTCCTTTGAAACGCTGCGCAAGCCAACTTGGACTACGTTGTCCGTGAATTTTTCCTTGACGCGGCGTATCACGCAAGCGTGGGTGTAGAGCGAGCCTTCCGCATCTTCGGCAACATCCGCATGCGCATCCAACTGGAGGACTGAAAAAGGCTTGTCTTTCGAAAACTCGTGGAATGCTGAAAGAACGCCGTAAGTGATGCTGTGATCCCCTCCAAGAGTAACGACGAACTTTCCGTCCGTCAGGAATTCCTCGAGCGTTTTCTTTATGCGAAGGTTGTTTTCCTCGACGTTCGCCCTGGCCGGTTCCATGCTTTCGGCAGTGCAAATGCCAACCTCGTGGGCAACGTCGAAATCGATTTCCTCATCGTAAAGCTCGAGCCCTGCGCTGCTTCCTATGAGCGCGTCAGGCCCGAAGCGCTGGCCTGGTGAAGAACATGCAGTGGAATCGAACGGTACGGGTAGAACAACGATTTTGCTTTTCGCGTAGTCGCTGAATTCGTCCTGCAGCCCGCAGAAGTTGTCCGGGTCTAGGGAATAAAGAATCTTCTTCAAAGTAAACCACCGTTAATCGCTAAAATTACTTTTAGCAGTCCAAAGAATAATAAGCTTTTTTCACCCCTTTTTATCTGACGGTAAGATTTACGAGTAAAAACGCGTTTTTTACTAAGGAAAGAGGTTGGCAAGGAGAAAACCTTGGTTTTCTCCTGCTTAGAAAGGTTTTTTAACGGCTTGACGCATATTTTTTAAGTTGGCCGATAGGCTCATAATGGCTGATTTTTTAGTGCTTGAAGCAATGCTCTTTCACGTCTTGATTTGAGGATAGCTGAGATTGCTTTTAGGGGAAGAAAATGCTCTTGAGCGTGCTTTGCGCGCATCATTGGATTTAGGATATGCCGTGTTTAGGGGGGATGTAGGATGTCAGACAAACCGCACTTGAACTTGATTTTCACCGGTCACGTCGACCACGGGAAGAGCACCCTAGTTGGGCGTGTGCTTTACGACACCGGTGCAGTTTCGGAAAACGACTTGCGCAAGCTGAAGGAAGAGGCTGCAAAGGCAGGCAAGCCTACTTTTGAATTCGCTTTCGTAATGGACCAGCTGAAGGAAGAGCGTGAGCGGGGAGTCACTATCGACATCGCCCACCGCGACTTTACCACCCAGAAATACTACTTTACAATCATCGACGCCCCTGGGCACAAGGACTTCGTCAAGAACATGATTACAGG
>DUGE01000088.1:0-3407 GCA_013331595.1 Microcaldota archaeon | reverse complement strand
GACCGACAAGCCCTTGCGCTTGCCAATCCAGGAAGTTTTCACCATCACCGGCCAGGGCACTGTCCCAGTAGGCCGAGTTGAATCGGGCATACTCAAGCCTGGAATCGTTATTGTCATGCCTGAGAACGTTACTGGTGAAGTGAAGACCATTGAAATGCACCACCAGGCAATCGCCCAGGCAATTCCGGGGGACAACGTCGGTTTCACCTTGAAGGGCATTGACAAGAAGGCCATCAAGAGGGGTAGCGTCGTCGGCTCTCCCAGCAACCCTCCGACCGTGGTTGAGGAGTTCACCGCGCAAATCGTGGTTTTGAACCATCCTNNGACATGGGGCAGACCGTTGCAGCTGGAGTCATCTTGGAAATAGTTCCCAAGAAAGCTTGAGGTTTTTTCTGTTTTAGTTTTTTTCCATAATTTGTTTGAACGTGTGAAATGAGGGAAAAAGGGTTTTGGAGTTCGCATTTCAAATTCCTTTCTCCTGATTTTTCAAAAATTGGTATTTAAAAAAAGGTTTTTTTGGGATGAACAAGGCGCGCATCAAGCTCGAAAGCCAATCGTGCGGCGAGTTGGATAGCATCTGCGTTCAAATAAAGGGTATTGCAGAAAAGGCGGGCGTTAACATGCGCGGCCCGATTCCCCTGCCAACCAAGAAACTCACTATTTCCACGCGCAAGACTCCGTGCGGTGACGGCAGCGACACCTACGAACGATGGGAGTTGCGCGTGCACAAGCGTTTGATTGAAATTCCCGCGGACGACCGCGTTCTGCGTGAAGTCATGCGTTTGCGCATTCCCCCGAGCGTCAACATCGAAATGAACTTGGGCTGAATTACTTCTTCTGCTGATACGCTTTTTAAGTTTCCCGAACATATTTTTTCGATTTAATGCAGAAACTTGTAGAAAAGCTTGTTAGGAACGGTTTGCATCACTTTACTATAGCCGGTCATCCTACTGAACCTCTTTCCCAAATTCGTTTGTACTTTGCAATGCCCAAAACGTTTAGGGTGGAAAGGGAAAATGTTGTATTCTGGCGCAAGGCAACGCCTTTGACTAAACCGTTTTATTCGAAAGCCTTTTGGGCAAAAAAGAAAACTTGGAATCCTTTTAACAGAAGTTTCTGGACGTCAAGGCCAGTGACCAGAGTACCTGAAGAAGTGGAACCCGAGGGAATGCACCGAATTGTGGCGCAAGTTGAACGTGCTTGTAACGCAGGACAACTGCTTCATAGCGAATTATCTGAACGTTTTAATACTGGAAACCATGTTGCAGTTTTTCCCTATCCCGTCAGCGGAAATCCAGCAAATGCTGTTTTTGACCCGGCCTATGTCGTAGTTCTTCCACAAGACCGAAAGGGACAAGAATTTATAGAAAAACTTGCACGGGCTCTGAGAGATAAAAAAGTTAGTGACTTCAGCCCCAGCGTAAGTTTTATTGAGGCAATGAAAAACGTTTCAGGAAAAGGTTATGATGTGCGTTTTGTGAGCTTAGACACGCCGCCCCGCGGGAAAAATGGGAAGGAAATCGTTCACTAAGCGCGTTGTCTATTTGAAAAGTGTTTTAAGTGCCTGAACTTTTCTTTGCTTTCCTCACGCTGTTCTGCTGGGGGCTGAAGGACGTTTTGAACAAGCGCTTGCTTGCAAAAATAGACGTCTATTCCCTTTCGCTGACCGAATATTTCTTTGCTATCCTGCTGATGGCGGCAAGCTTGCTTTTGTTTTCCAAACCAGTTTTTCCGCAGGGAGACGCCCTGCTTTTAGTATTGTTCGCTTCAATCCTGGGAGCGGCGTCAATACTCGCCTACTTCAAGGCAGTGCAAACCTCTAAAATCGGCCTGGTTTTCGCAGTGTCGAGCTCTTTCCCTCTTTTTTCAGTATTGTTTTCCGCGCTTTTCCTGGGAGAGCCTTTCCAAAACGTTTACCTCGTTTCGCTGCCCCTAATACTCGCTGCCTTGTTTTTGCTTGCCTACCGGAATCAAGGCTTTTCAATAGGCCGCGGCGTTTGGCTTGCATTATTAGCGAGCATCAGCTGGGGTGCTTTCTTTACGATGGCCAAACCTGTTGCTTTGCAAATAAATGCGTTCAACGCTTCGTTTTTCATGGAAGGAGGCGTTTTAATCGTTTTAGCCGCTTGTTTCCTTGCGTTTGGCAAAAAACTCGTTTTCCCCCCGTCAGCTGAACTGCGCTGGTTCACGTTTTTCTACGTTGTTTTGTTTGCCGCGGGAGTTATTTTCGGCAATCTTTCTTTCCTCGCAATAGGCGTTTCCCTCACCTCGCTCATAACCGCTACCGCGCCTGCGCTGAATGCCTTGATGGCCAGGATTTTTCTGAAGGAAAAACTCACTAAAACCCAATATGCCGGCATAGTGCTGCTTATCGCAAGCCTCGCTTTGCTGTCGTTCTGAAAATCCCTCTACTCTTCCTATTTTGAAGCAACCGCGTTTCTTTGGCGCGGCGCCTCCGCACCTTCGTTGCAGACGCGTTTTCGCGTCTGCGACGTGCCGCAGAGCAAAGNNGCAAAGCTCTGCGTGCATCTTTTTCGCAAAGAAAGGGGCAAGGCCTGAAAAGCTTTAAACCCCCCAGGCACCTATTTGTTCAGGTGGGTTTAGTGTCAGATGTTGAATTCAAGCTTGTTAGCATAAGCACTCCGAAAGACGCGAACGTCATTCTCGGGCAGTCGCACTTTATCAAGACCGTTGAAGACTTGTACGAAACCCTGGTGGAATCCTCGCCAGGCATCAAGTTCGGCCTGGCTTTCTGCGAGTCGTCCGGCAAGGCACTGGTGAGAAGCGATGGGAACGACGAGGAATTGAAGAAAGCGGCTGAAGAGAATGCCCTTGCGCTTTCGTGCGGCCATTGTTTTATTGTCTTCCTGCGCAATGCATTCCCAATTAACGTCCTGAACCGCATCAAGGCCGTGAGCGAAGTGTGCACGGTTTACTGCGCCAGCGCCAACCCTGTGCAAGTGGTTGTTGGAGAAACGTCCCAAGGCCGAGGGATAATGGGCGTCATTGATGGGGACAAGCAGAAGGGCGTTGAAACTCCGGCGGACGTTGAAGAGCGGAAGGATTTAGTAAAAAAATTTGGCTACAAGCGCTGAGCGGTTGATTTTATGATTATTGGTTTGGTTGGGCAGAATTGTTCGGGCAAGGATACTGCAGCCCAGTATTTGGAGTCCGTGGGCTTCGAGAAATACTCGCTGTCGGATTACTTGCGGCAGTTGCTTGCCAACAACAAGGAGCTTTTGGCAATAGAGAAGGAGAAAAACCCGTCTTTCTTCACCAAGCTCGTTGAAATAATCTCGCCAGGCGGCAAAAAGTCTGAGATAACGCGCGAGAAGCTCATTCAATTGGGCAATTCCTTGCGCGACGAATTCGGCTCTGGAGTTTTGGGCGAAAGGGCGCTGTTGCAC
>DUGE01000004.1 GCA_013331595.1 Microcaldota archaeon | reverse complement strand
GTAGCTCAGTGGTAGAGCGCCTGTCTTGTAAGAGGGAGAAACCAAGGTTTCTCCCTTCTCAGCCCTCTTCCTTTTAGAAAAAGTTAAGAAAAATAGTTTTTCTTTGGCGGGGCTCTCGCCTTTCTTTTTTCTAAAAAGAAAGGCAAAGCAAACAGGAGGTCGGGAGTTCAATTCTCCCTTGAGGCTTTCAGAAAATTAGTCCCCGGAAAAGCTCTGAGCTTCCAAAGAATCTTCAAGCGCAGAATGTCAAAAAAGTAGCAATAGAAAAGTCTTGAGTTTTTGAAAAAGAGGTGGTTTGAATGACTAGCCGTACTACTTGGGAAAACCGCCCTCGCCATTATTGGCCTGGAAGGCGGCCTGTTTATGATGGCCCTAGGAAAAAACCGTCTCTCATTATGTCCATCCTAAAAGGAATTCACGCCTTTCTTGAGTGGGGAAGGAAGCTGTTTTTCGAGGGAAAGCATAAGCCGACTGAGGAAGAAAAGAAAGCATACTGGACCGAATTTTATAGGCAAAAAGCAATTCGAGACGCAAAAAGAAAGCACCGGCGGCCGCATCGGCGACCACGCAGGTAATTAATTCAATGAAACGGTGGTTTTGAATGGCTAACAAACATGTGGGCGTGAAAAAATGATTCCTTTTTTCGACTGGAAAAAATTCAAGCGCGGGCCGCAAGTGGTCCTGCACAAGGACGCGGGCATGCTGTTGGGGTTTGCGGGCATTGGCGAGGGCGACCGCGTTGCAGAAGCTGGAAGCGGTTCCGGCTGGCTCACGGTTTTCCTGGCAAACGTTGTTGGGGTGAAAGGCAAGGTTTACTCGTACGAAAAGCGCGAGGAATTTCTTGCCATTGCAAAGAAGAATATCGACAAGGCGGGCTTTACCGAGCGCGTGGAGTTCAAGCTCAAGGATGCAGCTGAAGGTTTTGAAGAAAAAGATTTGGATTGCATAGTTTTAGATTGTGGAGATTCGAACCTCCTGCTTTCGGGAGCTTTCCAATCCTTAAAATCGAGAGGCTTGTGCGTCGGCTTCATTCCCAACACCGAGCAAGTGCGCGATTTTGTCTTGGAGGGAGAAAAGCAGGGCTTCGAGCACCTCATGACCGTCGAGGGCATAGTGCGTGAGTGGCTTGTGCGCGAAAGGGGAACGAGGCCGAAGAACGTCGGCTTGACTCACACTACTTTCCAGGTTTTCCTCCGCAAGCCTTGAGAGGTCGCAAAGCAAAACGGGCAAAATCGGAAGAAAGAAAAACCGCCGGCGAGAAACTCTTTTTAAGGCGCTCTGTGATTGGCTTGCAAACTTCAAAAATTCTTCTTGCTTTCGTGCTTTTGGCTTCAGCTGTTACGCTTGCGATTGCGGCATCGCCTTCCTCAGTGCTTCCAAGCGACGCGGCAGTATTGTTTTTGGGAGAGAAGATAGAAAAAGAACCTGTGCTTGTTTCAGGAACGATAGATTACGATAAGATCAGGGCCGCGCTTGAGGCGAGCAACGCCCCTTCTGTTGATGTTGGAGGGCTGGACGTTGCCGGTGCGAGCGAAAAAAGCGGAAACCCAGTGCCGCGCACTGCCGATTACAGCCGTGCTTTCAACGGAGGCACTGCCGGAAGTTTTCCTTCAGGAGCGCGCATTCCCGCTTCCTGCCCGTCACTGAGAAATTCCGGAGGGCAGCTTTGCATTGCTTCGCCTGAAGTGAGTGCGATTATTGCCAAGTACGCGCCGCAGTTAAATAATCTCCAAAGCAAGGTTCGTGTTGAAGATCCTTTCAAGCTCGCTTGCGCTGTTGCACTCCAGGAAAGCTGTTACGGAAAATTTTCGAGATCTAAGGCTGGCGCTTTGGGCTTAATGCAAATAATGCCTGCAACCGGAATGGGAGAATGCGGACTGAGCGAGAAGCAATTGTTAAACTATGATTCCAACGTGTGGTGTGGAATTAAATATTTGGCAAAGCAGCTGAATAGTTTCGGGAGCGTTGAATTGGCTTTGGCTGCTTACAACGCAGGCCCTGGAGCTGTTGCAAGGCGAGGCGGGATTCCGCAAAATGGTGAAACTCCAACGTATGTAGCCAGCATTTGCTCAAACTATCATTACTCTTGCACAACTTGAATTTCGTTGGACTTTTTGTTTGAAGGGGTGTGTTTGGATGGCGTTCAAGGTTTTAGTTGACTACAAGCTTCCCGCGCATTTGGATTTGCTTTCCCATTTGGAAGTTGACGTGAACGGCGAAGAGCGGTTTTTGTCCAGTGAGGAAATCTTGGCGCGCATTAGGGACCGGGATGCGGTCATTTCCCTGTTGACCGACAAGATGGACGCGGCGGTTATGGACGCGGCGCCAAACCTGAAGCTGATTTCGAATTATGCGGTTGGCTTTGACAACATCGACGTTGCCGAGGCAACGCGCAGGGGCATAGTGGTCACGAACACTCCGGACGTTTTGACTTACGCCACTGCCGAGCACACCATTGCTTTGATTCTCGTGGCAGCGCGCAGGGTCGTTGAAGCCCACGAATTTGTTGTTGCCGGAAAATACCACGGATGGAAGCCGAGCTTGTTTGTTGGCACTGAATTGAAGGGAAAAACCCTTGGCGTTATAGGGTTGGGCCGCATTGGCGGGAAAGTCGCGCAAATGGCGCACGATGCGTTCGAAATGAAGGTGATTTACAACGACCCCACGCTTTCCAATCACGATGAGTTCGAGTCCCGGAGCATTCTAGATTTGCTGAGGGAATCCGACGTCATTACCCTCCACTGTCCCTTGAACGCAAACACGAAGCATTTGATTGGCGCAGGGCAATTGGCTTCCCTGAAGGACGGCGCGATTTTGATTAACACCGCCCGCGGGCCAGTGGTTGACGAAAATGCCTTGATTAAAGAATTGTCGCGAAAGCGCATTTTCGCGGCGCTGGACGTTTTCGAGAACGAGCAGGACGTCAATGCCGAACTGCTCCGGCAGCCTAACCTCGTCGCAACGCCGCACATCGCTTCGGCATCGAAAGAAGCGCGCGCGCAAATGGCCTTGCTCGCCGTAAAAGCGGTGGTTGATTTCGCCGGCGGGAAAACTCCGGAACACGTCGTGAACCGGGAAGTATTGAAAAAGTAATTTACCGCAGTTGTTTTTTCAGGCCAATGACCAAATCGTTGGCGTTGGTTCCAGTGTAAGCCGTTTTAATGCTGCTTTTTGTTTTGTCGAAGAACGATGCGGAGTCGTTGTTCCCCAAAAATTTCCTTGCGTCCAGCTTCAGCTTGTTGGCTTTCCCGAGCGTAATTTTGTCAACTATCGCGCCTGCATTGCGGGAATTTCCGTCCATGCCGTCGGTTGCAAAACAGGCGATGAGCATGCCTTCGTTTTCTCTGAGCGGAAAGTTTTCCAATGCCCTTAAAGCCATTTGCTGGCTGCGGCCTCCCTTGCCATTGCCCTTGACGACGACCGTGCTCTCTCCGCCTGCGATGAAACTTCCCTTGCGCAATTCGCGCGCGAATCTCGCGCCGAGGCCGTCGGCATTGGCTTCAAAGTTATTGAAAACCCGCCGGAATTTCACGCCTCTGGCTTGCAAAAACTTTTTCGCCGCAGCCAGGGCAGTGCCGTTGCTGGCGATTATGATGTTTTTCGCCTTAACCCGCCTCGGGTTTTCGGCTATGCCTCCCCGTGCGCCTTTCTCAAGCAATGCCAAAACCTCCTTGTTGCGCACGCGGTATTTTCTGGCGATTGAAAGCGCCTGGGAGAATGTGGTGGAATCGCCTATTGCAGTTCCCGAAGCAATGCAGTCCAAGCGGTCTCCAACCACGTCGGACAGGACGAGTGCAATCATTTTGCCTTTGCATGCTTTCGCGAGCTTTCCGCCCTTTATTTCACTGAGGTGCCTCCTGATGCAGTTTATTTCCTGGATGTTCGCGCCGTTGCGCAAGAGCGTGTCCGTCGATTCGCATAGTGCCTGAAGCGAAACGCGGGGTATTTCCGCCAGTGCAGATCCGCCGCCTGAAATGAGGCACAGCACCAAATCGTTTTCCTTCGCCTGCCTGACTAATTCAAGTATTTCTTTTCCCGCCTTGACGCTTTTTTCGTTGGGAATGGGGTGGCCTGCGGAAATCACGCGCATTTTCCTGAGCTTTGCTGGAAAAGGGGATGCGGCAACGCCCTTGAAAACCGGGAGCGTCTCTTCAACTGCCTTGGCCATGGCCACGCTCGCCTTGCCGAAAGCAACTACGAAAATCCTTTGGAATTCACGGGCTTTGATTTTAGGCGCTTCTTTTTTTGTTATGGCGTAGGGGTCTATTGCCTTGAGGGCCTTTTCGAACGCCTGCAAGGCGAGTTTTCTCTCGGGCGTGACGGCCAATTGCGGATAGTTTTTGATTTTCAAGTGAAACCATCGTTGTTTTTCTTTGGGGTTGACCGGCCCCAATGTTTCTTTTGGGGTTGACAGACCTTTTCTTTACAAAGAAAAGGTCTGTCAGTGCAGGGGGCCGGATTTTCAGGCAACCGCGGTTTTCTTTTCCGCGGGTCTTTTCTTTTACAAAAGAAAAGCCCGTTTGAACCGGCGAACTCCTAAGAGAGGAGGTTTCTCAAAAGCCCTTTCTTTTTCCCAAGGCTTTTTCTTTCGGGAAAGAAAAAGGCTTCTTAAGCCTCCCGCATTTGGCCAGGCTCTGCCACCCCTGCACGCTAAACTATACGCTAATGGAATTAAAAAACTAAAAAGAGGGAAGTTCGTCGGAGGAAAGGGGTGAGGCGGACTAATCGCCAGGGGAAAACGTAGTTTTCCCCGAGGATTAGGTTACTTGCCCTTGGCTTCCTTCTTTCTCGCGCGCTTGGGCCTTAAGTGGGGATAGTTGCACTTGCGGCAGCGCACTGCGCCGCGCGGGTTGCGCGTCTTGCATTTCATGCAGATGACTACGCTCAAGAAAGCCTTGTCGGCGAGAGGAACTTTGCCCATTTAAACATCACTTTAACTCTAAAAACTAAGTTAGAAGGAAAGTATTTGTTGCGGCTAATTTATATTAATTGGCATCACTTTCTATAATTCCCGATTGTTGCCTCCGTAGCTCAGGGGTAGAGCGTTTGCATGGTAAGAAGGGGAAACCAATGGTTTCCCCTTTCTAATTCCTTTCCTTTGAAAGAAGGAGGGGGTCAGGAAGACCCTGAAACTGGGGGGAACCTACGGTTCCCCGCGGTTCGGAAAGCAAAAGGTCGCGAGTTCGATTCTCGCCGGAGGCTTTTTCCATTTCGGCCGTTGATTTTTGGGGGAACGCCCAAGCCTTGATTATTTATTGGTTGGCGTGTTTGTTTTTGTGTAGGGGTGTTTTTTTTGTCTTCCGATGAAAGCGTTTTTCCTGAAAAGCAGGGTGAACTGGACTTGCGCGTTTCGAAAGAGCTCGCGCAGTTCGGCTACAGCCCTGCGACCTTGAGGCAGTGCTACCACTCCGTTGAAACGCTACACGATTTCATCCAGTTCATCGGCACCCACCAATATTATAGTGATACTGTCAATAAGTCGATTTTCCTATTGAACCTTGACGCGGACTACGCCATACTTTCGATTGAAGAGCTGATGATTCGCGAGAAGGATTTTGCCGACATCGCGCAAGTCGCCCTTATGCTGAAGGAAAAGCCAAAGCTCGACAAGGCGAAGGTCGATGATTTCAAGAAGCAGGTTGACGCCCTTGAAAAGCAGGTTTTGGAACTGCTTTCCCGCGCAAAGCAGTTGATAGAACAAATCCGCCGCGAGTCCAAGTCGCGCGAGCATTTCTTCGAGCCGAAGTGACCTCATGGGAAAGAAATTGCATCCAGTCATAGAACAAATGTTGCAAGACCATTTGAATTCAATAATCACTGTGGACCAGCGCAAGCTGCCGAGGAGAGGCGGGGATGGAGTGCAGCGCGTTTGGTTTCAACAGCAGCGTGTTCAAGCACTGCCGTTTGGCGTTGCGATCAGAAAAGGCGTTTTATCTCCGGCTGTCTGCAAGTTTCTTGAAGGAACGCTTGCCCTTTTACCCGAGGGTCATGAGCACAGGGCGATAATTGAGGATGTTTTGCGAAGCGCTCCAAAACCGCGCAAGTAGCGGGATTCGATGGGGCAAGGAGCTTTGAATAATAAGTGATTTTTGAATAAAAAGTAGGGTAAAACGGTTACTTATTCTCCAAAGCTGGGGCAAGGAAAGGCTTTAAAAACTCGTTTCAGCATTCTGTATATTAGTTTCGGCGTTTAGTTTGAGTCCTTTTAGAGTTTTCACCCGAAAGGGTGGAACGCGTGGATTGTTTGCAAATCAATAGTCTAGAGTGGTTTTTCAAAAAAATTTAGTTTAAGGCTTCCAATTGGTTGAAAAAAGCGCAAGGGGTTTTGTGAAATGACTTTCGTGTGTTCGAATTGCGGCCGCGAGTACGAGTTCAAGGACTTGGATTTCATCCGCTGTTTGTACTGCGATTCAAAAGTGCTTTTCAAGAAGACGCCTCCTGTTGCAAAGAGGGTTTCTACCGATTGATTGCCGAGAGCAGTTGGGGGATAGTAGTTCAGGCCTGCATAAAGGCTTTTTTTGTCTCTTCATTGCGCTTCATGGTTTCCGTATGGGTTTTCAAATAGCGTTTGTGGTTTTGAATGGGTAAACGGGGTCCTCGCAGGGGAAGCAGGTCATTCTGGCACAGGGCGCGTGCAAGCCGCATTACTCCGAGAGTCCGCTCTTGGCCCCTTGCACTTTCAGGCGCCCTTGGTTTTCCCGCCTTCAAGGCAGGCATGACGCAAGCTTTGGTTGTGGATGACACCCCATCTCCCTACAAGGGACAGGAAGTCCTGTGGCCAGTCACCATCCTCGAAGTTCCCCCTATTTTTGTCTACGCCGTGACACTCTGGGAAAAAACTCCCTATGGCTTGAAGGCGTTGGCGCAAGTGAATTCAAAGGCGCATCCCAAACAACTTTCCCGTTCGCTTACTCCAACGAAGAAGGAAAAGTCCCTTGCGGACGAGCTGACAAAATTCGAGGGCCGTGTTGCCCAAGCGAGGCTGTTGTGCTGCACCCAACCGTGGCGCATTGGCTTGAAGAAAACTCCCGATGTTTTTGAAATCGCTCTCGGCGGTTCCGTCGAAGAGCAGTTGAATTCCGCTTCCAATTTCATCGGCAAAGAATTGAACGCGAAAGACGTTTTCGCTGAAGGCGAATCCGTTGATGCGGTTGCCGTTACGACCGGCAAAGGCTGGCAGGGCGTTGTAAAGCGTTACGGAGTAGCGCTGAACATCCGCAAGGCAACCAAAAGCCGCAGGCACGGCGGTTCCATCGGTCCCGAGCGGCAGGCTAAAGTCATGTACACCGTTCCCCGCGCTGGGCAGACGGGCTTCCACAAGCGCACAGAGCGCGCAAAGCGCATAGTTAAGATTTCTGACGATGCAAAAATCCTTCCAGTTTTTTCACACTACGGCATCGTGAAAGGCTCTTTCGTTGCTGTCAAGGGCAGCATTCCCGGGCCTGTAAAGCGTTTTATCATGCTCCGGAAAGAGCTGGTTCCGGGCGTAAAAGTCAAGGCCGTTGAAGTAAAGCAGTTGTCAGTTTGAAATTATTTTTGGATTTTTGTTTAATGTTGTAATGTTTTTGGCGTGAGAAAAATGCAGGCGAAAGTTTTCAATCTCGACGGAAGCGAATCGGGCAGCATTGCGTTGCCCTCGCAGTTCGAAGAGGCTTACCGGCCGGAAGTAATCCGCCGGGCTTTCTGGGCTTTCCGCTCGTTATTGTGGCAGCCGAAAGGAGTTTTCCCGCTTGCAGGAAAGCAGAATACTGCCGAGTACTTCGGCCGAAGGGCGAGCTGGAGGCAGACCATTAACACCGGCCGCTCGCGCTTGCCGCGCGAAAAGCTTTCCGGCGGGAGGCTGGGCAGGGTTTTGACAGTTCCCCATGCGGTCAAGGGCCGCAGGGCGCATCCTCCAAAGCCCGAAAAGATTTTGGTGGAGAAAATCAACCGCAAGGAAAAGAACCTTGCCTTGCGCAGTGCCATAGCTGCAACCGCAAACCCTGAAATAGTCAAAACCAGGGGCCACATTACTTCCGGCAAAACCCTGCCGATAGTTGCTGACGATTCTCTCGAGTCCGTTAAGAAAACAAAAGACGTCGAGAAATTCCTCATTGCAGTGGGCCTTGAGGCTGACGTTTCCCGTTCGGAGGAAACCCGTTCGAGACGGTCTGGCGTGCGCGAACTGCGCAAGGGCGGATACCGCGAGAGGAAGAGTGTGCTCATAGTTTACGGCAAGGACGGCGGCATTGGCAAGGCTGCAAGGAACATTCCCGGCGTCGATTGCGCCGACGTGGAAAAATTGAATGCGGATTTGCTTGCCCCTGGCGGCGTTGCGGGCCGCGTGTGCGTTTGGACGAAAGGCGCAATAGAAAAATTGTCGAAAGGCTTGTACAATTGATTTTGGTTTGCTTACAAAAATTGAAGGGTTGTTTTGATGGGTTTTGTATTGTACGCACTGTCTTCGGAAAAGGCCGTTGCGGGCATTGAAAAGGAAAACAAGCTGACTTTCATCGTCGAGAATGCGGCGACGAAAAAACAGGTTAAGGAAGAGGTTGAAAAGAACTACGGCCAGAAAGTGCGCAAGGTCACTGCGCTCGTAACTCCGCTTGGAAAGAAGAAGGCGTTCGTGGTTTTTGAAAAGGCCGGCGCTGCAGCAGAGCTTGCGGCAAAACTCAAGGTCATATAGAATTTTATGTTTGGAATTTTACTGAAAAGTGGTTTTGAATGGGAACTCGTTTGATACAGCAAAGGCGCGGCAAGGGCAGCCCTGCCTTCAAATCCCCGGGTCACAGGTTTTTCGGCAACATCCACTATAAATTGCCTTCAGAAACAATGGGCGGAAAGGTTTTGCGTTTCATTCACGATCCGGCCCGCGACGTGCTCGTGGCGGAACTCCTTTTCCCGAACGGCTGGAAGTTCCACACTCTTGCAGCAGAAGGCATTGCAGTTGGCGATATACTTCAAGTTGGCACGGACGCCCCTGCTTTGCGCGGATGCGTAACGCGCCTGGGTGACGTGGCCGACGGAACTCCGGTGTTCAACGTTGAATCGCATCCGGGGGACGGCGGGAAATTCTCCCGCGCGAGCGGCACTTCGGCATTCAAGATTGGCGAGGATGAGGACACGGGCAGGGTAAACCTCCAGCTTTCCTCGAAAAAAGTTTTGTCTTTGTCTCCGAATTGCATTGCAACGGTCGGCATAGCGAGCGGCGGAGGCCGTTTGGAAAAGCCTTTCATGAAAGCGGGAACTAAATACCACAAGATGCATGCGATGAACCGCTATTGGCCGGACGTGCGAGGCCGTGCAATGAGCGCCTACGACCACCCGTACGGTGGGCGCACTGGCGGAAAGCCCACTTCAGTTTCACATGGAGCCCCGCCCGGCCGCAAGGCAGGGCACATTGGCGCAAGGCGCACGGGCAGGAACAAGGGCAAGAGCGCAAGGGCTTCAAACTCGGCTTCGGCACAGGGAAAGAGCTAGGTTTATTGGACGTGATTTGTAATGGCGAGAAAAGTCGTTTACCAAGGAATTGACATTGAGGAAGTCGGCAAGATTACCTTGCAGGATTTCTTGAAGTTCATTCCTTCAAACTCGCGCAGGACTCTGAAGAGAATGGGCGCCCAGGTGAAAAAGTTCATTGAACGGCTGCGCAAGCACGATTTCGCCAAGAAGCCCATGAAAACTCACGCGCGCCAGATGATCATACTTCCAGAAATGTTGGGCAAAAAGTTTTTGGTTTACAACGGCAAGGATTGGATTGAAGTTACTGTCCTCGCCACAATGCTGGGAAGGAGGTTAGGGGAGTATTCCATTCCAATCAAGATGGTCAGGCACTCCGGTCCCGGTGTGGGCGCTACTAGGGGAAGCAAGGCCGTCGAGCTCAAGTGAGGAGTGTACGCATGTCGATCTACAAGTATTCGGTTGCTGAAGCGAAGGACGAAAAGTGGGGCAAAGCCCAGCTGCATGACGTTAACTGCAGTTACAAGGACTTGGGCCAAGTTCTCGCCGCCATAAACGGAAAGGGCATTGCAAAGGCGGAGAAAATCCTGGACGACGCCATAAACTTGGAGAAAGCCATTCCCTTCCATAAGTTCAACACGGGCATGGGCCACCGCGGCAATCTCGGCGGCAGGAAAGGCAAGTACCCCAAGAAAGAATGCAAGTTTGCACTCGAGCTTTTGGAAAACGCCCGTGCCAATGCGGTCGCAAAAGGAATGGATGAAGCCCTGCTGTTCGTCCGCCATGCTGCGGCTAACAAGCAGAACGTCATGCGCCGCTACCGCCGGACTTTCGCAGGCCCGCGCACTCTCGGTTACGGAAAGCAGTCGCTCTTCAGCAATTACGAAACTTGCCGCGCCGAGCTCGTGCTTGCTGAAATGCCCGAAGAAGCGGGAAAGAAAAAATCCCAGGCTGGCGCCGTAAAAGCGAAGGCTGAAAATGCAAAGCCCGTTGCAGCAAATGCAAAGGCGCAGAAGAAAACCGAGGCAATTGCTGAACCGGTGAAGGAAGAGGCAAAGACTGATGCTGAAAAGAAATAAGGAAAAATGATTTTTGAAGAGAAGGTGTTTGCTTGTCTGTTGAAACGAAAATGCTGAAGAAAACAATAGGCGGGTTGCACGTCAAGCAATTCCTTTTCAAGGAGCTTGAGCGCGCAGGAGTTTCGAGCATTGAAATCCAAAAAACGCCCATTGCAACAAGAATTTCAATCGCCGTGCGCAGGCCCGCTGTCGTGGTCGGAAAGCGCGGCAACAGCATCCGCGACCTCTGCGATATCCTAGAAAAGCAGTATTCCATTGAAAATCCTCAGATTGAGGTCGTGCAAGTGGCGGAACCCGAGCTCGACGCCAAGATTGTTGCCGAAAAAATCGCCCACCGCATTGAAAACAAGCCGCGCGTAAAGCCAATCATGCGCATCGCACTGAAAGAAATCATGGAAGCCGGAGCGCTCGGAGCTGAAATCCGTGTTGCCGGAAAAGTGGTCGGCAAGGGCGGAAAGGCAAAAACGCTGACCGTGCGCAAAGGGTATTTGAAGAAGAGCGGCGAAGCGCTCAAGATAGTGCGCTCGGGCAAGGCAACCGCCCGCCTCAGCGCAGGGGCAATCGGAATCAGCGTTCACATAGTCACTGCGGACATGGTTTTTCCGGGAGAGAACAAGAAGAAGTTCCCCACGAAAGCTCAAGTTGAAGCAACGGCCGCAGCTGCATTGATTGTCAAGCACGAGCCAGTGCTTGCCGCAGCCCACATTCCGAAGGAAGTGATTGAGGACGTGAAGGAAGAGAAGGAAATAGTTGAGCTTGAGGCAAAAGAGGAAGCGGCTGAAGCGTAAAAAATTACGGATGGTTTTTGAAACATGGCAATTGTTCGCAAGAGGGATTTGAAGGCGCTGAACGCCACTGACTTGAAGGCGAAGCTCGCCGAAATGGAAGCTTTGGTTGCAAGCGAGCTTAATGCAATGAAATCCGCAGGCCGGCCTGCAAACGCCGGGAAATACCGCGAGGCAAAGCGCCTGAAAGCCCGCATACTAACCTTTTTAACGCAGAAAAACGTGATGGGTAGCGAGGCTAGGAACCTCAAGAAGAACCCCAGGAACCCCCCTTCGGCAAAAAAAGCTGAAGCGGCAAAGCCTGCAGTTGAGAAAGTGAAAGCGTAAACTGATTTTGAAAGAGTGGTTGCAATCGTTTCGGAAATAGACCCTTTGACCGGCCTTCCCAAGGAACTGGGAGTCTTTGAAGAGATAGAAAAACAAACTAAAGCCGAACTGAAAGTTTACACCACGCAAAAGCGCTTCAAGAAACTCGTGACTGTAGTTGAAGGCTTGAAGGGCGAAGAGGTCCCGCGCGTGGCGAAAGACCTCAAGCACAAGCTTGCCTGCGGCGGAACGGCAAAAAACGGCCTCGTAATCCTCCAAGGCGACCATCTCGAAAAAGTGGTTGAATTCCTCAAGAAAATGGGCTATCCCAAGGAAGTCATCAAAGTCAGCCGATTCTAACCTTTTCCGCGGCTGTGAACTTTGAGTTGTAACCTCTAAATTAATATTTGTCTATGATTTTTTTCAGGTTTACTAAGAACTCTTGGCTATCGACGAAATAATTTGGATACGCCTTTTTCAAATCCGTGCTGGTGTCTGCCCCGACAAGAACAACGTCATATTCTTTTTTACCCCTATTTTTCTTTTCAGATTCTGCGTAATCCATTATTGCCTTTTGTTCGTTGTCTTTCGTATAGGGCGTAATGTTGAGTTTTTCCCCTGCAATATCCAATTCCAATAAGAAGTATTGCAGTTTTTTTGGTGCTTGCTTAACTTTCTGTTCAAAAACTTTAATTGCTTCTGTCATGCCCCTCATTACCTTAATGACGCTTAATTCCGCTTCTTTTTTCTTAATTTCCAGGTACAGTTCTTTTTCATTGTTGGGTGTATTTGGGACCGTGGGGCAGTTTTCCATCTTAGCAAAAGCAGAACTAACCAGCCTAAAGAACTCCATCCATTCTTTTTCCCCTTCATTGGATTTTATTGCCTGCCGGGTAAAGAAATCTACCGTTTCAATAGCAGTTGCCCAAAGGTGCTGCAGTTTTGACCGTATTTGAATTTCCACGAGCAAATCGTTGTATTCCGCCTTTCCCTTATCGCTTACATACTTGTAAATCAAGTGAATGCTCCTGTACCCGTCGTTTTTAGGGGTTGTAATGTAGTCTTTCACTCCCATTCTTTTATGCTTCAAGTCTCCCTTCAGGTAATGCTGTTCGCATAATTGTCTTGCTAAGTTAACATTTGACAAAACCGCCCTACACCCGCCGATGTCTTGCATCTGGGAAAGTTTCATTGTTGGAGGGCGTCCGTTATACCGCCTTTGCAATTTTTTAATAATCGCGGGAACCCGCTTTAGGCGCTGCACTGTTAATGCTTTTGAGTCGACTAGCAAAGCCTTATCCTTTAACCTAATCTTGAAAACATGCATCGGGTAGCTGTGATTCGCCCTCCAATTATCCAGGATTTCCAGCGCTTGGCCTATTTGTTCCTCTGAACTTGCATTGCTAACTAGAACGTCCCCCGCATGGTTAATCTCCGCTTTTGAGTATTTAGGTTTTATCCAAGCCATACTAAGCTATGGCTGCCCTATTATTTAAACCTTAGTTTTGCGCGGTAGGTTGTTAGAGCTAAAATGGGGTTATTTAGACTACCATAATGATTTTGCGCGGTAAGTGGGCTTGGAGTTTTCAGCCGGTTTCATGAGTTTTTGCTTTTTGGCATGCTGCCGGCTATTCTTCGTGACTAGCCCCGTTCCCAATAGTAACGCTCCTGGGCTACAGTGGGTTTTTATACTTTCGAGGCAAAATTTGTTTAGTGACGGTTGTAAAGCCGCCTACTTTGCATTGGGGTTGACTGGCGCGGAATTGCGCGTTCCTTTGGAACGGACATGTGTTGGGCCGAGACCCCGCAGCATGATTTTCAACAAATGACTATGCCGAATAGGTCAAACGAAAATGAGGATTGATTACATGCGCAACCAGGGTAAATTAGAAGCAGCAAAGCATAGGTTTGAAAGATTTAAACAATATTTCTGGGCGCTTGTCGTAATTGTGGTAGCAGTAATTGGTGCAGTTGGCTCAAAAACAGGTTTCACCGATCCGATCGTAATTGCTTCGTTTGCCCTATTATTGTTTGGAACTGTTTGGATTAGTCTAAAAGCTACTGAACTGGAAAGATTTATGTTTAAATTAAAATAATCACCCGTTTTGAACAAGGTGGGAGCTACAACCGAAAATGAAACAGAACCGGTTATAGTGAGGTTTTTAAACCAGTTCGGGCACATTTAATTCCGCTTTTTTAGAGTTTCAGGTAATATTTTAGAAAAGCATTTATGACATCATTAGTGGACTCAAAGCCTCCCGCTTTGGGCCGAAAGCCGCACTTGACCTTGGCAGACTTGGTTTTCCTCGCAGGGGAGCTGGTCGGCGAGCGCGTCAAGGTTTTGCACAGCAGCGGCAAAGGCTTCCAAGGCATTGAGGGAAAGATCGTTGACGAGTCGAGAAACACGTTCGTTCTCGACACTGCCAACGGGAGAAAACGGCTGCCGAAAAGCCAGTGCGTTTTTTACTTCCCCGCAGCGGCAGTCACGGCTGTCGGAACCATCCTGGTTTCAAGGCCCGAAGACAGGACGAAAAAAATATCGAAGGCCGCCTCGAAAAAAAGAATTTGATTTTTGATTTTGAAAAAGTTGGTTTTGAATGGTTGAATGCTCTAGCCCCAATTGCCTCAAGCACGGCAACTTGCGAGTCCGCGGCTTGGTAGACCGCGGTTTGGTTGTAAGCGCCAAGGCAAAGAACACTGCAGTTGTTGTAGTGCATTTCGTGCGTCCCGTCCCGAAGTTCGAGAGGGTTGAAAAGCGAAGGAGCAAGATTCACGTTCACGTTCCTCCCTGCGAGAGCGTCAAGGACGGCGATTACATCGAGTTCGGCGAGTGCAGGAAAATCTCGAAGACCAAGAGCCACGTTTTCATGCGCAAAATCAGGCAGGGCGAAAAGCAAGAGGCTAAGGCCGAGCCGGTCGAGGAAAAGGCCAAGAAGTAAAAACTTGTTTTCAAAAAATGGTGTTTATTCATGCTCGGACTTCCTGCAAGAGTAACCAAAGGATTGACAATTGGAAGCAGGATGATTTGCGACGACAACAGCGGCGCGAAAATCGTGCAGATTATCGGCCTGCTGAAGTATCACGGCAGGCTAAGGAGATATCCCTCTGCAGGCATAGGGCAGGTAGTGATTGTTTCGGTCAAGAAGGCTTCAAAGCCCGAAATGATGAAGAAGAAAGAGCACGCCCTCATAGTGCGCCAGAAGCGTGAGTTCCGCCGCGGCAAGCAGAGGGTGCGCTTCGAGGAAAACGCCTGTGTCTTGATTGACGACACGGGCTTGCCGAAAGGCACTGAAATCAAGGGTGCAGTTGCCCGCGAAATTGCGGAACGGTACCCCAAGGTTGTTGCCATAGCTCCAATCGTTGTATGATTATAGGCGAGGGATTTAATGCAGACTTTAATGGCAAAAATGCGGGAAACCCATGGTTTTACTTTTCATGAAACGCATGTAGTAGGTCCGCATACGATTGTAGTTTTCAATTTAAAAGGCATTGTTGGTAAAGGCGATCGTCGACTTGACGCTGCAGGTGAGGCGATGTGGAAAAGAGGTGGTGCAATAGGAGATTTTATGCACCGTAATGGATTAGGGCGAGGAGATATAGACGTTAAAACCGAGTTTCCATCTCCTGATGGTGGCACGCTCTCTGTGAAAGTTCCTACAAGAAAATTGAAAAGTGATTGAGAATGAAGTTTTCAAACAGCGTTTCGTCAAAGCCGCGCAAAAAGCGCAGGGCAATGTACCACGCGCCGTTGCACTTGAAGCAAAAGCTTGTGGCAGTGCATTTGAGCAGGGACTTGCGCAAGCAGTTGAAAAAGCGCGCCATGCCCGTGCGCAAGGGCGACAAGGTCCTAGTGTTGAACGGCAAGTTCAAGAAGCGCGAGGGCATTGTGTCGAGGGTTGATTTGAAGAATTCGCTTGTGTTCGTCGGTGAAATCGTCTTGAAAAAGCAGAGCGGCAAGGAAGTGCTTGCGCCGTTGAGGCCTTCGCACTTGGTTTTGCTGCAGCTTGTTGAGCGGAAGAGGAAGGCGAAAAAGCAAAAGCCCGCCGCGGCTCAAGCGGTTCAGGCTGGCCAGGCTAACAAAACTAATTGAAGATTGAAATTACTGAAAAACGAATTTTTGGCGTGTGATTTGAAATGGCGGGACATGGCGGTCAAAGGCATTTGAAGAGGCAGCTGCTGCCCTTGCAGTCGGCTGTGCCGAGGAAAGGCTCGCGGTGGGTTAAGAAATCTTCCCCCGGAAAGCACAAGGCTTCCGAATCCCTTTCGCTTCTCGCTTTGCTGCGCGACAGGCTTTCGCTTGTCGAAAGCGCAAGGCAGGCGAAAAAACTCCTGCAGGACGGCATGGTTTTGCTTGACGGCCTGAAGGTAAAAAGCCTGGACTTGCCGGTCGGACTCATGGATGTCGTTTCACTCCCGAAAACGGGCGTGAATTACCGCATTATCATTGAGAAGGGCGTTTTCATGGCCAAGGAAATAAACGCCGAGCAGGCGAAGTTGAAATACTGCCGCATTAACGGCAAGGCCATCATCCGCAAAGGCAAGGTGCAGGTCAACCTGCATGATTCGCGCAATGTGCTTATGGAAAAGGAAGAAGACCGTTTTGCGACGGGAGACACTCTCGTAATTTCAATTCCCAAGCAGGCAGTAAAAAGCTTCCTCAAAATGGAGAATGGCGCCAATTGCCTTATTTTCAAGGGCAAGCATGCCGGCGCAGTAGGCATTCTCGAGGAAATACTCCCGCGCGCGGGAAGCATGCCTTCAAACGCGAGGCTGAATGTTGGCGGCGTCCCGGTAGTCACGCTCAAGGATTATTTGATCGTGGTTGACAAGGACTTCAAAGCTTGATTTTTTCATGGTGCTTGGCTTATGGCGTTGAACGAAGTTTTCCTGGAAAAGCTCACGCTCAACATCGGTGCCGGCGAAGGCGGACAGGCGTTGGAAAACGCGCGCACCCTGCTCGAGCGCATCAGCAGCAGGACTCCCGTAACAACCCTGGCCAAGACGAGAAACCCGACGTTCAACATCCGCAAGGGGGATGCCATCGGGACTAAAGTCACGTTGCGCGGAAAGCCGGCCAGCGACGTGCTCACCCGCGCCCTGCAGGCCGTTGAGAACAAGCTGAAGGAAAAAAGTTTCGACTCGTTCGGCAACGTTTCATTCGGAGTGAGGGAATACATTGACTTTCCGGGCGTGAAGTACGACCCGAAAATCGGCATGCTCGGCTTAGACGTTTGCGTTTCGCTCCGCAAGAAGGGCGTGCGCATTGCAAAACGCAGGCGCGCACAGAGGAAACTGCCGAGAAAGCAGGTTGTTTCATTAACTGAAGCATCCGAATTCATGAAAAAAACTTACGGGGTAAGCTTCGAATAATTCTTGATTTGTTGCGTGTCTGGTGGTTTTCCATATGGTTCAAAAGCTCGAAACGAAATACAAGCACCGCGGCATCAGGCGATGCAGGTTTTGCGGCAACGTGCGCGGCTTGATACAAAAGTACTCGATGTACATGTGCAGGAAGTGCTTCAGGGAAAACGCAGTGGAAATGGGTTTCAGGAAATACGGTTGAACCGTTGAAGAAATGTTTTTGGAGAGTGTGGATTGATGGACGTTCTCGCTGATTCGCTGAATGCATTGAAAGTGGCGGAAGTAAAGGGCAAGCGCCAGGCGCGCATAAGGCCCGCATCGAAAGTCGTGCGCAACGTTCTCCTCATACTGCAGAAGAACGGCTACGTTGGCGAGTTCAAGTTCATCGACGACGGCAAGAGCGGCGAGTTCATCGTCACGCTCACCGGACGCATCAACAACGCCCGCTCGATAAAGCCGCGTTTTGCGGTTTCAAAGGGCAATTGGGAAAAATTCGAGACGCGCTTCCTCCCCTCGAAGGGAGTGGGCGTCATCGTCGTTTCAACATCCCAGGGCATCATGAGCCACGTTGAAGCGCAGGAAAAGAACATCGGCGGAAGGCTGCTGTGCTTCGTATATTGATTTGTTTGCTGTGAAATAATGACACAAATTTTGAATCAGCCTTGGTATGTGCGCGTTTTCCTTTGGATGGTATTTGCTACTAGCATTTTTGGTTTGTTTATATTTTTATTTCATGATTGGATTGGTTATGACTTGAAAAGATTTTGGTCAGATATCTATGTGGGTGTGTTTACCGGTATTCTGGCTTCAGGTGTAATGAATATAAGCGATAAAAAAAAGTAAGATGTGTTTTTTCATGGCAATACCAATTCCCGACGGCGTTGAGGTTGAAGCGGCAAACGACTTGATGAAAGTCAAGGGCCCTTCGGGCAGCGTGGAAAAGAAGTTCGACGGCAGGATTGTCGGAATCAAGGTGGAGAACGGTGAGGTTAACGTCACTCTAAAGATGGCTTCCCGGCGCAGCACCTACGCAGTGCAGAAGACCATCGAGGCGCACTTGAAGGCAATGATTGCCGGAGTGCAGAAGAAGTTCGAGAAGAAGCTGGAGCTTGCATACTTGCACTTTCCCGTCACCCTTGAAGTCAAGGGCAAGGAAATACTCATCAAGAATTTTCTTGGCGAAAAGACGCCGAGAAAAACGTGCATCCGCGGCAACGTGACCGTGGAAGTGAAAGGCCAGGAGATAACGGTTTCAGGCGCGGACAAGGAAGACGTCGGCCAGACCGCGTCGAACATAGTGAGGGCGACGAACATCCGCTCGAAAGACCGCAGGGTTTTCCAAGACGGGATTTACTACAAGGAATGATTTTTATGGCGAGAATTTCAAACGAACATCTGCATAAAAGAATTAAAGAATTAACTGGGCAAACCATTAGGCTGCCGTGCGACCAACATATTTCTAGACTTAGACTTCAGCCACATGAGGTTCTGGGTCCATCTAACTGTGTTTTTTCTCGGTGGTATCATGTTGATATTAGATGTAAACTGTGTGACCAGACTCGTTCGATGGCTATACATCGGATATTGGAAGAATTAGGGGAATTACCTAAACCACGTTAGTGATTTTGAATGGCTGAACAACAGGCTCAACAAACTCCGCAGGCTGCGGCGCCAAAGCAAAAGCCCAGGCCAGTGGTTGCGAAAGTTTCGAAAGTGAAGAAATGGATTCCTTCCTTCAAGCGCCAGAATTGGGCGCAAAAGCGCCGCGTCGAGCGAACGGGATGGCGCAAGCCCAGGGGCATTGACAACAAATTGCGCGTTCACAAGAAGGGTTTCGGATTCCTGCCGCGCATCGGGTTCAGGAACGCCAAGGCAACGCGCGGTTTGCATCCCATTGGCTTGAAGGAAGTTTTGGTTTATTCCCTGAAAGAGCTTGCCGGCCTCAAGAACGTTGCAGTCCGCATTTCAGCGGGCATAGGCAAGAAAAAGAAAATCGTGATAGTGGCCGAGGCGAAGAAGCTCGGGCTGAGGATTTTGAACGAGTGATTTTTTCGGTGCTTTGAAAATGGGTTTGGAAACCGTAAGGCGCTTGGCCGGAAGCATACTGAAGGCAGGCGAGTCGCGGGTAAAGTTCGTCGACGCAGTGCGCGCAAAGGAAGCTTTGACGCGCGACGACGTGCGCTCGCTGATTCAAGAGGGCGTGATTGTCGTCGAGCAGAAGAAAGGAATCGGCCGCGCCAAGGCGCGCTTCAAGCAGTCGAGAACCCACGCCGGGAGGCGCAGGGGCCCGGGAAGCACGAAGGGCGCGAAATACGCCGTAGTCTCCAGGAAGACCAGGTGGGTTTTGAAAGTGCGCTCGCAGCGCAACCTGCTGAAGCTGCTCAAGCCCTCGCTCAATGACGGCGAGTTCAGGAGATTGTACAAGATGGTCAAGGGCAATTTTTTCAGGAGCAAGAGGCACTTGATTACGTTCGCCAAGGAAAACAACCTGATTTCCGGCGGGAAAAAGTAAGATTGGAATTTGGGGAATTTGAATTCGTGTGATTTTGATGGCTAAAGCAACAGGACCTTTGTACGTCGTGCATTTCAAGAGAAGGCGCGAGGGCAAGACCAATTACGCCAAGCGCCTTGGCTTGCTGAAAAGCGGCATTCACCGGCTGGTGGTACGGAAAACCAACCGCTATTTGCTAGTCCAGGTTGTTTCGTGGAAAGAGCAGGGCGACGAGACTGCGTCTTCAGTTTCTTCAAAGGCATTGGGCCAGTTCGGCTTCCAGGGCAAGTGCAACACCCCATCGGCTTACCTTGCGGGTTTGCTGTGCGGAGCCCGTGCAAAAGCAAAGGGCGTGAGTGAAATAATCTTGGATGCAGGCTTGCAGACGCCCTCCAAAGGCTCGGTCATATTCGCTGCGCTCAAGGGCGCGGTTGATGCCGGCTTGAAATCCAATTTTTCAGAGGAGATTTTGCCTTCCGCAGACAGGCTGCAGGGCAAGCACTTGCAAAAGCAATCCGGGGATTTCGAGGCTGCAAAGCAGAAAATCCTCTCAAACCCGGCAGGCGAAAAGCCCGCTGGAAAGAAGAAGTGAACTTGATTAATTTGAATTTCGTTGTTGCTTGAGTAAACGGATGTGGATTGAAAATGGCTGAATGGGTTCCGAAAACTGCTCTTGGCAGGATGGTCTTGAACGGCCAGATTACTTCCTTCGACCAGGTCATTGAGAAGAACTTGAAGATTCTCGAGCCCGAGATAATCAACATTCTTGTTCCCGACCTTTCGGACGAAGTGCTTGAAATAACGAGCACCCAGCGCATGACTGCCTACGGGAGGAAGCAGAAGATGCGCGCCGTAATAATTCTTGGAAACAAGAACGGCTTCATAGGCGTGGGCGTGGGCAAGGGCGTTGAAAGCAAGGATGCCATTGAAAAGGCATTGCAGGGCGCGAAAATGCATTTGATGAGAATACCGCTCGGCTGTGGAAGCTGGGAGTGCGGCTGCGGATTGCAGCACTCGATTCC
>DUGE01000025.1 GCA_013331595.1 Microcaldota archaeon | reverse complement strand
TTTTCGAAAACTTCCTTGTACTTTTCCTTCAGCGCGTTTTCCTGCAAAACGCGGATTTTCTTGCAGGCGCCCAACGCCATGTCGTACGCCCGCTCAACTTCATCCTTTGAAAGCATTCCATCCATCTGATAGAGCAAAAGGTCGCCGTTGCGCGGCGCGAAAATCATTGGCACGTCGCTGCCGCCCAAATTGTCTTCGTACTTGTCCAGGTCGAGCAGAAGCTCGCCTGCAACCTTCCCCACGCTCACTCCGCAAACGAGGTCGCGCATGGGAATGCCCGCGTCCGCCAGCGCTACGCTCGCGGCCGTTATCGAAGCTACGCGCGTTCCGCCGTCGCTCTGCATGACTTCCATATGGACGTCAATCATGGTTTTTGGGAACAGGTTTGTGAGAACCACGTTTTCGAAAACGTGCTTCGCGACTTTCGAGATTTCAATGCTCCGCCTGTTGGGGCCGCTTCGGCTGTGGTCGTCCAGCCCGGAGAACGGGGCCATTATGTAGCGCGCATTAATCAAAGCCTTGTAATTGTTGGTCATGTGCTTGGGAAAAACCTCGTGCGGGCCGTAAACAGCCGCATACACTTTGTTCCGTCCCCATTCGACATACGCGCTTCCGGAAGCCTGCTTCAGCACTCCCGCCTTCACGATGATGGGACGCAAATCCTCAAACCCGCGCCCGTCGCACCTTTTTCCGTTCTTTATCAAATCTTCTTCCTTCAAAACCTTAGCCATTTTTTTTCACCACAATCTCACAAACATTTTTTCACTCGTTAATCCTTACCGCCTTTCTCGAGGAAAGCGGAAATCCTGTCGGTAAGACCGGAAACGTGCGCCTCGCTGCATATCTTCAAAATCGCCATCACTGCCATCGAAGTGTCCCCGCCCTTCAGGTATATCCGTCCGTTCTGCCCGACGAACGCGTCGGTCTTGGCGTACTGTTTTATGAGCGAAACCATCGAACCGCTCTTTCCGATTATGCGCGGGATTTTCGCAGGCTCGACTTCCAGCACTTCGCCTTCCCACAATCTCCTCGCTTCGCCCAGCAAAGCCTCGCCGACCTCATCCACTTCAAAAATTTTTGCTGACACTACGTCGCCTATGCGGAACTTTTCGCGCGTTTCGCGCGCCGAAATCTTTCCTTCAAATGGCGAATGCAAGTCGGCCATCCACCCGTAAAACCCTTCCTCTTTTATGATTCCGATGACGTAATCGCCGCGCTTGGGGAAGTACGGCCCTTTCAGGGGAATGAGCCTTCCATCCTCTACGACACCCATCACTGCGGACAGCGTTTTTCCTTCCTCCATGAAAACGCCGTCAGCCCTATACGGCTTTTCGGAAACGATTTCACCCGGAACGACTAAATTCTTCAAAAAATCACCACTCTTTTTTCATGCGGTCTTAAGACAAACTTCAAAACTTCGGACATTCCGTAAAACTCAATTCATCTGCTTGGTCTGCACCGTTCCGGCGGTCAGCTTGTTCAGCCGGTCGAAAAACTCCCCCTGCATTCCCGCGGGAATTTCGCAAACGCAAACCAAATCCCCTTGCCCGGTCCACTCTTCCTTCTGCAGCCCGTATTCCTTGAGCGCGCCATACGCCCTTGCGGCGTGTTCGGCCGAAATCTTTACTGCAATCTTGATTCTTTCAATGGAAATCGGGATGATTTCCCTTATCGATTCGACTGCATCCATCATCTGCTCTTCCGCAGACTTGAATGCGTCGAAGCTGAACCGCGCTTCATCCAGCGCATTCTGGATTCTCTGCACTGGAATGGGCGTTTTCGCCCGCGGGTCTATGGCATTGCGCGCTATGAGCGCGATGATCTTGGCTTTCTTTTCCTCAAGCAGCTTCCTGCGCTGGTCCGTTGTTAATTGCAATTCCCCGTCGCGGAAGATTATTTTCGCTATTTCCTCGACGTTCTCGGTGCCGAACGCCTTTTTCAGCGCTGCGCCCGTATGCCGTTCTCCCTTGTTGGCGTCCTTGAAAACCTCGTCGGCCAAGAGCACGTTGGCCAGGTCCTTGCGCACGCCTGTCTTGTATTCGTAGCCCAGCTTTGGGTCGACAAGTACCTCGAACCTTTCCCCGCCTTTCTCAATGCGGGCCGTTATCGTGTTTTCAATTCCGGTCATTTTGGCTTTTCGCCTTTACGCTTTCAGAAGCGCGCTTATCCTTTCCAACGGCAGGAATTCGACCGTGCTGGTGGACTTCCTGATTATTGCCACGTCGACCAAGTCTGGCGCGAGCTTGATGTCCGTAACTTTTTTCAACGCCTTCATGCACAGCTTGAGGCATTCCTCGAGGGACAGGTCTTCTTTGAATTCCTTTTCGAACATTTCCTCCACTTCCTTCTTCCCGCTGCCGATGGCCGTTGCTTTGTATTCAAAAATCGCGCCGCTTGGCTCGGTTTCGAACAGGCGCATTTCGCCGTCCGAACCTGCAACTAGAAGTGAAACGCCGTAGGGCCTTACGCCGCCATATTGGGTGTAGGCTTGGATGTGGTCGCCGATCTTCTTGGCGAGCTGCTCGGTGCTTATTGCCTGGTCGTAAGTGAGCCTGTGCTTCTGCGCTTCCAAGCGTGCTATGTCAACGAGCTTGCGTGCGTCTGCAACAAGTCCTGACGATGACGCGACAACGTGGGAATCAATCTGGTAAATCTTCTCGTGGCTTCCCTTGACGATCAAAGGGGATGAAATGCGTTTTTGCGCCAAGAGCACGACCGCATCTTTGCATACCATTCCAATGCTCGTCGCTCCAGTCTTAACCGCCTCTCGGGCGTATTCCACTTGAAACAGCCTCCCATCTGGCGAGAAAACCGTAATTGCCCTGTCGTAGGCAGCCTGGCTTGGGGGGTACATACCAAAAACACCTCGTTAAAATACTATTTATTAGTCGAATGCACTATTTTCTTGAAAGATTTAGACTTTCGCTTTAAGCAAAAGAAACTACGTTTCTCCTTGCCAACCTCTTCCTTACCACAGCAAAAACGTTTTAAGCCGTTTCAGCTTTTGGTTTGAAAACCACCTTAGCACGGAAAAACAGTGAAGCGCGCAGGCTCCAAGACTTAGTTTTTTCCTTCGAATACAAGGAAATAAGCCGAATGGGCTTTTTATTAGTTTCTTTTCTTTCCTCGTGCGGGCGAGAATGAACCGGCAATTTTTTGAAGCCGGAGGGCAACGTCCCTGCCTTCAAAAAACCTCTTGAGCGAAAGGGCTGCAATCACTTCCTCCATGGATTTTGTGGTGCATTTTACCACTGCCTCCTGCCTTTCAGCGTCGAAGGCCTTGAATGCGAAAGCTGCTTTGGCCGCGCCCAGCTCGCCGAGAGTTTCAAGCACTGCCTGGGAAAGGAGTCTTTTCGCCTCGCCCTCGCCAAGCCTCTCGCCTTCAACCAACACGTGCAGATACCGCTTGTTTTCCCTCAATCGCATCACACTAACCGCATTTTTATTAATCAGGCGAAACAACTTTTTAATGAGTTGTTTCCATGGCTGAAGTTCACACGAAAAAAATCGAGCTGTTCAGCCCTCGAATTTTGTCTGGCATGCGCAAGGCCCGCAATTGCGTAGTAGTTGACTTGACTAAAACAAAGATGAGCGAAACAGGTCACCTGCCTGAAGAATTGGGCCGGCACAGAACCAACCTGGACCGGGAGGGTTTCGTTTTTCTTCCCGGCCATTTGGCCGCAAGGCCCTTTGAGCTTGCAAAAGCCATAGCCGAACAGGTTAAAAAGGAAAAGCGCGCTGGCGCTGCCACTCCTTTGGTTGTGCTGTTCGGGTTCCATAGGAACCTTCCCACTTTGCTTACTGCCCTCGGCGACAGGAAAATCAAGCACTGGGTTGTTTTGTCGAACGTGCAGCACGAGAGGCTCGATGAGGAAATGACCCCGCAAAAGCTCAGGCATCTTAAAACGGAGTTAATGGCGTTTGCCCCGGCTTCTTGAAAACCACTTTTCGAATTTCCTGAACGCCTTTGCCCGGTGGTTTGTTTCAACCAGGAATTTTTCGAGTTCTTTTTTGGAAAATGCGGCCACCGGCTTGCTTTCTCCTTTTGGGACGAAAACGCCCAAGAACGGCAAGTGCGGTATTTTCCGCTGGAAAACGGCTTTCGCTATTTTTCCTTGGCATATTCCCTTGAATAAAACCAGGCGGTTTCCGTCGCAGTAGGCCGCAATGGTGCGGAAGAACGCCCTATGCCCGCCGCACTTGCGCGCAAACTTTTTCAAACCGATTTTTTCTATTACCTCGCGGCTGCGCAAGCCGGGATAGTTCTTGAAGCCTTCGACGAAAAGCCCCGTGTCTTCAATTACTACTGGTTTTCCTACGATCTTGAATGCATCCTTGGCTTTTTTCCGCACGAGCTGCTCGTGGGTAAAGTGTTTTGCTTCCCTTAAGTCAATTGGCTTTACGCTGACCCGCAGGCCCTTGAGGATTTTCTTGACTTCCTGGGTTTTGCCTTTGTTTGAAGTGACGAAAATTATTGTTTTCATTTTCATGCACCAAAAATGGAATGGCTATTCTCCAGCGTGGTATTCGTTAGTGGGCTGCATGAGGAAAATCTTTTCCTCGTGGAGCTTCTGCATTTCCACTAAAATCGGCTGGGTGTCGAAATAGTCGGGTGAAATGCCCAGTGCTTCCTTCTCGCGCTTTTTCTTCACCAGGATGGACGGGTCGAGGCCGAAGAGCGCCTCGAGCCACTTGTCCTTGCCGCGCCACACTATTTCCACCAGTTCCACGTCCTTCCATTTTATTTTTTCGGCGCCCTTCTCGTCGGTAAAAATAATTTCATCCTTGTTCAGGGTGACCTTGCACTTTTCGGCGTTCATGGAGTTTACCATGAGCATGTAAGTCATTTCCACGAAAAGCAATCCTGAGAACACGCCCGTTGCAACAACCCACGGGTTGCGGTTGGGCTGTAGGGAGTAATAAAGAAAAATTGCGAACACTATGAGGTAGAAGAAAAACTCCGTGTAAAACCGGCCGGCAATCCTGCCTTTGAATTCCATTTGACGAAACACCGTGTGCATTACCGCGTGGTTTTTAATTAAAACTTGTTTTCGTCGCGTTTTTCGCCTGCAAGGGCGTCAGCCCGAATAATGTGGCTATAGCCTGCATTTCCCTGGCGGACTTCAAGTCGAACTTGTCTTGGGCGAAGGCGTTGGTGAAAATGAATTTCGCCTTGAGCTTGAGGCACAGCCTGATGAAAAACCGGATTTCCCTGAAAAGCTTGGCCCGGCTGCCGCCCTTTGCTTTCAGTAAAACTGCGATGGGCATGGCGAAAGAGCTTTGCGACCCTCCCACGCTTCGCACCAGCGCTTCGTCCCTGTAGAACGGGCCTGCCTGCAGGGGGTTTATGAAAATCTTTGCACGCTCGCAGGCTTTTCTGAGTAATTCTGGATTGCGGCTTTCAACCACTGCACCGCTCTGCAGGCCATTCAGGTCTTTGGTTGAATTCAACTGGTGGATTATCATGAAACAAAACCCGCGTGAAGGTGGGTTATAGCTTGTAAATTTGCATGTGGGGCACGCCCTGCACCCTCTTGACTTTAGTTGCATCGAACTTGAACGCGCTTTGGGCCGCGCCCACGGCAGCCTCGCCTACGGCGTTGACGTTATCGGCGCTTTTCAACAGGGCAACGGCCTGCCCGTGCGTCAGTTTTTCGCCGGAATAAAAGTGTTCGTAACTCTTGAGGTCAAGTACCACCTCGCCTTGCTTGAGCACCTTGCCGAGAAGCTCTGCGTCGCACAGGGCAACCNNTTTTGCGCTTATTTTCTTCCCGAGAGTTTTTGTCGTGGCCAAAAGAAATTCTCGCCTCCCGTTTTTTACCTCATCCTCTTGGAATCGGTTTTTTTCACTATTTCATCCAGCAGTTCCTTTACTTGGTCGATGGTCGCGTACTCAAGCGGGTTTATTGATTCGAGAATGGCCTTGAGTTCCTTGAACTCCTGCTTTGTCACAAATTTGCTCTCGTCTATCTCGGTTTTTCCGCCGCTTCCTTGAACCGAACCCCTTGAAACTTTCTCTATCTTCTCGTTTAGCGTAATCATGGTGCGGCCGATGATCTCCTGGTTTTTCTCGACGGTCTTAATCTGCTGCCCCAGGAGGTTTATCTTAGAATCAAGCGTCTGCAGTTCCGCCCTGAATACTTCCATTGAATCCTTGGCTTTTACTGGTCGTTCCGGAGGCATTTTCCACAGTCACCTTTTTTTTGCTAGACCGCGAGCAGCTCAATGTAGAAATTTCCCAAGAATTTCTACAGCTATAGAATTCGGAACGCCGAATTCTATATAGAACTGCGAGCTTTCGCGAGTTACTGCAGAAAATGGATGACGTTCCAAAACTTTCATTTTCTGCTTTGAAACGTTTTACTGGTTTTGCTAATAAATACCCTTTCTTTCCGCCTTCCGTTGCCAAGCAATAAAAGGATTATCCGGGTATTTCCTATTGTATTGCTGATTCGGTTTTCAATTCTTTCAGTTGGTGGGTTTGCTTGAAGGCGAAAGACAAGAGCGGCATGCTGCACGCGTTTCTTTTGGATGTCGACCACGTCATGCGCAAGGGCGAAAGCGCCATACGCCTGATGCTCAAGCTTGAAAACGGCAAGACCATAAGGCTGTACGATTCTTTCCAGCCGTACTTCCTCCTCAAGCCCCGCAACGGCGAGGACGAGGAAGTAAAGCGGACTGAAAAAGCGCTTTCCGAACTTGCTGTCTTGAACCGCGGGCCCGAGGCGCGCGTCAAGCGCACCGAGCGGGTTACTCTCAATTGGCGCAACGGAAAAGTGCTTTTGCTGAAAGTCTTTGCTTTCACCGCTTCCGACGTCCCGAAACTGCGCGAGGAGTGCAGGAAGTTCGGCGAGCCTTTCGAGTTCGACATTCCCTACACTCGGCGTTATTTAATTGACAAGCACCTTCGCCCCAACGCCCTTCACGAGCTTACGCACGAGGGGCTGAACCTGAAAAGCATCGTGCCCGTAGAATCGGACGCTTCGCCCAAGATGCGCATGATGTCTCTCGACATAGAGACTTACAATCCCGATGCGATGCCCAATGCGGATAAAGACCCTATTTTGATGATTGGCTTTGACGGCGAAAAGCAGGGCGTGTACTCCCATTCGAAAAAGTTTTCCGTTGGTTTCGTCAAGACTTTCGATTCCGAGCGGAAAATGCTTGAAAACTTCTGCCAGTTGCTGCGCGACGAGCACATTGACCTTGTTGCGACGTACAACGGCGACCAATTCGACTTGCCTTACATGCAGACGCGTGCAAACAAGCTCGGCGCGGATATGCGATTAGGCCGCGATAGGCAGCGCGTGAAAATCCGCCGCATCGGCCTGAGGAACATTTCTGAGCTTTCCGGCCGCATTCACTACGACGTTTTTCCAGTTGCCTCTTTCCTTAATTTCATCGGCACGATCAAAGTCGAACGGCTTACTCTTGCCGAAGTTTACGCCACCGTCCTAGGCGGGAAAAAGCTGGACATGCAGAAGGAAAACATGCACAAAATCTGGGATTCCGGCTCGACGAAAGACTTGGATTACATGGCGGAATACTGCCTTGTGGACGCGAAAGGCTGCCTTGACCTCACAAAACATTTCCTGCACCTGCAGATGGAATTGGGCAAGCTCGTCAAAATGCCGTTGATTGAAGTGTCGCGCGCAACCGCATCGCAGTTGGTTGAAACTTTCCTTTTGAGCAAGGCTTTCGAGCGTGACGAACTCGCTCCAAACAAGCCTTCTGCGGAGGAAATAGACGCGCGGCAGACTCCGGTCGAAGGCGCTTTCGTGAAAACTCCCGATGCGGGCGTTTATGAGAAGATAGCCGTGCTCGATTTCCGTTCGCTGTATCCTTCAATCATCATTTCCCACAATATTGACGCGACTACCTTCAACTGCGACTGCTGCAAGGACGGTGGGTTCGTATCTCCCCAGGGCCACCGCTTTTGCAAAAAGCGCAAGGGAATCATTCCGGAAATGCTGGAAGAGGTTTTGAAAGAGCGCCTGAAAATCAAGGAGAAGATGAAGCACCTTGACAAAAGCTCTTCGGAATACAAGGCGTTGGATGCAAGGCAGTGGGGCTTGAAGATTTTGGCGAACAGCACTTACGGGTATTTGCTTTTCGCCCGCTCGCGCTGGTATACGCGTGAAGGGGGCGAAGCTACGACCGCCTGGGGCAGGCACTACGTGCAAGACATGCTGAAGAAAGCGGAAGAGTTCGGCCTCAAGCCGCTGTATGCGGATAGCATTACTTCAGAACGTTTTGTTACACTCTTAGACCCAAACGGATTTGTTAGGGTAAAAAACATCGAAGAGCTGTTTGATGAAAACAAGGAAAAAGCAGTCAAGCGAGGAGAAAAAGAAGTAATTCCGCTTGAAGGTTGGAAAGCCCTTTCTCTAGACGAAAGTAGAAAATCTTGTTGGAAACCGCTTTTGGAAATAATCAGGCACAAGAATGAGAAGAAAATTTTTAGGGTCGTCCAAAAATATGGGGAAACTAGGGTAACTGAAGACCATTCCCTCATGGTTTTTGAAGAGGGGCGTCTCATTGAGGCAAAACCGCAAGAGATGGCTTTGAAACCCATGGTGAAAGTAGAACAAATTCCAGAGGTAGCGCCTTTGACTGAATTGGATTTGTTTGAGTTGTTGAAAAGCTATTCGAAAAAGATTTTTTACAAGGGACGGGAAAAAACTTCCCTGCCTCAAACAGACGGAGAGTGGGTGTGGTTCGGCTGGTCGAATCAAAAAAAGAGAGTCAAACTAAAGCGGTTTATCAACGTAGGTTCGCCAGAATTCGAGTCCCTATGCAGGTTGCTGGGCGCTTACGTTGCCGAAGGCAGTTCTTCAACCCTAGAAACCACCAAAAGCAAGTGTGGCGCCTCAATCTCTTGTTCGAATAAAGCTTGGCTTGAGCGCTTGCAGGAGGATTACTTGCTTCTATTCCAGAATACGCGTGCGTCAATAATCCGCTCCACGCCGTCTCCCCTANNTTACTCAACTGACGGGTTCGCTTTCAAAACGGTTCACTATCACGACCAGACATTGAAATTACAAATGATGAACGAACTCGCTGCGGTTTTCTTCAAGGTGCTCGCAGGCCAGAAAAGCTCTGGAAAGAAAATACCGTTTTTCATGTTCCACGTTCCTGAACGGTTCAAAAAAATATTTATTGAAAACATGGTTTTGGGAGACGGGAGCAGGTCCACGAACAAAAAGCTCAACTATTCCGAAGAATACAAGAAAAACAACTTTCGCTATACTACGAAATCGTTGGAGCTGGCATCAGGCTTCACCTTGCTCTTATCCCAATTGGGAATAAAACACTACGTTGAGTACCGGCCTAGCAAGGGTGTTTATAGCCTTGGAACCAGCTCTAAAAACAATGCTCGGTTCAAAACGAAAATAATTGAAGAGTCTTACGACGGGCTTGTTTACGACTTGAGCGTGGAGGAAACGCACACTTTCGTCGACTCATGCGGGCAGGTGTTGTTGCATAATACCGATTCCGGATTTTTCCTGTACGAAAGCAAGGAGAAAGTTGAGGAGTTCAAGAAGCAAATCAACGCCACACTGCCAGAGGCAATGCAGCTGGAATTGGAGGGCTTTTACCCGCGCGGGATTTTCGTGTCAAAGAAAATCAAGACCGACGAGGATGCGAAAGGCGCGAAAAAGAAGTATGCGTTGATTGATGAGAACGGGAAAATCAAAATCCGCGGTTTTGAACTGGTGCGCAGGGACTGGAGTAAGGTGGCAAAGAATACCCAGCGCAAGGTTTTGGAAATACTCTTGAAAGAGGGCGACGTGGAAAAGGCAGTTGCCCTTGTCAAGAACGTCATTGCTGAACTGAAGGAAGGGAAAGTGCCGTTGAGCGACTGCGTGATTTACACTCAATTGCGTAAGAATGCCGGGAATTACGCAATTCAGTCTCCAGAGCTCGGAGCAATACAGCACGCGCGCAAGCAGGGAATGCGCATTTCCGAAAACGCCGTCATTGGATATATTGTCACGAAGGAAGGGAAAGAAGCTAGCAAGAGCAAGCAGAAAGTTTACTTGCAGGCGAGGGTGGTTGAACTGGCGAAAAACTATGACCCGGACTATTACATCAACCACCAGGTCATGCCTTCAGTGATGAAAATCCTTGGCGCGCTTGGCTTTGACGAAGACTCCATGAAAATGGGTGGCAAGCAGAAAGGCCTTGGCGACTGGTAGCTCCTCGTTTTTATTCCACCCGTGCCTTTTGGGCTTTTTTAGCGTTTCAGAGTTTCGTCAGGAATCCCGTTCGCTTGCTTCTTTTTATTGCGTAGGAAAACAGCGCCATTGACGCGAGTGCGTAGATGATTAAAAGCACAAGCCCGGTTGCAGCGTCACTCACGAATTCTTTTCCAAGCATTGCGTTCCTGAACGCTTCAATCGCGTAGGTTGTGGGGAGTATTGCCGAAATCGGCTGCACTAAAGGAGGCAGGACTTCAACCGGATAGTAAACCGCGCTCAAAACCATGACTATGCCAGTGAGAATCCACGTGAGCGACACGAACTGGTATCCCTTCAAAACCACGAGCGAGTTTATCACCAACGCTTCTGCAATGCTGTACAGCAGGATGATTAGGAACGAAACAAAGAGCACGGGGCCTGCGGAAAGCATGTCGAAGTGGAAGAAGATTATTGAAAGGACGTCTGAAACTGCAAATGAAAACAATGCCGTGACGAAGCCGAATGCCGCGTTGCCAAGCACGAAATCAAAGACCGTGGCAGTTGAGGTCATGGAGTGCTTAAGGCAGTGGTCCCACACGTCGTAAAGCAGCCCGTAGGTGACTCCCTTCTGGCAGAGGTTGTAAAAATTCCATGCGAAAGTCCCGCCGATCAAATAAACAACTGCAGTCGGGTCGCCCTTGACGAACTGCAGGAAAAACCCTGCAGTAAACAGAGCCACGAGCGGGTATACCGTAATCCATGCGGATTCCGCCCAGCCGCGGACTGTCTTAAGCCACTGCTTGTAAAAGAAAGCATAGGCGCGCTCAAGCATCTTCAACCAACCTCAAGAACGCCTCTTCAAGCGTGGGCTTCCTAACTTCCAAATCCCTTACTCTTATCTTGCGCTTTTCAAGCTCGTCCACCACGCTTCCGACAACCGAAGGCGAGGGCATTGTTTTCAAGACCATCTTGCCTTTCAAATAGTGCACGGCCTGCACTCCCTTCAATCTCTGCAGGGAGGAAAGCCTTTTCGCGTCAAGCGCGTTGACCGTAAAGGAAATCACGTCAAGGAGGCCCAGTTCTTTTTTTATTTGCGAGGGCTTGCCTTGCGCTATTTTCCTGCCGTGGTTGATTACCGCAACCTCCTGGCACAATTCCTCGACTTCAAACAAGTAGTGGCTCGTCAAAAGCACGGTTACGTCTTCCTCTGAAGCCATCCTGCGTATTATTTCCCTCACTTCCCTGGCTATTTCCACGTCCAATCCGAGCGTGGGCTCGTCCAAAAGCCAAACTTGCGGGCCGTTGAGCAGGCTTTTTGCAAGGGCGGTCTTCTGCCGCATTCCCGTTGACAATTCGCGGAACTGGTCGTCCTTGAATTCGCTTATGCCGAACATCTCGATTACTTCAGAAACTTTTTTGTCCCTCGCCTGGCCGCCAAGGCCGTACAGCATGGCATAATAGTTCAAAATTTCCTGCGAGGTAAGGTCTTCGAAAAACGTGCTTGCTCCCGAGCAAATGCCCACCCATGCCCGCACTTCCTGCGCTTGTGTTTGCACGTCAAAGCCAAGTATTTTTGCAGAACCTGAACTTGGTGTAAGCAGGGTAGCGAGTATGTTGATGGTTGTGCTTTTCCCTGCCCCGTTCGGCCCCAGGAGGCCGAAAACGCTTCCCTTTTCCACGCTTACGTTGAAGTCTTTGAGGGCGGTGAACTCACCGTATTTTTTCGAAAGCCCGGTGCATTCAATGGCGTTCATGATTAATTTTAAAGAGTCTTCAGTAGAAAAGCTTTCTGAGCCCAAACGCATTTCTGAAAAAATTCTTTCTTTTCAAATCGCCATGCAAAGTGTTCAAGTGATTTTAGTCTTTCGGTTAAAACGAACATTTAATAACGAAAACACGCTATTGGATATACAATAATTACTTTTGGGTGTGATTTGAATGGTTGTGGAAAATGATTTGTCAGCAGATGCTTTGATGGAGCTCGTTGCAGTTGACGGGGAAAAATGGAATTCGGTGCCGTCCGATGAAACGATTGCACGGGCTGCCAAGGCCATTGAAAATCGGGGCATTACCGTCGTTGTTGTCGAAAACAAGCAACAGGCCTTGGCTAAGGTCAAGGAATTGATTCCTCCGGGGGCAGAAGTGTCCAACGGCTCTTCGACCACTCTAATCGAAATAGGCTTTACCGATTATTTCATGGCTGGCAAGCACGGCTGGAAAAACCTGAAGGAAGCAATCGTTGCAGAGACCGACAAGGTCAAGCAAAGCGATTTGAGCAGGAAATCAGAGGCTGCCGATTATTTCCTTTCAAGCGTCAATGCGATTGCCGAAACCGGGGAATTGGTTGCCTGTGATGCGACCGGAAGCCGCGTGGGAGCTTTTCCTTTTGCGGCCAAAAACCTCGTGTTGGTCAGTGGCGTGAACAAGATAGTTCCCACCCTGCAGGATGCTTTGGCGCGCATTAATGAATTCGTTTTTCCCATAGAGAACGAGCGGGCGAAGAAAGCATATGGCGTTGGAAGCACCATGGGCAAGTTCGTGATAATTTCGAGGGAAATAACCCCCGGTAGAATTACGTTGATTCTCGTAAGGGGGAAATTAGGCTTTTAATTGGAATTGCCGTAAACGGTTGAAGGCTTTTTGCATGAACGTAATTGAAACCCGCTCGCTAGTGAAAAAGTTCAACGGCTTTACTGCCGTTGCAGGCATTGACTTGAGCGTGGCAAAAGGCGAGATTTTCGGTTTGCTCGGTCCCAATGGCGCTGGAAAAACGACCTTCCTCAGTATGCTTTGCACAATCCTTTCACCCAGCGAAGGTCAGGCTTTTGTAAACGGCTTTGACGTTACGAAGCAGGAGGGCCGGGTGCGGAAAAGCATTGGCATCGTCTTCCAAGACCCGAGCATTGATGACTTGCTTACGGGCAGGGAGAATTTGCAGTTGCACGCGAGGCTCTACGGCCTGAGCGATGAATCTGCAGCAGAAAGAATCGAGCTTGTGCTGCAGTTGGTTGATTTGAAGGAATTTGCCGACAAGCGCATGCGCACTTATTCCGGCGGAATGCGCCGGAGGCTTGAGATTGCTCGCGGCTTGCTGCACGACCCGGAAATCCTGTTTTTGGACGAGCCGACCATAGGCCTCGACCCGCAGACGCGCGAGCACATCTGGTCTTACATCAAGAAGCTTAATGAGATGGAGAAAGTCACGATTGTCCTGACTACCCACTACATGGAGGAAGCGGATTTGCTTTGCAACCGCATTGCAATTGTGGACAAGGGCAAGATTGTTGCGCTCAACACGCCCGCGAACTTGAAGAAACAGCTTGAAGGCGACATGGTTTCACTTCGCGTCGAAGGAAAAAAAATTGGCGCATTGGTGAAAAAACTTTCCGGCATGAAAATCGTGCAAAAAGCGGTTTTGAGCGAAGGCGTGATAAAAGCAACTGTTGGAAACGGCGAAGCTGCATTGCCGCAATTGCTTAAGGCAGCCTACGCCGGAAAATTCAAAGTGCTGGGTGTGGACGTGCACAAGCCAACGCTCAACGACGTTTTCCTCCATTACACCGGCCGTGAGATTCGCGACACGCAGGCCGAAGGAAGTTTTTGGAAAACGGCAATGAGAAGGGGCGTAGACAGGTAGAACGATGGTTTTGGTTATGTCTTTGCGTCACGAGTGGAGTGGATTTCGCGCGATTTTCATTCGCGAAATTATCCGGTACGTAAGGCAAAAGTCGCGCATCGTTACTTCCATATTCACCCCGCTTTTGTGGCTTGTTGTCATCGGAAGCGGAATCGGCACTGTTGCCCAGCTTTCCGGAGGGGTCAGTTACCAGCAATTTATTTTCCCGGGCATCATTGGAATGGCCGTTTTGTTCAACAGCATTTTCTTCGGCATTTCCGTGATTTACGAAAAGCAATTCGGGTTTTTGAAGGAAATGCTTGTCGCACCAATATCCCGTGTCACGATTTTCCTAGGCAAGAGCGTGGGCGGTGCCGTCAGTTCCGTAATTCAAGGGCTCATAATAATTTGTCTCGGGCTTTTGTTCAACATTCATTATACTCCCGCTTCAATACTCCTGGTCGTGGCCGTCATACTGCTCTTGTCCATATCGCTGGTCAGCATAGGCCTGATTATCGGCCTGATGATGGACAGCAACGAAGGCTTCAACCTGATAATGAGTTTTCTCGTCATCCCGCTGTGGCTGACGAGCGGCGCGCTCTTTCCCATAAACCAAGCGCCCCAGTGGCTTCAAATAGTTTCAAGCGTCAACCCAGTCACCTATGCGGTTGATGCCATGCGCCACGCCCTGCTTGGGCAAAGCGCTTTCGGCTATTTTTCAGATTTCGCCGTCCTGTCGATTTTCATGCTCGCCATGCTCGGCGTAGGCTCTTGGCTCTACTCGCGCAAGGCTTGAAATGGCCTAAATATTGATGAAGTTGTCGGTTCTTGCCTCAAATTTTGTCCGCGATAAAGCCGAGGCAGTCTTCAATCCACCTTATCCTGTTAAATCCCGCTTCCTCAAGCCTCCGCTTGACGCCCTTGGGAATGTTCTTTCCGCCAGCTGCGCCCGGATTGCCCGTATAGTGGAACAGCCTCCCGTCCTCGCGCAAAACCCGGTAGAGCGACTTGTAAAAATCGCCGGAATACAACTCCCCTGCAAAAGAAAGCCGTGGCGGGTCGTGGATGATAAAATCGAAAGACTCGTTTGGAAATTCCTCGATTGTCTCAAGCGCGTCCTTGTTTATGATTTCCACCCGCTGGCTGGAGAACAATTCCTTCGAAAACGGGTTTTGCCTGGCTATTTCGAGCACGTTCTCGTCCTTCTCAATCGTAATGACCTTCCCTGCGCCTGCATGAAGGCAGGCGATTGTGCTATACCCCAAGCCGGTGCAAACGTCCAAAACAACTGCGCCTTTCCTCAAGCCCAAAAGCCGTGCCTTGTCCTTCGCGTCTTGCAAGGGCGTCTTGTTCTTCGTCTGGTGCATCCTCACTCCATCGATTTCAATGGTAGTTTCTCCCTTGCCTACGGTGACGAGCTTGTAAAAATGGCCGTTGAAAAATCCTTTTTGTGCGTCCATTCCATTCCCCTTCGCTTAACGTCGTTCCTGCAAACTTTTTATAACAACCTTAGGTGCAAGAAATAGGATATTCTTTTCGCAAACGGTGGTTTCGAACATGGCATTGCACTATTCAGCTGTAGAGAAAATAAAGGGCGGGAAAACAGTAAGCATAGATGTGTGGGTTGAAAACGACCTGATTGCGAAAGTAAAGCTTACGGGAGATTTTTTCATGCACCCGGAAGAGCAAATCAACGTCCTCGAAAGGGTTTTTGAAGGAGCGAAAGTCAAATTCGACTGGATTGAGCTTGAGCGAAAGCTAATGATGGCCATTCAAGACAACGACATTCAATTGGTCGGGGTAGGTACAGGCTCAATCCTCAGCGTTTTAAGGAAAGCCTCGTCCGGTGAGCCAAAGAATGATTGAGCCTCAAGGTGTGCAGTGGCGTGTTATCGCATTGGAAGAAAACACTGCTTTCAAGAATATGGCTCTTGACGAGGCGGTCAGCAATGCAGTTGCGCAAAACAAAAGCCCGCCCACCCTGCGATTTTACGGTTGGAATCCCAGTGCAGTTTCAATAGGCTATTTCCAAAGCCTGGAAAAAGAAGTGCGGCTTTCCGAATGTGAAGCGCAAGGCGTTGACGTCGTGCGAAGGCGCACGGGCGGCGGGGCGGTGTACCACGACCGAGATGGCGAAATAACCTACAGCATTATCGCGCCCGAATTCATGTTTCCCAAGGACATTATCGCTTCTTACAAACTCATTTGCGGTTCTATTATCGATGCTTTCGGCCTTCTAGATTTAACCGCAGAATTCAAGCCCATTAACGACATTATCCTGAACGGAAAAAAAGTTTCGGGAAACGCGCAAACCCGGCGGAACGGCATTCTGCTTCAGCACGGCACAATCCTGTTCGGTTTGGACGTCAAGAAAATGTTTTCAGTGCTCAACGTCAGCGCTGAAAAGATTTCGGACAAGATGATTGCAAGCGTGGAAGAGCGCGTGACGAGCGTGAAGAAAAACTCCAGTGCAACGAAAGACCAGCTTTACGACGCCCTGCTGAAGGGCTTTACCGCCGACAAGAAGTGGGCTTTCGGAAAATATTCAGAAGAAGAACTCGCCCGGGCGGATGAACTCGCAAAAACCAGCTATTCGACAAAAGAATGGAATTCGATGCGGTAATCAACTGAAAGTTTATTATAATTAAACGTTACAATTAAATATTGCAATTTTCTATTGCTATTAGGTGGTTTGATTGTACTTTAACATACCTGTAAAGGAAGACACGAAAAAGCTCTTGGACGAGCTTAGGGATGCCATGGGCACCAAGAGCTATGACGAAACGGTCAAGAAACTTGCTCGTTCAAAAAGCTTCCTGATTTTGAAGCCTTTGGAGGGCATAATCAAGGGCACGCCTGCTTTCAAGAGGGATAAAAGTGAAAGAACTTTTGGTTGATTCTTCCATATTGATAGACTTTTTTCAGGGGAGCTTGGACGCCGAGACCAAAAGGCTTTTGGAAAACAGAAACTCGTCATTTTCGGCAATTTCCTACTTTGAAGTTTGCAAATTTTTCTATAATGTCGGTAAAACTGCGGAATTAGTTTTCGTCAAGCAAAAGCTTGATTCGATGCACTACTTCCATTTGACTGGTGAAATTTGTTTTGCTGCCGCCAAGATTTCCCATTCAATTGGGTTGTCAATGGCCGATTCTATAATCTATACTACGGCGAGGCTGAACGACTGCGACTTAGTCACAAGCGACAGCGATTTGAAAGGAAAGCCCGGCGTGTTATTTGTCAAAAAGTAATTTGAAGTTGTTACTATGAAAAAATTGAGTGCAAAATACGTAAAAAAAGCTTTGAAAATACAGAGACGGCGTGCAATTAAAGTTGGAACCGTTGAAAACCTACGTAAACTTATAGGCCGTTAATCTGTTCTTTCCTGATTTTCCTCAAAAAATAATTTTCACTCTTGAATTTTGATTATCCCCTTGTCCGCATTCACTTCTATGCGCTGGCCGTTTTTCAACAGCTTCATGGCGCCTTTTACTCCGACAATGCACGGCGTGGAAAATTCCCTTGCAACTACTGCAGTGTGGCTTGTGATTCCGCCCATTTCTGCAATGAACGCCGCCGCCTTTTTCATTGCAGGAAGGTAATCGACGGTGGTGGAATGGGCTACGAGTATTTCCCCGGACTTGAAATTGTGGATTTCCTCGAGCCTGTCGATAACGTGAACAATGCCGCTTGCCTTGCCTCCTGAAGCGGTAATGCCCCTCAAAACCTTCGTTTTCTCAACGCCTTCCTTGGAGGCCGTGGTTTTCTCATGGACTTCAAACATCGATTGAAATTCGTTCTCATCAAGCATTGCATATCCGCTTTCGTTCACGTAAAACCCGGCGCCGTGAGCCATCCTTTCATTCACCAGTTTGGCCGGGTTTTCTCCGCTTGTCAAAAAGCTCCTTACCTCGTCTTCCCTAAGACGCCGCATTTGCTCAATCGCAATCCCAAGGCGTTTTGCCATTTCAGCATAGCATTTGGCCAGTTTCGCGTGCCCGTAGCTGAGCGTAAGCTCTTCCTCGTTCCTGTCGAAAACAAAGTACTGCATTATTTCCGGAAGCAAGCTCGGCTCGAAGCCATCGCTTTCCTTATTCCATTCTCCCTCAACCCGTTTCGGAAGGCTTGTAAGCATATTGAATTTCTTTTCTAAGGCTGTCCGCCCGTCACGGAGGGTTTCGGATAATTCTTCCGCGTAATCTTGCTCGTTCCACGGTTTGTTAAAGTGAAAGACGGGCATCCAGCCGAATCCTTCCACCAGCCTGCTGGCCTGCGGATGGAATTTTTTCAAAACTTCGCCCGGCATAATGTTCAGGGAACCTGTTTTGTGTGAGTCTAGTATTTCCAAAGCGGTTTTCAGCAATGCCTCCTCTTCCCTTTGTGTGAATGTGAAAAGCCGTGGCGTGGCCGCAATCTCCATGCATTTGGCCACCTCGTTTTCCCGCCCTTGTTTTTTCAATTCCTTTTTCAAGTATTCTTCAAGCTTTCTTGTGGCGAGAGAGTCGCCGATGAACGGCAGCTGGTCGTAGGGCGTGATTCTTTGGATTAGCTTCAAACCTTCCTGATAGTGCAATGCCAGCGATTCGTTATCCAAGTTGTGCCATTCTATCTCGTCGAGCTTGGAAAGCCCTGAAAGCGCCTTTTTTTGCTCGGTGAGAAACGTTTTCAATAGTGTGAGGAGTTGCTCTTGCCCGTGGCGTGTCGAAAGTTTTTCGTCAAGCCAGTTTTCTAGTTTTTGCATGAACCGCTTGGAAAAATAGAGGTATTCCGTCTTGTCCTTGTCCACGGTTACAAGTGTTTCCTGCCCGAAGCCAACCAATTCCTTGAAGCGCAAGCTTGAAACCGGCGAGTACCAGGAGCACAAATCAAGAATAAGGATTCCCGGCCATTCGCCGAAACGGTGCCAATCTGCAGGATTGAATTGTTTCATGGACATCTTTGTGCGTATGCGCAATTTAAACGTGAATCGCTTTGTTCCTAGCTGTGGCCTTTTTCCGGACTTCTACTGGAGGCAGGAGCATTACGGCAATGCGGATGGCGAAAACGAAAAGCAGGAACAGGAAGCTAACCAGGCTGCCTGGAGGAAGGCCGTGCAGCCAGTTTGCCGGGTCGAACCACCCGCGCCATTTGATAAGGAGAAGGTGTAGTGCAACCAGGAAGTAAGCGCCGTAACCGACCCTTTGAATGAATTTCCATTGCTTCGGGTGCAAGTTTCTTTCCACTTCAGGCAAGGAGGTTACGGAAACCACTGCAAACGTCAGGAACGACAGGATTCCGAAAAGCAAAGCCATTTCGCCAGTCGAATTGAGTTTTCCCGACTCCGCAAACACGGAAGGGTAGTAGGCGGGCGTCAGCATTACCAGCGAGAGGAAGGCGTGCAGCGATGCGGCCATGAAACCGGAAACGCCGAAGTACTTGCGCCAGTGCAGCCTTGGAACCCAGAACGAGGCCCGAAACCTGCAGAGCGGGCCGATGGCAAACGACATTCCAATGAGAAAAACCGCTGTTCCAGCAATTGCCTTGTTTAATATGAACAAGTTGTAGTCTATCCTTCTGGCGTACAGCAGCGCGGACAGGAGGAGGAAAAATACGGCGCCCCAAACCAAGGCGCTTTTCCAGCCTTCCTCCCGGAGCGAGTGTTTTTCGTCAACAGGTTTTGTCCGCGGCATAAGCAAACCTCACAAACTGAAGACTCAAATGGTGCTTTTATTTCTTTCACAAACGGGTTTTCCACCTTGCCGGCGCCATGCCTAGAGCGAATAGAATCTTCACGCGATGTCCGCCTTTGCCCTGTCCAAGATGCGCTCGATGTCTTTTTCGAACAAATCCAGGTCGTTTATTACTGCGAAGATGTATTTGCCTGCCATTATGACTCTAAATACATTTGCCTGCGAGCAAGCGGCAAGAAAATCTTTCAAAGATTCCCGTATTATTATTGCGTTTTCCTGAGGTTCAGCTATGATTTTCCATTTTGTGCCACTAGAGTCCGTAAGGGCGGTTACTTCCATTCCGCTCCCCAATTCTTTCAAGTAGATTGCTTGGCTTATGATTGGGACGTCCCTAAAAAATTGCATTGGCGGAAAAGGCCTTTTTGCCTCAACCGCAATCACTTCGAAAGCAGTTAAATTATTTTTCCCTTTGCCTCCAATGCGTATTTCTTTTTTCGTTGGGGTTTCCAAAAGCGAACCGAAATGGATTTTGGCGTTATTGTAATTTCCACTTTCTTCAAAGGCCAGCTTGTAAGTAAATTCTTCCGTCTCAATTTTTTTCACGTCCTTTGAATCGGCTTTGCTAAAGCGGTGTTTTTTGATGAACGTCTCTATGTTGTCGCCTTTTCTCATTACTTTGTTCGGCGTGAATCTCAGGAAAAGGGCGGCTAGGACAAAAAACACTGATGCAAGCATTATGGATGAAACTGATAGTGGAAGGAAAAGGAGTGAGAGCGGCACAAAACCTAGTGATAGGATTAATGCAATGGCAATTGACGTACTCCAAGGCAAGCCCGGGTATTTTTCCATGAAACCACGCCCTCTTCAAGAATTTCAAACGTGAATCGCTTTTCCTAAACCCTCTTCGCCATGCCTGCTTGATGCTTAGACTATCTGCAATCCGGGGATTTTTTCGAAGTGCTTCCGGTTTAACGTAAAAAGCTTGCACTTGTTTTTCAAGCACAGCGCAGCTATTATTGAATCTTCAGGCGAGCTTTCCTTCCCTTGCCTTATCAAGTCTGAAAATATTTTCGCTGCTGGTTTTGAGTCTTCCTTCGCAAACTCAATGACTTCCATCTTTTCCAAAATTTGCTCGGCATCCTTTTCCTCCCTGTGTGCATTCTTTCGGTAAATGCCGCCGTAAAGCTCGAACGAATTCAATACGGTTGTGACCAAAACGTGCGTTTTAGCCAGGTCTTCTAGCCTGGAAACGACTTGCCCGTCGTTTTTCATGAATTGGATGATTACGTTCGTATCTAAACAAACCTTCTCCAAGATTTTCGCCTCTCGTAAATTTCATCTATGAGCTCTTGCGCTTCCCTGTCGCTCATTTTCCAGGATCCTGCAAATTTCTTCAGCTCTTGCCAATTGCCTTTAGTAGAATGCAAAAAGTCGTTCTCATACTTCTGAGCCACGTTCAACGCCCTGTCGAAAACCTCGGCGTCGCTCGTCCTTTCGCCCTCTTCCTGCATAAGCTTTCCCTTCAGTCTCTTGGCTTTCTTTAAAGTGGTTTTGAAAACTTTTACGCTCGCATACTCCATGTTTTCCACCTAGTAGAATAAGTAGAAAAAGTAGAATAAATATGTTTGCCTCGGGCTTCAGACGTGAATCGCTTTTCCAAGAGCGTCTTCAGCCGCTTCACTGAGGGCTTCGCTCAACGTCGGGTGCGGGTGGATCGTGCCTGCAACGTCTTCCAGCAAAGCGCCCAGCTGCATCGCAAGCGCCGCCTCGCTGATGATGTCGCTTGCGCTCGGCCCAACCACCGTAACGCCCACTATCTCGTGAGTGTCTTTCTTTGCGATTACTTTCGCGAACCCGTACCGCTTGTCCATTGTCAGCGCCCGGCCACTCGCAGCCAGGGGGAATTTTCCGACTAGGATGTTGTCCTGCAGCAGTTCCTTCGCCTTGCGCTCGCTCAAGCCCACGCTCGCTATTTCCGGGTCGGAGTAAACCGCGCTCGGCACAACCCTGTCGCTATAGGCCACATTTTCTCCTGCGATTGCCCCGGCCGCAATCTTGCCTTGCATGAACGCCTTATGAGCAAGCATCGGTTGTCCGGCAACGTCGCCCACCGCGTAAATTGCGGCATCAGTCGTCTGGAGGCGCTCGTTTACCTTAATGAAACCCCACTTGTCAAGCTCGACTTTCGTTTTATCCAGCCCCAGGCCTTGCGTGACCGGAGCGTGGCCTATGCAGATGAGTATCTTGTCCGCCTGGACGGTTTCCTCGGCACCATTGATTGAGTATTTTACGGTTGCCTTCCCGTCGCTTGTTTTAGAGAATGAAGTTTGCTTGGCGTTTTCCAAAACCTTGACGTTCATTGCCTGAAGCTGCTTGCGCATGAGTGAAACCACGTCTGCATCTGCCTGCGCCAGGATTGAAGGCAGTGCTTCGGCGATGGTGACCTTGCTTCCGAGCTTCGCGTACATTCCGCCCATTTCGATTCCCACGTACCCCCCGCCTACGACCAAAAGGCTTTCGGGTATTTTCCGCAGTTCAAGCGCTTCCTTCGAGCTTATGATAATCTGGCCGTCGAAAGGGAGCTCTTTCACTTCCCGCGGGCGGGAGCCAGTGGCGATTACGGCGTTCTTGAAGTCGACCAATTCAACGCCGTGTTCGGTGCGGATGCCCACGCGCGTCGAGCTTTCGAAGAAAGCCTCGCCCGTTTTAACCGTAACCCCGTTTTTCTCCATGAGGAACGCGATTCCGTCGCGCAGTTTTTTGATTACGCGCTCGCGCCAGTCGTTCATTTGCGCCGGGTCGAATGAAACGCCTGAAACGGAAATGCCGTTGTCGTGCTTCATGGAAAAAAGCTCGACCAAGTCCGCAGTGTGAATCAAGCTCTTGGATGGGATGCAGCCGTAATTCAAGCACAATCCTCCAAGCTTGTCTTTCTCGACAAGCATCACGTCCTTGCCCAGCTGGGCAGCGCGTATTGCCGCCACGTATCCGCCAGGCCCTGCTCCGATTACCACAACGTCCGCAGCGTCAGGAATGTCTCCAACAACCATATGTTCGTTTCACCGTTTTTCAATCAAAAATAATCCATTAGCTTTTCCGGGTTTTCCATCAATTCCTTGAAGTCGATGAGGAACCTTACGGCATCAGCGCCGTCGAGAATCCTGTGGTCGAAGCCCAAGTCCACGCGCATGATTTTGCGCGAGGTTATCTTGCCCTCGAACACTGCGGGAGTGTCGCGCATTTTGTTCAACGCCATAATCCCGCTTTCAGGGAAGTTGATTACAGGCGCCGTTGCAACGCCACCCAGACTGCCTACGTTAGTGATCGTGAAAGTACCGCCGCGGAGGTCGTCCAAGTGGATTTTCCTTTCCCGTGCCGTGCTTGCAAGGGTTTCGATTTCTCTTGCGATTTCCGAGATTTTCTTTTCGTCCGCTTTCTTGACTACTGGCACAACAAGGCCGTGATCGGTGTCCGTCGCTATTCCGATGCTGTAGTATTTCTTGTAGGCGATTCCCTGCGCTTCGGAAATGAACGAAGCGTTAAGCATCGGGTGTTTTTCAAGCGTTTTTGCTATTGCCTTGACGATGAAAGCGAGGTAGGTGAGCTTGAGGTCGGGCTTTTCTTTCTTCATGCGCTCGCGCAGTTCGTAAAGCCGCGTCATGTCAATGTCCTCGGAAACTCCAGCCTGCGGTATGGAAAGCCACTTGGTCATCCTGTCCGTAATAGCCCTGCGCATTGTTGTCAAAGGCTTTATGTCAACAGGCCCATCAAAAGTCATTTCTTTTGCACTCGCTGGCGCAGGCGTTGTTGTGGTCGTCTGTTTGGGTGCTTTAGACGCTTTTTCCACGTCGTCAGGCATAATCCGCCCGCTTGGCCCTGTTCCTGAAACTTTTTCTAGGTCAACGCCAAGTTTTTGTGCCAATGCGCGTACGGCAGGAGTGGCAAGAACGTGCACTTCAGTTTTTCCGCCTGCTGAAGGCACTGCTGTTACTAGCGGCTTGTCTTTCTCTCCGGGTGAAATGGGTTTTTCGACGTGCGGGGCTTGCGCCGGGCCTTCGTCGGGCTTTTCAGGAGCTTTCTCGCCCTGCGTGCCAATGGCGATTATCGTCTGCCCGACTTTGATGACGTCGCCCTGGTGGACGTAAACCTTGAGTATTATCCCCGTTTGCGGGGCTGGGAGTTCCACAACCGCCTTGTCTGTTTCCACTTCGAACATGGGTTCGTCTCCCTTGACTGCCTGGCCTTCCTTGACTATGACGCGCACTACCGTGCCTTCCTGAATGCCTTCCCCAACGTCAGGGAATTTGAATAGAAACATTCAAGCCCCATCCATGCTTTCGATTTTTTTCATGTTTTCCGCTGTGAAGCTTACTGCTTTGCAGTAATCGCACTTGAGCGCTTCGACATAACTGCCTTTAGTGATTTCATCGCGAATAGAATGCATTTTTCCTTTGTTGCAAATGCCGCAAGTTTTACCTTCAAAGTCCATTTTAATCACTTAATTGTAAATGCGCTTCAAAAAATAAACTTAACTTTAAGCAAGAAATCAGAACGACATGATTTTGTCGACGTATTTTGCGATGCGCTTTGGATTGGGAACGTGATAATCTTCCATGCGCGCCAAGGGCGTGGGAATGTCGAACCCGGTCAAGCGCATCACTGGCGCCTTTAGCTCGAGCAAGGCTTTTTCCTGGATTAGCGCGGCGATTTCCGAGCCGAACCCGCCGGTGCCCGGCGCTTCCTGCACTACAATCGCCCTTCCAGTCTTGCGCACTGAGTTCAACAAGGTTTCCTCGTCAAGCGGGTTGAGAGTGCGCAAATCAACGACCTCAACGCTCGCCTTGTCTTTAACGATTTCAGCTGCCTCGAGAGCTTGGTGGACTGGGGCACCCCAAGCGATTACCGTAACGTCGCTTCCCTCACGGGCAATGGCCGCCTTACCCAAAGGCACCGTGTAATCTTCCTCGGGTACCTCGCCCTTGACGGCGCGGTAAATTCTCTTCGGCTCAAGGAAGACGACAGGGCCCGGGTCGCGGATTGAAGCAATAAGCATTCCCTTTGCGTCGTACGGATTGGAAGGGCAAACGACTTTCAGTCCTGGCATGTGGCAGAAGAATGCTTCAACTGCCTCGGAGTGAAATTCCAAAGCCCTTATTCCGCCGCCGTATGGCGCGCGAAGTACAAGCGGAACGGGGATTTTCCCGCGGGTTTTGTAGAGCAATTCCGAAGCGTGGTACTTCAACTGGTGGAACATGATGTAGGTAAACCCGTCGAACTGCACTTCAGCAATGGGCCTTAACCCGCCTGCTGCAAGGCCGACGCTGAAGCCGATGATGCCGCTTTCGGCGAGCGGGGTGTCCATCACGCGGCCGGGGCCGTACTTTTGCAAAAGCCCGTCCGTAGCGCGGAACACGCCTCCGTTAATGCCCACGTCCTCGCCCAGGACTACGACCTTCGGGTCGCGGGCCATTTCAACCGCTATGGCGTCCGTAATCGCCTGAATCACCGTCATTTTTTGCGTTGCCATTTCAAAACCTTTTCTTGCGTCCTTAATGTTTGGAAATTTCTTGCGTGTGCAGTTGCTTGAAAATTCCTTTTGTTGAAAAAATGCTTTTCAACTTTTCATTTTGTTTCGCTTGTTTTTGTTTTATTTATTTGCGTTTATTTTTCGTTTCCAACCTGAGGGCCTTAAGCCAATTGCGTGCGCCGTTTCAACTTCATAATTTCAAAAATCAAATCCCGTCTTTCAAGAATTCTTCAAGCATTTCCTGCTGTTCCAGCGATTGCGCTGGTCGTTCTCCAGCCCAGACATTTTTCAGCAAGTCCCGCGGGTTCAATTGTTTTATTATCTCCTCGGCTTTGACTACCGCGTCTTCCACTTTTGCAGTTGCGTCGTCCCAGGTTTTCTTGCCGCAATCCCCGTTCCACAACCCTTTTTTCGCCAAGTATTTTTCAAAGCGCGGAACCGGGTCTTTCTTTTTCCATTCTTCAGCTTCGCCCGCAGGCCTGTATTTTGAAGGATCGTCGGCAGTGCTGTGCGCGCCGAACCGATAAGTGAGGCATTCTATTAGCGTCGGCCCGTCGCCTTTCCTTGCTTTTTCAGCTGCCTGTTTGCATGCGGAGTAGACTGCCAACGCGTCGTTCCCGTCCACCTGAATTCCGTCCATCCCGAACGCGATTGCCTTCTGCGCAATGCTTTTGGCGGCAGTCTGTAGTTTAAACGGCACGGAAATGGCGTAATAATTGTTTTCGCACAGGAAGACCGTCTGGCTTTTGAACACGCCTGCGAAATTCAACGCTTCCATCGTGTCCCCTTCGCTTGTCGCCCCGTCGCCGAAGAACGGCATGGTCACGCCTTTCTTGCCTGTGTTTTTGAACGCGAGCCCCATTCCCGCGGCGTGAATCAAGTGGGTTGCAATCGCAATAGTGAGGGGGTAAATGTTTTTTTCCGTGCGCAGTCCCTCCTCGCTTCCCATCCAATAAGCGAACATCCTTTCCAAAGGCATTCCCGCGCAAATCATCGCCCCGTGCTCGCGGTAGGTGGGGAAAATCCAGTCTGTGCTCATGTCGAGTGCAAAAACGCTGCCCACTTGGCAGGCCTCCTGCCCTTCCACTTGCGCGACGGTATAACTTCGGCCTTGCCTCTGCAGGTTGAATGCCTTCTTGTCGAAAGCGCGCGTCAAAACCATTTTCTCGTACATTTGCTTGAGCGTGTCGCCGGAAAGCTTTGGCTCGAGCGAAGCATCCGCATTCCCGTCCAAATCCATTATTTCCAGTTTCTCGATTTCAAAACCTATTTTCGTTTCAGGCACTTGCAACCACCATCCCTTTAGCTTGGCTTTCCACTTTCCCGTTTTCCTGCACTGCAGTTTTTTCTTTCAGCGCTTTCACGAACAATTCCCCCGCCCGGTAAGAGCTCCGCACGAACGGCCCCGACGCGCAGTAGAGGAATCCTTTTTCCAGCGCCCTTTCTTTAAACCACCCGAATTTTTCGGGCGCGACGTATTCGAAGACCGGAAGCTCGCGTTCGGTTGGGCGCAGGTACTGGCCGAACGTGATGAAGTCGCATTGTGCCGCGCGCAAGTCGTCCATGGTTTTCAAAACGCTTTCGTCCTGCTCTCCCATTCCCAGCATTATCGAGCTT